>PUNC01000243.1 GCA_003551625.1 PVC group bacterium | reverse complement strand
CGGATTCGAACCGCCGACCTTCTGCTCCCAAAGCAGACGCGCTGAACCTGGCTGCGCTACGCCCCGGACACTCCGGACGCGGAGTATTCCAGAATCGGGGGTGGATAAACTATTGTCTTGGAATCCCTATCCCCGATCAATATAATACCCTAAATGAGATGGTTTGAGGAATGAGGTTTGAGGATGGTTTCCGATATCGACAAGATCCACGATCAGCTGCAGCCGTTTTTCACGCCGCGGGGCGTGGCCGTTATCGGGGCTTCCCGGAAAACCGGCAAGGTCGGCTTCGGCGTTCTGAAAAGCCTGGTGGAGGGCGGGGTCTTTCACCGGGAGGGACTGGAGGGTTTCAGGGGCGATATCCACGCCATCAATCCCAAGGAGAGCGAGATCCTGGGCGTGCGCTGCCGCCCCTCGGTTCTTGACGTGGAAGGTCCGGTGGATCTGGCGGTGATCGCGGTTCCCCCGAAAGTGGTTCCCAAGGTGATGGCCGAATGCGCCCGCAAGGGCGTGAAGGCCGCGATCGTGCTGACCGCCGGCTTTCAGGAAGCCGGCAAGGACGGTTCCGAACTCCAGGAAAAATTCCTCAAGATCGCCCGCGAAGCCGGCATCCGGATCATCGGCCCCAACTGCCTCGGGCTTTTCTACCCCCCCAACAAACTCAACGCCAGTTTCGGTCCGACTCTTCCCCGTGCCGGCGCGGTGGCGTTCTTCAGCCAGTCGGGAGCCCTGGTCGACAGCGTCATCGACTGGGCGTTGAAGGAGGAATACGGATTCAGCGCCATTGTCAGCTACGGCAACAAGGCCGATGTCGACGTCCCCGATCTGCTGGCCTGGGCCGCTCGCGACCCCCATACCCGGGCCATCGCGCTTTATCTCGAAGGCGTTCGGGACGGGCGTTATTTTCTGGAGACGGCGCGGCGGGTTTCACCGATCAAGCCGATCGTGGCTATGAAGGCGGGCCGCTCGCCCAAGGGGGTGAAAGCGGTCTCCTCTCATACCGGCTCCCTGTCGGGCAGCTACCGGATCTACCAGGGGGTATTCCGGCAGGCCGGGGTGATCGCGGCCGATAACCTGACCGAAATGCTGGCGGTCAGCCGGGCCCTGGCCGAACAGCCGGCCCTGGAAGGCAACCGGATCGCCATCGTCACCAACGGCGGTGGGTGCGGGGTGATGTGCGCCGACTACTGCCAGGAAGCCGGGCTGGAACTACCGGACGCGCCGCCGGAGATGATTTCGCGTCTGGACCGGACCGGACTGATGCACCCGGCCTGGTCGCGCAACAACCCCTTCGACCTGGTGGGCGACGCCGGCCCCGACCGTTATCGCGCCGTCCTGGAAGAGATACTGACCTCCGACGCCTACGACGGCGTGATCGTCATTCAGACCCTGCAGGCGGTTACCGACAATATGGGCGACGCGCGCCTGGTGGTGGAGCTGCAACAAAAATACAACCGGCCCGTCCTGGCCGCCTTTATGGGGGGGATGATCAGCCAGGACGGAATCCGGCACCTGCTTGAGAACGGAATCCCCAATTTCTTCGACGTGAAGATGGCCGCCTGGACCATGAAGGCGATGTATGAATACGGCCGATTGAGACGGGCCGGGCGGGCAAGGGGCCGGCAATGAACATCAGCGCCGTCATCGAAAGATGTTTGAAAGAAGGCCGCGAGTTCCTGCTCGAGTACGAAGCCGAGGAAATTCTGGCCGAATACGGGCTTGACGTGGCCCCGGCAATCCTGGCGGAGTCGCCGGAAGACGGGGTTGCCTTCGCTTCCGAAGCGGGCTGGCCGGTGGTGCTCAAGATTATGTCCCCCCAGATAATACACAAATCCGACGCCGGCGGGGTCAAGGTCGGTATTTCCGGGGAAGCCGAGCTTCGGGAAGCCTGGGACGCGATCAGAAAAAACGCCGCGGATTACGATTCCGGGGCCGAGATCCGGGGTATCCTGGTTCAGAAGATGATCCCCACCGGCCGGGAGGTGATAATCGGCTCCAGCCGCGACCCCCAGTTCGGGCCGGTGGTGATGTTCGGCCTGGGCGGAATATTCGTCGAGGTTTTCAAGGACGTTGTTTTCCGGGCGGCTCCGGTTTCGGAAGACGAGGCGGCCGGGATGATCGAAGAGATCCGTTCGGCGGTGCTGCTCAAGGGATTCCGGGGCGAAGAGGCGGCGAATATTCCGGCGCTGGCGCGGGCCATCAGCCGGATTTCGCGGTTGGTGGCGGATTATCCGCAGATCTCCGAGCTTGACGCCAACCCGCTCCGGGTGGACGCGAATAAGGCCTGGGTGGTGGACGCGCGGATCATACTCTCCGCGAAAGAGGAAGAATAATGGGCGGGAAGACGTTGACGGTCGGGGTTGTTGGCGTCGGACGCTGGGGGCCTAACCACGTTCGGAACTTCAACGGCATTCCCGGCTGCCGGGTGAAGGCGGTCGCCGACCCGGACGGACCGCGGCGGGATTCCATAGTTAATTCATATCCGGGTGTCGAAGCCCACGAAGACGCCGGACGGGTGATCGGCGATCCCGCCGTAGACGCGGTGGTGGTGGCGACGCCGACTTCTACCCATTACCGGTTGGTCAAGGCCGCGCTGGAAGCGGGCAAGCACGTTCTCTGCGAAAAACCGCTCGCCGCCGACAGCGGCCAGTCCTGGGAGCTGGCCGCGCTGGCGGAGAAGCACCGCCGGAGGCTGATGGTCGGCCACGTCTTTCTTTTCAATCCCGGGATAGATTACCTGGCCGCCGCCGCCCGGAACGGGGAGGCCGGGAAGCTTTACTACATAAGCGCCGTCCGGACCAACCTGGGGCCTTTTCGCTACGATGTCAACGCCGCCTGGGACCTCGCTTCGCACGATATCTACATTCTCAATCACCTGGCCGCCGGCCGACCCGAATCGGCGGCGGCGGTCGGCGGCAGGTATCTTCAGGATTCTCTCGAAGACATCGTTTTCCTGACGCTGCGCTATCCCGGCGGACTGCTCGGCCATATTCACGTCAGCTGGCTCGACCCCAAGAAAGTCCGGCAGATCACCCTGGTGGGCGAAAATAAGATGATCACCTGGGACGACCTCGGGTCTCCCGGCCCGGTGGCGGTATATGACCGGAAGGTAACCCGGGAGCCGCGTTACCGTACCTTCGGCGAGTTTCAGCTGTTGTCGAGGGAGGGGGATGTCATCCTTCCCCGGATTCCTTCCCGGGAGCCGCTTATGGCCCAGTCGCTGGCTTTCTTCAAACGCTGTCTCGGCGAGCAGGAGGACGTCCGCGGTTCGGCGAAAGAGGGGGCGGAGGTGGTCGACATCCTGGAGGCCGCTTCCCGCTCCCTGGCCGATGGCGGCCGGATGACCGAGGTGGCCTATGGCGGATAAGGTCTTCGTTCACCAGAGAGCGCTGAACGAATCCTCCGCGGTCGGCGACGGCACCAGGATCTGGGCTTTCGCCCACGTTATGAAGGGAGCCGAGATCGGCCGCGACTGCAACATCGGGGATCACGCCTTTATCGAGGCCGGGGCCGTGGTGGGAGACGGTGTGACCGTCAAGAACAACGTCTGCATATGGGAAGGCGTGATCCTGGAAGATTATGTTTTCGTCGGACCCAACGCCGTCTTCACCAACGATCGCCGCCCCCGCTCCCCGCGCAACCCGGCGGCCGCGGAAAGATACCGCTCCAAGGATTGGCTGGCCAAGACCAATGTTCGTGAGGGCGCCTCGATCGGGGCCAACTCCACGATCCTTGCCGGAGTCACCATCGGCCGTTACGCGCTGGTCGCCGCCGGGGCCCTGGTGCTGAAGGATGTGCCCGATTTCGGGCTCGTTCTCGGCGTTCCGGCCCGGGTTTCCGGATTCGTCTGTGTTTGCGGAGGCGGTCTTGACAAAGCCCAATTATCCTGCCGGGAGTGCGATCGGCGTTACCGGGCAACCGAATCCGGGATCGCCCCCGCGGAGCTGGGTCAGTGAGGACGCTGGCGGCACCGGTCGCGTTCAACGAGGGAGAGAAGATCGGACGGGTCCTGGACCGTTTCACCCCCGGGCTGGTGGACAAGATCATCGTCGTGGATGACGCCTCCACCGATGAGACCCGGCGGGAGGTCGAGCGGCGGGGGGTGGAGGTGGTCTCTCACGAGAAGCGTTATGGTGTCGGCGCTGCGATTCGGACCGCCGTCAAATACGCCCGCTCCCACGGTTTTGACGTGATCGTAATCCTGGCCGGGAACGACAAGGACCGGCCTTCCGAGATACCCCTGCTGCTTCGCGAGATCGCCGACGGTTGCGATCTCGCGCAGGGTTCGCGCTATCTTGCCGGCGGAACCAGCGGGGGAATGCCCGCCTACCGCCGCCTGGCCACCCGGCTTCATCCCTGGCTGATGAACCTCGCGACCGGAAGCCGCTTTACCGACACCACGAACGGCTTCCGGGCCATCCGGCTGAGCATCTTCTCCGACCCGAGGATCAACCTCGATCAGGAGTGGCTGAACGCCTACGAATTAGAACCCTATATACTCTACCGGGCGGCAACGTTGGGCTACCGGGTAAAAGAGGTCCCGGTGACCAAGATCTACCCGCCGAAAAAGCTCGGCTATACCAAGATCCGGCCGGGGATCGACTGGTGGAAGCTGCTGCGGCCGATATTTCTGCTGAAGCTGGGGTTGAGGAAGTGAGATGGGGAAAAGACGCGAAGCGCAGAGCGCGCAGGGTTAAAAGCGAATGTCCAACTCCCAATTCTCAATGTCCAATGTCGAAGGTGAACTCTTATCCATCCCATACTCTTACACGTACTCTCACACGTACTCTTACACATACTCAAACCGGATTATTCCGACAGGTTTGGAAAAACGGGGATATCTTAGGAAAGCAGTATGAAAAGCCTGCCCAAGGAGAAATGATGAAGATACCGTTCGTCGATCTGCAGACGCAATACGCGAATATCGCTTCGGAGATCATCCCGGCGGTCGAGAGTGTTATGAAACGAGGAGCGTTCATACTTGGGGAGGAAGTGGAAGCGTTTGAAGAGGCCTTCGCCGAATTCTGCGGCGCGAAATACTGCGTGGGGGTCGGAAGTGGATGCGACGCCCTCCTGTGGGCGTTGAAAGCCTGCGGGATCGGTCCGGGCGACGAGGTGATCACGGCGGCCAACACCTACATCGCCACGGTACTCGCGATCAGCTACGCGGGCGCGCGGCCGGTCCTGGTGGATTGCCGGGAAGATTCTTTCCAGATCGATCCGTCGGCGGTAAGGAAAGCCGTTACCCCCCGGACCAAGGCGGTCATCCCGGTTCACCTTTACGGCCAGTCCGCCGATATGGACGCGATCGCGGCGATCGCCGAAGAGTATCACCTGGTCGTGATCGAAGACGCCGCCCAGGCTCACGGGGCCGAATACCGGGGCCTCCGCTGCGGGAAGATGGGGAGGGCGGGATGCTTCAGTTTCTACCCGGGGAAGAACCTGGGCGCCTACGGGGACGGGGGGGCCATCGTCACCGACGACGAAGAGGTCGCCGGGCAGGCGCGGATGTTCAGGAACTACGGGCAGTCGCGCAAGTATTATCACGACATCGTGGGATGGAACAGCCGCCTGGACACAATGCAGGCCGCCGTTCTCGGCGTCAAGCTGCCCCGTCTTTCAGGATGGAATGACGCCCGCCGTCGCCACGCCGATCGTTACCGTGAGCTTCTGGACTCCGCCGGCGTGATCCCGCCCTCCGAAACGCCGGGCAACCGCCACGTCTATCATCTCTTCGTGATCCGCTCCACCCGCCGGGACGAACTGCTGGCCGATTTGAGCGCCCGGGGGATCGGTTGCGGCATACACTATCCGATCCCGGTTCATCTTCAGAAGGCTTACCGCGACCTCGGTTATTCGGCCGGTGATTTCCCGGTGGCCGAAAGGCTGGCCGCCGAGATTCTGTCGCTGCCGATCTTTCCGGAGCTGACCGAAGAGCAGATCGAGTATGTTTGCCGGGCGGTCAGGGAATTCGTTGAAAGAACGCATAGCGCATAGGGCATAGCGTTAAAAGCGAATGCCGACCCGCAAAGTTTCACCGCGGGTTAAAATTTCCAATTCGCAATGTCCAATGAGATTGCTTCGTCGCTTCGCTCCTCGCAATGACGTGCAACCTATTTTATGCTCTCCTTAGTAAACTATTTTATGCTCCGAGTAATAACTTTGAACAAACCCGGAACCTTTGAACCCCGGCACTTATCAACTTATAAACTTATCATCTTATCGACTTGGCCTGCTGGGCTTCTGTTATCCCGAGATGAAAAATGGGCGGAACCGGGCTTGACTGAAATCCAAAATCTAGAATCTGGAATCTGCTTTATAACTTTTGAACCCCTGAACCTGGAAGCTTGAGATGAGGATTGTGGTCGCCCGAAATACCGGGTTCTGTATGGGCGTCGAGCGCGCGCTCGAGGCGGTGCTCGAGCGGGAGAAGCGTTCCGATTCCGGGATAATGACCTACGGCCCGATTATTCACAACCCCCAGGTGGTGGAACTGCTCAAGAGCCGCGGCATCCGGGCGAGCCGGGACCCGGCGGATTTTGAAGGCGCCGGGTCCGGGTTCATCAGCGCCCATGGCGTCTCGCCCGGGGTGAGGGAAAGACTCAAAGCCACCCGGGCCCGGATTTTTGACGCCAGCTGCCCGGATGTCGTAAAGGTTCAGGCCAAGATCAAGAAATTCGCCGCCCGGGGGTACTCCACCGTGATCTTCGGTGACCGGGGACATAGCGAGGTCGAGGGTTTGCTGGGGTTCGCGGAGGGCAGGGGACACGTTATCTCGTCGGCGGCCGAAGCTCTGGATCTGCCCCCGATGGAGAAGGTCTGCCTGGTCTCCCAGACGACGCAGAATCGCGAGGAGTTTGAAGATATAATCCGAAAGATCGGTTCGAAGTTCCGCGACCTGGTGGTTTTTGACACCATCTGCCCCTCGACCTCGTCCCGCCAGGATGAACTGAAGAGGGTGGCCGCCCAGGTGGAGGCGATGGTCGTGGTGGGGGGGAGAAACAGCGCCAACACCGCTCGTCTGGCCCGCCTGGCCGCCTCGCTCGGCCTGGTGGTTATTCCGGTCGAGAGCGCCGCCGAACTCGATCCGGAAAAACTCAAGCGGTTCCGGGCGGTGGGCGTCGTCGGGGGCGCCTCGACCCCGGAGTGGGTTATCCAGGAGGTAGTCAACCGTCTCTTCGCCTCCTGCGGCGGCCGCTTCGGCCGCTGGTTTCACCGGCTGCTGAGTTTCCTGGCCGGAAGCGGAATATATCCCGGGCTGGGGATGGGGGCGCTTACCTACGCCGCCGCCGTCACGCTCGGGGCCGGAGCGCGGGCGGCTTCCGCCCTGGCCGGGATGTTTCTGGCCGTGGAGTATTTCGCGGCACGCCGTCTGGCGGACATCGCCCGGCCCGGAAGCGGGGCGGTGGAGCGGAAGGGCATCCCGCTGCCGGCGGTCCTGGGAGCGGTGTCGGCGGCGGGGGTCTTCGTTTCGCTGGCGGCGGTCGGCCGGCCGGCGTGGGGAGCGGCGGCGGCGCTTCTGCCGCCGGCGGCGATTCTGGCCGCCGGCCGCTGGCGGCCGCTGGCATTTCCGGCCGGCAGCCCGCTGGCCCTGCCCGCGGTGAGGGAATCGGTGAAAGCCGGCGCCATCGCCGGTGTCGCCGCCCTGATTCCCGCGATCGCCTCGCCGCCGGCGTCTCTCAAGATGATCGGGGGCGTCTTCGCGCTGATCTTCCTGATCGTATTCAACCGCTCCACGCTGTTGGCGCTTCCCATGGCCCAGAAAGACCGTTTTATGGGCTGGCGGACGCTGCCGGTGACGATGGGGCCGAAGAACGCGGTGATCACGGTATTGCTTCTCAACTCCTTCGTGGTGGGGGTCATCCTGCTGCTGGGGGGGTTGGCGGCTCCCACCCTGGGGCTCTGGCTGGCCCCCGCCGCTTACGTCTACGCCCTGGCCTTACAACAGCTGTTCCAGCAAAGGCGGATTTATCCCCTGCCGGTATTCCAGGCATTGATTGACGGACAGTTCGTGATTGCCGGCCTGGCCGCTTTTCTTTTCGGAAGATGAAGATTACGGGAGAGGAAAACCGATTCGGAACCGGGAGCTTCAACTCCGGCCGGCGGGAGGAGCCGATGGATACCCCCATCGGCAGGCTGACGATGATCTGGAAAGGCGGCAAACCGGAGTCATTGCGGTTGCCTCCCCGGATTCCCGAGGTATACCCCGTCGATGAAGTCGCCGGCCGCGATTGGGCCCGGATTATTTCCCTGGAGAATTTTCGTCCCGATCTTGAGCCTTACGGAGAATTTGTCAAACAGGTATGGCTCCGGGCCGCTGCCATCCCCTGGGGGGCGACCGAGTCATACGGCCGGCTGGCAAGGAGGATAGGCCGCCCCCGGGCCGGGCGGGCGGTGGGAACCGCCCTGGGAATGAACCCCTGGCCGCTCCTTATTCCCTGTCACCGGGTGATCAGGGCCGACGGTTCCGTCGGGGGGTTTACGGCCGGTCCCGCCTGGAAGTCTTACCTGATTGCCCTGGAGAAAAGAACCGTTGGGGGCTAACTGCGGCACGGGCAAGGGGTCAGCGGGCTTCCAACGTGATGCTGACCGAGGTCGACGCTTCACCGTCCCGGCTGAGCATAAGGTTAAGAAGCCTGCCCTCCTTGACAAGAGACAGAAGATTGCCGCCTTCCAGGCTCATCTCCATCTCCACCTTCCAGCCGCTTCCGGTAAAATGATTCTTGTAGAAATCGGTGACCCGGGCGTATCCATCCGGAATCGAAAGAAGAACGGTATCGCTGGTGTCGGAGCTGAACCCCGCCACCAGGGTCTGTTCCGGGTGTTCCGGTATTACATCCCGGATGTTCTCCGGGACGGTTACCTGCGAATAAAGCGGGGGAGCGGCAAGCAGGAAGAGCAGGGCCAGTCCGATCAGGGCGGTTTTCTTCATCTTCAAATCCTCCTTTTAGTTTATTTGCGCCGGCCAGTTCGACCGGTGAAAAAGTATATCTTTCATTTTCAGGGGTTGTAAAGCATTTCAGCCCGGCCGGTTTAAACCTGATTATTCCGGTTTATCCGATTTTCGGAGGGCCGCTCCCCCGGAAATAAAGACTTGACCTTTGATGGGGGAAAAGATATAAAAGATCAGCATAACGATTGGTTGCCGGTTTTAACCGGGTTCTCGGGAAAGGAGGCCGATTATGGGTGTTATCTGGATTTTCATCGTGGCCGTGGTGGCTGTGATAGTCGTTTATATGCTTGCCAACGCGGGCAAGAAACCATCGAAACCGTCTCCCGAAGAGCCGCGTCCCCCGGCGGAAGAGAGACCGCGTCCCCCGGCGGAAGAGAGGCCGCGTCCCCCGGCGGAAGATCAGCCGCCTCCCCCGGCGGAAGAGAAATCGCAGCCTCCGGAAGGAGGCGAGCAGCGGTCTCCGGAAGAAAAGAAAGAACCGCCGCATTAAATCCGCCTGACTTCCGCTCTTCCCGGCCCGGCTCCGTCCCCGTTGGGAGCAGTGAGCCGGGCCGGGGATTTTTTTGGCTTGATTTCGCTTCGAATTACGGGAATATTAATCCCGGCTTACCCTTTCCGGGCGGTTAGCTCAGTTGGTTAGAGCGCTACGTTGACATCGTAGAGGTCGCTGGTTCGAATCCAGTACCGCCCATTACCCTACGCGGGTTTTTTTTTATGAATAAACGGGATTCGGAACAATTGGATACGCTTCGCCACAGCGCCGCCCACGTTATGGCGGCGGCGGTCAAGCGTCTCTTCCCCTCCGTCCGGCTGGGCATCGGACCGGCGATCGAGGACGGCTTCTACTATGACTTCGACATTCCCGAAGCCGTCACCCCCGAGCGGTTCGAGGAGATCGAGCGGGAGATGGAAAAGATCATCGCCGAGGACCATCCCTTCGAGCGGCGGGAACTCTCCCACCAGGAAGCCGTCGACCTGTTCCGGCGGCTGGGAGAGGACTACAAGCTTGAACTCCTGGAAGGGCTCAAAGGCGAGAAGATAACGGTTTATCGCCACGGTGATTTTGTGGACCTCTGCCAGGGCCCCCACCTGGAGCGCGGCGGTCAGATCAAGGCCTTTAAGCTGCTGAGCCTGGCCGGGGCCTACTGGAAGGGCGACGAGCAGAAGCCGATGCTCCAGAGGATCTATGGAACCGCTTTCCCGGACCGAAAAAGCCTCGAGGGATACCTCAAGCTGGTCGAAGAAGCCAGGAAAAGGGATCACCGTCGCCTGGGCAAGGAACTGGACCTGTTCAGCCTCCATCCCGAAGCGCCGGGCAGCCCCTTCTTTCATCCCCGGGGCGTGGTCCTTTATCAGTCCGTGGTGGAATACTGGAGAGAAGTTCATCGCGCGAGAGGTTACCGGGAGATAATGACTCCGGTGGTTCTCGAAGACAGCCTCTGGCATCAGAGCGGCCACTGGGACCATTACAAGGACCATATGTATTTCGTCAAGTTCGGCGAACAGGGTTTCGCTCTCAAGCCGATGAACTGTCCCGGCGTGATCATTTACTACAAGCAGACCCAGCATTCCTACCGGGAGTTTCCGCTCCGGATCGCCGAACTGGGAAGGGTTCACCGGCGGGAGTTGACCGGAGTCCTGCACGGTCTGTTCCGGGTTCAGAGTTTCGTAATCGACGACGCCCACATATTTTGCCTGCCGGAACAGATCAAAGACGAGATCGTCGAAGTGGCTTCCCTGATCCTGGAGATCTACCGCACGGTCGGTTTCAGCGAATACCAAGTCGAAATTTCCACCCGTCCGGAATCCTTTATCGGGAGCGTCGAGGATTGGGAAACCGCCACGGCCGCTCTCGCCGCCGCGCTCCGGGAAGCGGGAATAGATTTTCAGATCAACGAAGGGGAGGGGGCCTTCTACGGCCCCAAGATCGATTTTCATATCCGCGACAGCCTCAAGCGCAGCTACCAGTGCGGGACCATCCAGCTTGATTTTTCCATGCCGGCGCGTTTTAATCTGGAATACGTCGGGCCCGACGGGGCCCGCCACCGGCCGGTAATGATCCATCGCGCGGCGCTGGGTTCGGTGGAAAGGTTTTTGGGAATACTGATCGAGCATTACGCCGGGGCTTTTCCGTTGTGGCTCTCCCCGGTGCAAGCCCGGATACTGCCGGTCTCGGCCAAGGCGCTCGATTACGCGTCCGGAGTGAAGGAAAGGTTTGTCGGGGAGGGGATCCGGGTTGAGCTGGACGATCGGCCGGAGAAGCTGAACTGGAAGATCCGCCAGGCCCAGAAGGAGAAGATCCCTTATATGCTGGTGGTGGGAGAAAAAGAAGCGGCCGCCGGCACGGTATCCATCCGCCGGCGTTCGGCGGGGGAATCGGGGTCGGCGGGCGTGGATGAGTTTATCTCCCGGGTCAAGCAAGAAATCGCTTCAAAAGCCGGCGGGTAAAAAATATACTGGGGTCGGTTTTTGCCGGCACCGCGTCGCAAATCAACCAGCAGTCAAAGGAGGTGGTTAAAGATTCAAACCAAGTATATCAGGGTAAACGACAGGATTCGGGCGCCGAAGGTTCGGACCATCGGGGAGGACGGCGGCCAGATCGGTATTATTCCGGTCGAGGAGGCGCTTAACCTCGCCCGGGAAAGAGGGCTGGACCTGGTGGAGGTTTCTCCGCAGGGCGATCCTCCGGTCTGCCGGATCATGGATTTCGACAAATACCGTTACGAAATAAAGAAGAAAGAAAGGGAGAACAAGAAGAAGCAGAGCCAGAGCCGGCTGAAAGAGATCAAGATCAGGCCGAATATCGATCGGCACGACTATGATGTCAAGCTGCGCCACGCCGTCGAGTTTCTCCAGGACGGCAGCAAGCTTCGGTTGACGCTTGTTTTCCGGGGCCGGGAGATGGCGCACCAGGACCTGGGACGGCAGACGCTGGACCGCCTGGTGAACGATCTCAAGGATTACAGCAAAGTCGACAGCGATTACCGCAAGCTCGGCCGGCGCGTCACGGTCGTGCTTTCGCCGACTCCCGCCGCCCGCCGCTTACGGAAGAATCCGGACGCGGAGGAGAAAAAAGATGCCCAAGATCAAGAGTAAAAAAGGAGTTAGGAAAAGGTTCAAGGTCACGGCCCGCGGAAAGGTTAAAGCCGCCCGTGCCGGAAAAAGCCATCTTCTCACCGGCAAGAGCCGGGCGCGGAAGAGGGCCCTGCGGGGCAAAAACGTGATCGAGGGCGCGCGGGCGCGGATGATCAGGAAGGGACTGCAATGACCAGAACAAAGACCAACGTCGCTTCCCGGAAGTGGAAGAAGAAGGTGCTGAAACAGGCCCGGGGTTACCGGGGCGCCCGCAGCAAGCTCAATCGCAGCGCCCAGGAATCCGTGATGCGGGCGATGGCCCATTCCTATCGGGGAAGAAAGGAAAGAAAACGGAACTTCCGGTCGTTGTGGATCACCCGGATCCGGGCCGGAGTGCAGCCTCACGGGCTGTCTTACTCCAGCTTCATCAACGCCTTGAAAAAGGCCGGGATCGGGATCGACCGGAAGATCCTGGCCGAACTCGCGGTCAACCATCCCGCCGCCTTCAGCCGTCTCGTCGATCAGGTCAAAGACCAATCGTAAAAGTCTTTCCCGCCGGGAAAATCTTTTTGTGGAAAGCCAGCTTGAAGAATTACGTTCCCGGGCGTTGAGCGAAATCTCATCCGCTTCGGAAACGAAAGAACTGGAATCGGTTCAGATCCGGTATCTGGGACGGAAGGGCCGGCTTACGGCCCTGGTTCGGGGTCTCGGCGGACTGCCGGAAAAGGACCGTCCCCGTCTGGGTCGTCTTGCCAACGCGGCCAAACGTTCGGTCGAGGAGGCGCTCCGTTCCCGCCGGGCCGAGCTTGCCGCCCGGAAAGGGGACTCCCCGGTCGGGGAGGGCCGCTTCGACGTGACCCTTCCCGGCACCCGCCCCCGGATCGGCCGCCTCCACCCGCTCACCCGCGTTCTGGATGAGATCATCGAGATATTCAGCTCGCTGGGATTCACCCTCGAAGAGGGCCCGGAGATCGAGTCGGAATACTACAACTTCGACGCCCTCAATATTCCGGCCGATCACCCCGCCCGGGATATGCAGGACACCCTCTACCTGAAAAACGGCCTTCTGCTGCGGACCCATACCTCCCCGGTTCAGGTCCGGGTGATGGAGAAACAGCCGCCGCCGGTCCGTATGATCTGCGCCGGGAAGGTCTACCGGGCCGACACCGCCGACGCCTCCCATTCCCCGATGTTTCACCAGATCGAAGGCTTGATGGTGGATCGCGGCGTCAGCTTCACCGATCTCAAAGGGGTGTTGAACCTTTTCGCGACCCGGTGTTTCGGCCCCCGGGTCAAGACCCGGTTCCGGGCCAGTTTCTTCCCCTTCACCGAGCCCAGCGCGGAGGTGGATATCTCCTGCCTGGTCTGCGGCGGCCGGGGCTGCCGGGTCTGCGGCTCGTCCGGCTGGCTGGAGATTTTGGGAGCGGGAATGGTCGATCCCGAGGTTTTCAAAGCCGTCGGCTACGATCACCGCGTCTATTCCGGCTACGCTTTCGGGATGGGGATCGAGAGAATCGCCATGCTCCGCCACGGAATCAACGATATCCGGCTGTTTTTCGACAACGACCTGCGCTTTCTCCGGCAGTTCTGAACGCTTAATAAGTTTTGGAAAATATATTAACTCTGGAGACATATAGAACACGTACTCTTACACGTACTTTTACACATACTCTTACACATACTCATTCAAACCGGATTATTCCGAGAACCCGGAACCTTTGAACCCCGGCACTTGTCAACTTATAAACTTATTATCTTATCAACTCGGCCTGCCGGGCATCCTTAATTCGCAGTTCGTAGTGCAGGGCTTTAGCCCTGCCTCACTGGGGCAGCCCTAAAGGGCTGCGCTACGAAAGAGTTGGTTACGAAAGCTTTATGAAGGTCACCTACAACTGGCTGAAGGAAATGGTCGATCTCGAGGCCGGCCCGGAGGAGTTGGCCGAGCGGTTGACTATGGCGGGGGCGGAGGTGGAGTCGGTGGAGAAGATCGAGGCCGGCCTTCCGGGGGTGCTGGTGGGGAAAGTGGTCGCCCGGGAAAGGGACGCCGGCCGTCCCCGAATTCACTGGTGCCGGGTTTCGGCCGGGACTACGGAGCACACGGTCGCCTGCGGCGCTCCCAACGTGGTCGTGGGGATGAAGTCGGCCCTGGCCCTGCCGGGAACGGTCCTGCCCGGAGGGCGAAAGATCGAGCCCCGTAAGATCGGCGGAAGGGTGTCGGAAGGAATGCTCTGTTCCGAGCAAGAACTGGGGCTGGGTGACGACGCGGCCGGGATCGTGGACCTCCCCGCCGCCGCCCGGTCCGGGGACCCGGTCGCGGCGGCGCTGGCGCTCCCGGACTACGTTATCGAGGTCAACGTCACGCCCAACCGCCCGGACCTGCTCAGCGTCCGCGGGGTGGCGCGGGAGGCCGCGGTCGTCTTCAACACCGCTTTCAATCCCCCCGCCTCGGAACCTTTTCGCGAAGGCGGCCCGATCGGAAACGAGGCCGCGGTCGAGGTGAAGGATTTCACCCGCTGCCCCAACTATACCGCGCGTCTGATCCGGGAGGTGAAGGTCGCGCCTTCGCCCTTTACGATTCGTCGCCGTCTCGCCCTTTGCGGGATCCGGCCGATCAACAATATCGTGGACGCGACCAATTACGTCCTCCTCGAGACCGGGCAGCCCCTGCACGCTTTCGATTTTCGGCTTTTACGCGGGGGGAAGATCATCGTCCGGCGGGCCCGGAAGGGCGAAAAGATCGTAACCATCGACGGGGTGGAACGCGTTCTTTCTCCGGAAGTGCTCGTCATCGCCGATCAGTCCCGTCCGGTCGCGGCGGCGGGCATTATGGGAGGGATCGAGACCGAGGTCTCCGACGCCACCCGCGAGGTTTTACTGGAAAGCGCTTTCTTCAATCCGGTGACGGTGCGCCGTTCGGCCCGCGAACTGGGACTGTTCACGGAGGCTTCCCGGCGTTTCGAGAGAACGGTCGATCCCGCCGCCGTTCCCGAATCCCTGCATCGCGCGGCGGGAATAATCGCCGGCCTCTCGGCCGGAATACCGGCCGCCGGCTGGATCGACGAGAAGAAGCGCCGTTTTCGCCCGGTCACGATCAGGGTTAATTGCCGGCGCCTCTCCGAATTCCTGGGGATGGAAGTCGAGCCCGACCGTTGCCGGAAGCTTCTTTCCCCCCTGGGGGTGGAATTCAGCGGCGGCCGGGGAGCGAGCCTTAGTTTCCGGGCTCCTTCCTGGCGGCCCGACCTGACCCGCGAGGCCGATCTGGCCGAGGAGATCGCCCGGCTTCACGGTTACCAGAACTTCGCGCCGAGCACGCCCCGGGTGAAGATTTCCCCCCGCCCCCTTCCGCGCCGGCACCGGCGGGACGCCCGGTTCCGGGAGATCGCGGCCGCTTCCGGGCTCGACGAGGCGGTCAATTACAGCTTTATGAATCGGTGGGATCTTGAGGGATTGGGTCTGGAGGCGGGCGACCCCCTGCTGCGGCTGGTCGAGATCGCCAATCCTCCGAACCGGGAAAACGGCTGGCTCCGGACCACTCTTCTGACCGGACTGCTGCGCGCCGTCCATCACAATCTGAACCAGAGCGCCGATCGGATGGATATCTTTGAGCTTGGACGGGTCTATCTTTCCGCCGGGGACGCCTCGCCGCCGGACGAAGAGAGCCGCTTGGCCCTGGCGCTCTGTCCGGGGCGGGAACCCGAAGGGTGGCGGCCTTCCCCTCAACCCGACTTTTTCAGCCTGAAAGGACTGTTGGAGGAGTTCTTCAGCCGCCTGGGGGTTTCCGGGGCGGAGTTTCGCCCCGCCCGGCATCCCTTGTTCAAGGCCGGCCGGACCGCCGAAATCATCGTTGACGGTCGCCGGCGGGGTTGGGCCGGAGAGGCCTCGGAGGCGGCCCGGACCAAATTCGACATCTCGCGTCCCGTCTTCATCGCCGAGATCGCCGTGGACGGTCTGGCGGACCCGGATCGTTCCCCGACCGCCTACCGGCCCCTTCCGCAGTATCCGGCGGTGGGCAGGGACATCGCCGTCATCGTTGATGAATCCACGCCCTACGCGCGGGTAGCCCGGGCGATCGAAAAGCTCAAACCCCCCCTGGTGGAGGACTGGGCCCTATTCGATATTTACCGCGGCCGCCCCCTGGAGGCGGGAAAGAAAAGCCTGGCTTTTAAGTTGCGGTACCGTTCGGAGAGTGCTACACTTGTTGACAAGAAGGTGACGGAAATACACGAGGCTTTCAAGGAAGCGCTGGCGGCCGAGTTGGGTTGCCGTTTTCGCGAGTAGCCTCCCGTTTACAACCGCTCCCCGGCAAGAAGGGGATTAAAGTTCAAGCGGATACAGGCAAGGCAAGAAGGTTTGTAGATGATCGTTTCGCAGCTGTTAAGCTGTTTACTTAAGGTTCAATCAGCGAAATGCGTATCTCCACCCCGGCGCAAACCGGGATTGCGCCGTTACCGGCACGGGGTGAATAGCGGTTAAACTGTTTTCTTTCCGGGCGTTTCAACCGTTCCGTGCCGCCGGGGTGCAAGCCTTGCTCTTCCGCTTTTTAGAAGGGTAGGGCTATTATTATGGACCTGTTCAGCGGCCATTCGTCCGCTTTCAAGGAGCTTCAGCCGCTGGCGGCGCGGATGCGCCCGGCCGGCTTGAACGAGTTCGTCGGCCAGGACCACCTTCTGGGGAAGGGAAGGGTGCTGCGTCGGCTGATCGAATCCCGCCGTCTCTTTTCCGCCGTCTTTTTCGGGCCTCCCGGCTGCGGCAAGACCAGTCTCGCCCGCCTGATCGCCCGTACCGGCAAAGCGCATTCCGAGAGCCTGAGCGCGGTGGTTTCAAACGTCGCCGAGGTGAAAACGGTGATCGCCCAGGCCCGGATGCGCGCCGCCTCGGGTAAGTCCACCCTCCTTTTCATCGACGAGTTTCACCGCTTCAACCGCGCCCAGCAGGAGGTCCTGCTTCCCCACATCGAAGAAGGCGTGATCGGGTTTATCGGCCTGACCACCTTCAATCCTTTTTTCGCCCTGGCCCCCGCCCTGCTCTCCCGGACCCAGATTTTCGAGTTCAAACCCCTCGACCCCTCCGCGCTGGTCAGGATCGCCGAGCGGGCGCTGGCGGATCCGGAAAGGGGGTTGGGATCGGAGCGGATGGAGTTTGAAGAGGGGGCGCTTGAAGCCCTGGCCCGCCGCTGCGAGGGTGACGCCCGGCGGATGCTCCAGACCCTGGAGCTGGCGTCCGGCCTCGCGTCTCCCGGACCGGAGGGAAAGGTCCCGATCCGGACCGGCGAACTATTCGAGATCCTGCAGAAGAAACTGATCCGGCACGACCGGGACGGCGACGAACACTACGACCTGATATCGGCTCTGATCAAGAGTCTGAGGGGCTCCGACCCCGACGCCGCCCTTTACTGGCTGGCCCGGATGATCGCGGCGGGGGAAGATCCCCGCTTCATCGCCCGCCGGATGGTGATCCTGGCCTCGGAAGACGTGGGCAACGCCGATCCCCGGGCCCTGGTTCTGGCGGTCAGCGCCGCCCGGGCGGTGGAATTCGTGGGGATGCCGGAAGCCCGGCTGGCGCTGGCCCAGGCGGCGACCTACCTGGCGTGCGCGCCCAAGAGCAACGCCTCCTACCGGGGGCTGGAGGAAGCGCTCCGGGACGTCAACGAGGGCGAAATCCTTCCGGTTCCGTCCCACCTCCAGGACGCGAGCTGGGCCGGAGCGGGCAAGCTCGGTCGGGGGGAAGGATATGTCTATCCCCACCGTCATCCTTCCGGGCGGGTCGACCAGGAATACCTGCCGGCCCCCAAAAAATATTACCGTCCGGCCGACAGCGGCTTTGAGTCGGAGATTAAAAAAGGGGACGGCCGACGCCGGGAAAAGATATGAAGACTGAAATCCGACGCCGCGCCCTTGAGGCGCGGGAGAGTCTGTCCCCGGGGGAGGTGGAAGAGAAAAGCCGGGCGATCGCCCGCCGGCTTTTCTCGCTCCCCGAGTTTAAACGGGCGCGGACGGTGATGTTCTACGTCTCCCGTCCCGAGGAGGTGAGGACGCGCCGGATGATCCGTTCCGCTCTCCGCTCCGGGCTTCGGGTCGCGGTTCCTTTCACCGGGGTTGAAGGCGAGAAGATGGTTCCGGTTCTGATCGAGGAGATGGATCGGGATCTCTCTCCCGGGCGGTGGGGGATCCTCGAGCCGAGGTCGGCGGAGAATATGATTCCAGTCGAAGAGATAGATCTGATCGTGTTGCCGGGGGTGGCTTTCGACCGCCGGGGCAACCGTTTGGGACGGGGTTTGGCCTTCTACGATTCGTTTTTAAAGAAGGCCCATCCCCGGACCGGCCGGGTAGCGCTGGCCTTCGAGAACCAGATTTACGATCAAATTCCCTCCTTCGGACACGATGTTCCGATGAACAAGGTGATCACCGAAAATCGGGTGATCGACTGCGCGGGACGGGGGAGACGCCCCCGCCCCGGGCCGGCATTGAAACTAAGAGGTGAACAGCCATGAATACAAGTATCCTGATGATTGCGGGGATAGCGCTAGCGGGAGTTCTGGCGGGGGGAGGTCTGGTCTTTGGAATCTATCGCGCCTGGTCGCGCCGGAGAATGGATTCCGCCGAACGAATCGCGCGGCAGGTGGTGGAAAGCGCCAAGAAAGAGGCGGCGGCCCGGGAGAAGGAAGCGGCGCTCAAGGCCAAGGAGTTACTTTTTCAGAGTCGCTCCCAGTTCGAAAAGGAGAGCCGGGACAAGCGGCAGGAGTTGAAGAAGCTGGAAGGCCGGATCGCCCAGAAAGAAGAGAACCTGGAAAGGAAGGTGGATTTCCTGGAACGGCGGGACAATGAACTCAAGAACCGGGAATCCAAGTTCGAGGAACGGGAACGCGGTCTCCAGGCCAAGGAGAAGGAAGCTGAGGAACTGCTGGAAAATCAACGCCAGCAGCTGCAGAGAATAGCCGGCCTGACTCAGGAGGAAGCCAAGAGGAGCCTGCTCGACAGCCTCCGGGAAGAAGCGGAGAAGGAGGCGGTCCAGCTCCGCCGGCAGATCGAAACCGACGCCCGGGACCAGGCCGAGAAGGAGGCCCACCGGATCATCTCGCTGGCCATCCAGCGCTACGCCGCCGACCAGGTTTCCGAGATTACCGTTTCGACCGTCTCCCTGCCCGGGGATGAGATGAAGGGAAGGATCATCGGCCGCGAGGGGAGAAACATACGCTCGTTTCAAGCCGCCACCGGGGTTGACGTCATCGTTGACGACACCCCGGAGGTCGTGGTGCTTTCCGCCTTCGACCCGGTGCGGAGAGAGGTGGCCCGGATCGCCCTCGAGCGGCTGATCAGCGATGGAAGGATCCATCCGCCCCGGATCGAGGAGATCGTCAAGAAGGTACAGGAAGAGGTGGAGCTGGCGATGAAGGAGATGGGGGAGCGGACCGCTTTTGACGTCGGGATCCACGGCCTGAAACCGGAGTTGATCAAGCTGCTGGGAAGGCTGAAATACCGCACCAGTTACGGCCAGAACGTCCTCGACCACTCCCGGGAGGTGGCCTACATAATGGGGATAATGGCCGCCGAGATCGGGGAAGACATCCAGACCGCCAAGAAGGTGGGCCTGCTCCACGATATCGGCAAGGCGGTCGATCACGAGATCGAAGGGCCCCACGCCTCCATCGGCGCGGCCCTGGCCCGGAAGTTCGGCCTGCCGGAGATGGTGATCAACGGGATCGCCTCCCACCACGGCGAAACCGAGGCCAGTTCGGTCTTCGATGTTCTCGGTCAGGCCGCCGACGCGATGTCCGCCGCTCGCCCG
The DNA here is from genome assembly GCA_003551625.1 of PVC group bacterium. Lineage (GTDB taxonomy): Bacteria > Auribacterota > Erginobacteria > Erginobacterales > PUNC01 > PUNC01. Next base: position 40,931 of record PUNC01000243.1, on the reverse strand, counting down.
GGCGCCCGCCGCGAATCCTTCGATGCCTACATCAAGCGCCTGGAAAGGCTCGAACAGTTCGCCCTGTCTTTCCCCGGGGTAAAAAAGGCCTACGCGATCCAGGCCGGCCGCGAGATCCGGGTGATGGTGGAACCGGAATCGGTCGACGATAACGGCACGATCCAGATCGCGCGCGGGATCAGCAAGAAGATCGAGGCCGAGATGGACTACCCCGGCCAGGTCAAGGTCACCGCCGTGCGCGAGTCCCGGGCGGTCGATTACGCCCGGTAAAGAAAGAAAAGCCTCGATGACGACCGACACCGTCCGGATTCTGTTCGTGGGAGATATCGTGGGCAAGCCGGGTCGCCGCGCCTTCCAGGCCCTGTTTCCGTTCATTAAAAACCGGGAGGGGATCGATTTCTGCGTGGTCAACGCCGAGAACGCGGCCGGGGGATCGGGGATCGACGAAAAGAGCCTTTCCTTTCTGCTGGCCGCCGGCGCGGATGTCGTTACCACCGGGGACCATATCTGGCGGAACCGGGGCGTGATGGACGTGGCGGACAAGGAACGCCGCCTGCTCCGGCCGGCCAATCTTTCGCCGGAAGCTCCCGGGCGGGGCGCGGACGTCTACCGGGGTCCGCGCGGTCTGCGGGTCGGGGTGGCCAACCTGCTGGGAAGAGTCTTTATGGAGCCGGCGGATTGCCCCTTCCGCGCCGCCGCCAACGAGGTCTCCCGCCTTAAAGCGCGCGCTTCGCTGATTCTGGTCGATTTTCACGCCGAGGCCACCTCGGAGAAGGAGGCTATGGGCCGCTACCTGGACGGGCGGGTCACGGCGGTGATCGGCACCCACACCCACGTGCCCACCGCCGATGAAAGGGTCCTTCCGGGAGGAACGGCCTACATCACCGATATCGGTATGACCGGTAGCTGGGACTCGATTCTGGGGCGGGAGGTAGAGCCGGTGGTGCACCGCTTCGTGACCGGGCTGCCCCGGTTCTTCGCGGTGGCCAAGGACAACCCGGTGCTGCAGGGGGTGGTCGTGGAAGCCGACACCAACAGCGGCCGGGCCCTCGGCATCCGCCGGATATTCGAATCCTGGCCGGGAGGGGACTGATGGGACCGAGCGGCGGGATGGAACTGTTCGAATCGGAAGCCGGCGGCGGCGATCGGGAGCGGGTATACTCAGTCAGCGCGCTCACCGGCTTGATCAAGCACCGTCTGGAAACCGGATTCCCCCGGGTCTGGGTGGAGGGGGAGGTGTCGAATCTGCGCCGCCCCCAGTCGGGGCATCTCTATTTCACGCTCAAGGACGAGCGGAGCCGGCTGGCGGTGGTGATCTTCCGTTCCGCCGCGGCCGGGATCGGATTCGAGCTTGAGGAGGGTCTTCGGATCGTGGTCCGGGGCAGGATCACGGTCTATCCGCCGCGGGGCAACTACCAGTTGCTGGCGAGCGCGGCCGAGCCGAAAGGTTTGGGCGCGCTCCAGCTCGCTCTCGAGCAGCTTAAAAAGAAACTCGAGGCGGAAGGGTTGTTCGCCGCCGAGCGCAAGCTGCCGATCCCGCCGTTTCCCCGCCGGATCGGCATCGTGACCTCTCCGACCGGGGCCGCCATCCGGGACATCCTGCAGGTGGTCAATCGCCGATTCGCGGGACTTAAGATCTTGATCAACCCGGCCCGGGTTCAGGGTTCGGAAGCGGCCGGCGAGATCGCGCGGGCCATCGACGAGTTCAACCGGATCGGCGGGGTGGAAGTTCTTATCGTCGGCCGGGGCGGGGGCAGCCTCGAGGATCTCTGGGCCTTCAATGAGGAGGCGGTCGTTCGGGCGATCGCCCGCTCCCGGATACCGGTTATCTCGGCCGTCGGTCACGAGATCGACTGGACCCTGGCCGACCTGGCGGCCGATCTGCGGGCGCCCACCCCTTCGGCCGCCGCCGAGCTGGTGGTATCCCGGAAAGACGACCTGCTCGAGAATGTCAACTCGCTGGCCCGGCGGCTCGAGTTAAGCCGGTCATTCGCCTGGGAGAATCGTCGCCGGCGCCTGGAGCGGGCCTCGGGCAGCCCCTTCCTCTCCGATCCTTCCCGCCTCCTTATCCCTTACCAGCAGCGGATTGACGATCTCATAGGACAGTTGGGAAGGATTCCGCCGCTGCGGGCGCGGTTTTACCGGCAGCGTTTGGAGTCGCTGGTATCGCGGCTGGAGGCGCTCAGTCCCCTGAACGTGCTCTCGCGCGGCTATAGCATAACCCGCGGGCGGGATGGTAAGATAATCAGGGACTCCGCCGCCCTGAAGGCCGGCCGGGAGGTGGTGACGACGCTTTCCCGGGGGAGCTTTGTCTCCGTGGTCCGGGAAGTGCGGGCGGGGGAGAGCCGGGATACGGCGAAAAGAAAAAATTAAACTACAAACTCACACAAAGGCACGAAGGCGCAAAGTTTTAATTCTTGGCTTTGCCTAATAGACTGAAAGGCTAACAGGCTAAACAGCTTGCTTTACCACGGACCCTTTCTTTCAGCCCGGTTCGTCAGTCGTTACCTAATAGTCTAACAGTCTAAGCCCCTACAGCCTGATTTCCGTTATTAGAATGAGGTAACGCCATGGCCCAGCTTAAGTTCGACCAGGCGCTGGAGCGCCTGGAAAAGATAGTGCAGGAGATGGAAAGCCGGGAGCTTCCCCTGGAAGAAGGAATGAAGAAATATGAGGAGGGCGTCAAGCTCTCCCGATTCTGTCTCGGCCGTCTCGCCGAGGCCGAGAAGAAGATCGAGATCCTTCGCCGATCCCTGGAGGGGAAGCTATCCCCCGAACCTTTCGAGCCGGATTCGATTCCGGAGGTTGAAGATGGACAGGATTCTCGACCGGATTGACCAGCCGGCCGACCTTAAGGGGTTGGGCCGGGAAGAGCTGGAACAGCTCGCCCGGGAGCTTCGCCGGGAGATCATCACCACCGTCTCCCGCACCGGGGGGCACCTGGCTTCCAGTCTGGGAGTGGTCGAGCTTACCCTGGCCCTCTATCGCGTCTTCGACCTTCCGGCCGACAAGATCGTCTGGGACGTCGGTCACCAGGCCTACGCCCACAAGATTCTTACCGGGCGGAGGGAAGCCTTCAAGACGCTGCGCCGGCTGGGAGGGATCAGCGGCTTCCCCCGCCGGCAGGAGAGCCCCTATGATTTTTTCGGCGCCGGCCACGCCAGCACCTCCATCTCGGCCGCGCTGGGAATGGCGGCCGCCCGCGACCGCCGGGGCGGCAAAGAGAAGATAATCGCCTTTCTCGGCGACGGCGCGCTGACCGGCGGCACCGCCCTGGAAGCGCTCAACCAGGGCGGGCGCCACCGGAACATCCTGGTGGTCCTCAACGCCAACGAGATGGCGATCTCGCCCAGCGTCGGCGCCATCAGCGAATACTTGAGCCGGATACTTTCGGCCCCCTTCTACAACCGGGTCAAGGCCGAGGTCTCGGCCATCGTGGAAAAGATTCCGGCCATCGGTTTCAAGATGGTGGAGGTGGTCCGCAAGCTCGAAGAGTCGGTAAAGGGGCTGATCGTCCCCGGCCTGATATTCGAGGAATTCGGCTACCGGTATTTCGGGCCGGTTGACGGCCATAATCTGGAATCCCTCCTCGAGATCCTGGAAAACATCAGGCGGATCGACGAGCCGGTCCTGCTCCACGCCGTGACCAGAAAAGGCAAGGGTTACCAACCCGCCGAGGAGCATCCCGAAACTTTTCACGGCGCCTCCCCTTTCCGGATCAAGACCGGCCGTCCGCTCCGCCGCCCGGCGTCTTTGAGCTACTCCGAAATCTGCGGCCGGACCCTGACCGCCCTGGCCCCGAAGACGCCGGAACTGGTCGCGATTACCGCGGCAATGTGCTCCGGGACCGGGTTGACCGGCTTCGCCCGCCGTTATCCCGACCGCTTCTTCGATGTCGGCATCGCCGAAGGACACGCCCTTACCTTCGCCGCCGGGATGGCGGCGGATGGTTTGCGGCCGGTGGTGGCCGTGTATTCAACCTTTCTTCAACGCGGGTATGATCAGATCGTCCACGATATCTGTCTCCAGAACCTTCCCGTTATTCTGGCGGTGGACCGCGCCGGCCTGGTGGGGGAGGACGGGGCCACCCACCAGGGGATTTTCGATATCGCTTTTCTCCGGCACATCCCCAACCTGACCCTGATTCAGCCCCGAAACGGGGAAGAGTTGAGTTCATTTATCGAGGCGGCGCTGGGCCGCGACGGCCCGGTGGCGATCCGCTATCCCCGCGGCGCGACGGGGTTGACCAAGATTACAAAGCCGTTCCGCCGGTATCCCTGGGGCCGCGCCGCGCGGGTCGCCGAAGGGGACGAGGGAGAGATCTGGGCCATCGGACCGATGGTGGAGACCGCCCTGGCCGCGGCCGGGATCCTGAAAGAGCGGGGAAGAAGTTTCGGGGTCGTCAACACCCGCTTCATCAAGCCTCTGGACGGCGAGCTTCTGCGCTCTTCCGCCGCCGCCGGGCTCAAGATCGTTTCCCTGGAAGAGCATATTCTGGCGGGAGGGCTGGGCAGCGCGCTGGGGGAAGAGCTGGATGCCTCCGGGCGAGGACGGACCCCGCTGTTCCGGATCGGAATCCCCGACCGTTTCGTAGAGCACGGAACCGTCGCCGAGCTCAGGGAGATCTGCGGACTGACTCCGGAGCGGGTCGCCGAGCGCATCTCCCGGCGATTCCCCGCCTCGGCGGGTTGAGACTATGGGGCGGGTCCGGATCGACCAGTTGCTGGTGGAGCGGGGGCTTTTCGAGACCCGCCGCCGGGCCCAGGCCGCCATCCGCGCCGGCTCGGTATTCTCCGCCGGCGCGCGGATCGACAAACCGGGCCGCCTGGTGGAAGCCTCCGCGCCGGTCGAGATCAATGAACCTCCCCCCTATGTCGGCCGCGGGGGGGAGAAATTGAAGGGCGCGCTGGAGGACCTCGGGTTGGAGGCGAAAGGGCTGGTGGCGCTGGACGTCGGCGCCTCGACCGGGGGGTTCACCGACTGCCTTCTTCAGGAGGGCGCGGCGAGGGTCTATTGCGTGGACGTGGGCAAAGGGCAGCTTGCCTGGAAGCTGAGGCGGGACGAGCGGGTCGTGGCGCGGGAAGGGGTCAACGCGCGCTATCTGCGCCGGGAGGATTTTCCCGAGGGATTCGACCTGATAACCGCCGACCTTTCGTTCATATCCCTGGAAAAGGTTCTTCCCGCTCTTCTCCCCCTGCTGCGGGAAGGGAAGGGGCTGCTGCTGGTCCTGGTCAAGCCGCAGTTCGAGCTTTCCCCCCGCGAGGTCGGCAAGGGCGGGGTGGTGCGCGACGAGCAAGCCCGACGGCGGGCGGTGGACCGGATCCGAGAATGCGCCCGGCGCCTGGGGGCGTCCGAAACGAGAGTGACTCCCTCACGGCTTCCCGGCCCGGCGGGAAACCGGGAATTTTTTGTCTTGATCGAGTTCGGCCCGGAGCGTTTTAATGATGGGCCGTTGGAATTGAAAAACTGTAAGTAATGGAATGGGCTTGAAAATCCATTCCGGTAATCGTCGCGATGCGTGGTTGAGAAAAGAGGACCAGGAGAGGGTCTTCGAATGAAGAATATCGGAATCGTCTCCAATTTGAGCAAACCGGTGGCGCTCCGGCAGGCCCGGAAGACCGCCCAACTGATCACCGCCCGGCGGGGAAGGGTTTTCTGGGAGCAGGAACTCGCCTCCCGGCTGAAAGCCGGGGGCGAGACGTTCACGCTGGAAAAGCCAGCCGAGGAGATCGAGGTGCTGGTGGTCCTGGGAGGGGATGGAACCCTGATCAGGGCCTTTCACCGCCTGGGGCGGAAGAGCCTTCCGATCCTGGGGATCAACCTGGGGGGGTTGGGCTTTATGACCGAGGTGCCCCTTCCCGGACTGACGGAAGCGATCGGGGAGCTGGTCAAGGGCGATTTGGACATCGATCCCCGGGTCACGCTCGACTGCCGGATCGCCGGCACGCCGGGCGGGGCGCGCCTGGTATCGGCGGTCAACGAAGTGGTGATCGGAAAGGGCGGGCTGGCCCGGGTGATCAGGGTGGAAGCCCGGATCGAAGGGCGCTACCTGACCACCTACACCGCCGACGGGGTGATCCTGGCCACTCCGACCGGCTCCACGGCCTATTCCCTCTCCGCGCTGGGGCCGATCGTCAGCCCCCGGGTCGGATGTTTCCTGATCAACCCGATCTGCTCCCACGCGCTCACCAATCGGCCTTTGATCATCGAGGACAACAAATCGGTTGAGTTCCGTCTGGTCTCGGCGCCGCCGGACACCTTCGTCACAATGGACGGGCAGGCCGGTTTCGCGCTCACCAAGGGGGACGCGGTCGTGGTGAAGAAAAGCCGGCACAAACTTATGCTGTTTTCCTCCCCCCGCTTTTCCTATTATGGGATTCTGCGGCGAAAACTGAAATGGGGGGGCAGTTCCCACTATCGCAAGAAAGTCGGGGAGTAAGCTCCGGCCGTCCGTTATCTTAGCCTATTTAACCGCAGCCTGGATTATTCATAATGCCCAAAGTAAAGATCAACCCCGGCCTCTGCAAAGGATGCGATCTCTGCGTGCAGGTCTGCCCGAAGAAGATGCTCCATCCTTCCGAGAAAGTGAACGCCAAAGGGGTGCATTACATCGTCAGCGATTGCCCGGAAGATTGCAACGGCTGCGGGCTATGTTTCGTGGTCTGTCCGGACGTGGCGATCGAGATCGAAAGGTGACCCGATGAGCGCGGCGAACAACCGGGAAGCGGTGCTGCTCTGCGGTAACGAGGCGATCGCCGAGGCGGCGATCCGGGCCGGCTGCCAGTGTTATTTCGGTTACCCGATCACGCCCCAGAACGAGCTGATCGCCTATATGTCGGCGCGGTTGCCCGAGGAGGGGAGGGTATTCATCCAGTCCGAGAGCGAGGTGGCGGCGATCAATATGGTCCTGGGAGCTTCGGCCCTCGGCGCCCGGGCGATGACCTCTTCCTCCAGCCCCGGGATCAGCCTCAAGCAGGAGGGCATCTCCTATATGGCGGGGATGGAGCTGCCGGCGGTAATCGTCAATATGGTCCGGGGAGGCCCCGGCCTGGGGAATATCGGTCCCGCTCAGTCCGATTATTTCCAAGCCACCCGGGGCGGCGGCCACGGCGATTACTACACCCCGGTTCTGGCCGGAGCCACCGTCCAGGAGATGGCCGACCTGACCGTTCTGGCTTTTGACTTGGCCGATCGTTACCGCACGCCGGTGATGGTGCTGGGGGACGGCATTCTGGGGCAGATGATGGAGCCGGTCTTTCTGCCGGCTTTTTCTCCGCTCGACCGGCATGCCGCCGACTGGAACCTGACCGGAGCGCGGGATCGCCCCCCCCGGGTGATACGCTCCCTCTACCTCGGGACCCGGGTTCTGGAGGGCCACAATCTCCGTCTGCAGGAAAAATACCACCGGATCGAGGAGAAGGAGGCCCGCTGGCGGGAGGAGGAGACCGCCGACGCCGAGCTGGTCCTGGTGGCTTACGGGATCAGCGCCCGGATCTGCCGCCACGTGGTCCGCAAGCTGCGCCGGCGGGGGGTCAAGATCGGGTATTTTCAGCCGCTTACCCTCTGGCCTTTCCCGCGCCGACGCCTGGCCGAACTGGCCGGCGGGGGGGGCGTCTCCTTCGCGGCCGTGGAGATGAGCTTCGGTCAGATGGTCGAGGACGTGAGGCTGGCGGTCTGCGGCCGCGCCCCGGTGGAATTTTTCGGCCGCGGCGGCGGCGAGATTCTGACGGTGGAAGAGATCGAGGGATTCATCACCAATTTTCTGGAAGGAGGGGGAAGTTGAGCCGGAATAACGACCAGAGCTTATACCGCGCTCCGGAGAGTCTGACCCCGGCTTGCACACACTACTGCTCCGGCTGCGGCCACGGTGTCGCTCACCGGTTGATCGCGGAGGTGATCGACGAACTCGGGATCAGGGAAAAGACGGTGGGGGTGGCTCCGGTCGGCTGCGCGGTTCTGGCCTACGATTACTTCAACTTCGATGTCTGCGAGGCCCCGCACGGTCGCCCCCCGGCGGTCGCCACCGGGATGAAGAGGTTTCGTCCCGATCTGGCGGTCTTCACCTACCAGGGGGACGGTGACCTGGCGGCGATCGGCACCGCGGAGATCATCCACGCCGCCAACCGGGGAGAACGGATAACGGTGATCTTCGTCAACAACGGCATCTACGGGATGACGGGAGGGCAGATGGCCCCCACCACCCTGATCGGGCAGAAGACCAGGACCACTCCCGCCGGCCGGGACCTCTCCCTGACCGGCCCCCCGATCAGGGTCTGCGAGGTCCTGGCCCAGCTGGAGGGGACCGGCTACGTGGCGCGGGGAGCCCTCGATCGGCCGGCCAATATTCTCAAGGCCAAGAAATTCATCCGCCGCGCTTTCGAGAATCAGTTCTCCGGGCAGGGGCTTTCCCTGGTCGAGCTTCTTTCCGCCTGCCCGACCTACTGGGCGCTCAGCCCGACCGCCGGCGCCCGGCGGATAAGCGAAGTCGTTATTCCCCATTATCCCATCGGGGTGATCAAGGAGGGTGCCGGAAACCGGGACGGGGGCGGTGAAGATGAAGGCTGACGGCCAGGAAAAGATCATCGTCGCCGGTTTCGGCGGCCAGGGGATTATGCTGGCCGGAAAGATCCTGGCTCAGGCGGGACACTTGCTGGGCCGGAACGTGACCTATCTGCCGTCCTACGGGGCCGAGGTCAGGGGGGGAACCGCCCACTGTCACGTGATAATCTCCGAAGACGAGATCCCTTCCCCGGTCATCGAATCTCCCGATGCCGCCGTCGTTATGAACGGCCCCTCGCTGGAAAAATTTCAAACCCGGGTGCGGCGGGGGGGGATTCTGCTGGTCAACAGTTCGCTGGCCGCCGCTCCTCTCGGCCGGGACGACCTGGAGATATACGGGGTCGAGGCGAACCGGCTGGCGGAAGAGGCGGGCAGCGCCAAGGCCGCCAATATGGTGATGCTGGGGGCCTATCTCCGCTTCTCCCGCCTGCTTAACCCGGGGGCGGTGGAAGAGGCCCTGAAATCCCTGTTGCCCGCCCGGCACCGGAAACTGCTCGAGATCAACCGGCGGGCGCTTCACCTCGATTTTCCGCTCTCGTCCTGAAGTTGGCGCGCCGCGGGGAATTGAGTTTGGAAAAGGATACGACCGCGTGAAAGATTCCAGCCCCGACCGGAAGCCCCGGGTTCGTTTCGCCCCCAGCCCGACCGGACATCTCCACGTCGGCGGAGCGCGGACGGCGCTCTTCAACTGGCTGTTCGCCCGCCGCCACGGGGGGAGTTTCATCCTCCGGATCGAGGACAGCGATCTCAAACGTTCGGATCCCGCTTTAAGCCGACGGATTCTCGAGGAACTCGGGTGGCTGGGACTGGATTGGGATGAGGGGCCCAGCTACCAGTCGGAGCGGTTCGCCCGCTATCGCGAACTGGCCGAGCGCCTCCGGGACCGGGGTCTGGCCTACCGCGAAGATTCGCCCGGCGGGGGCCGGGCCCTGATCTACCGGGTCCCGGAAGGGGAGGTTGAATTCCGGGATCTGGTTTACGGCCCGATAACGGTATCGACCGCCGAGATCAAGGATATCGTCCTGATCAAGTCCGACGGCGCCCCGGCCTATAATTTCGCCTGCGCGGTCGACGATCACGATATGAAGGTGGATCACGTAATCCGGGGAGACGATCACCTTCCCAACACTCCCAAGCAGATACTTCTCTGGCGCGCCCTGGAGTGGGAACCGCCGTCATTCGCTCACCTGCCGCTGATCCTGGGGCCGGATCGCGCTCCCCTGAGCAAGCGTCACGGGGCCGCCTCGGTGGACGCGTTTCGCCGGGACGGGTTTCTGCCCTCCGGACTGCGCAATTACCTGGCCCTGCTGGGCTGGTCGCCGGGGGACGACCGCGAGGTCCTGGCCACCGAGGAACTGATCGCCGAATTTTCCCTGGAACGGGTGATCAAGCGGGCGGCGATCTTCGATTACCGGAAGCTCGAATGGATAAACTCCCAGCATCTGCGGCGGCTGCCGCCCGCTCGGCAGGCGGAGCTGCTCGGCGAATACCTGAAGGCCGAGGAAGGGCTGGAGCGCGCGGACCGGAGACTGCTGACGGCGGTGGCGGAGGTGATGGGAGAGCGGACCCGGACCCTCAGGGATTTTTCCGTCAAGGGAGGGTATTTCTTCCGCGACGATTTCGAATACGATCCGGAAGCGACCGCCCGTCATTGGAAAGGAGCGGCCACCGCCGAACTGCTATCCCGGCTGAAGACGGTTTTCGCCGGGTGCGAGCGGTTTACGGCCGAAGAGCTGGAAAAAGCGCTGCGTTCCCTGGTCGAGGAGATGGGGGTCAAGGGCGGGGAGGTGATTCATCCGCTCCGGGTGGCGCTGACGGGGATGAGCGTCAGCCCCGGCATCTTCGAGACGATGACGGTCCTGGGCCGGGAGCGGGTTCTGGCCCGCCTCGACCGAGCTCTCACCCGGATCAAGGAAAACGGAGGCTCCGGTGAAGACGCGACTGTCCCTTCCCAATAAGATCACCATCTTCCGGTTCGTCGCCATCCCGTTTTTCGTGATGGCGATGCTTTACTACGACCGGACCGGCCGGGGGGGCTACTATCTGGCGGCGTTGGGAATATTCGTCGTCGCCGTGATCTCCGACGGTTTGGACGGGTATATCGCCCGGTCCCGGAGGCTGCATACGGAACTGGGGCGGATCATCGATCCCCTGGCCGACAAGCTCCTGCTCAACAGCGCCGTCATCCTGCTGACCCTGGGGATCGGGGAACTCTTCCGCCTGCCGCCCTGGTTCGCCATCCTGGTGATCAGCCGGGACCTGATGATCATCGGGGGGGCGGTGATCATCGCTCTGATGCGGGGCAACGTTGAAGTCCGGCCGACCCGGGTCGGCAAGTTCGCGGCGGTCAGCCAGATGACCGTCGTCGCCTGGGTGCTGGTGCGTTTGCCGCTGCCCGTTCTCCCGGTCTGGGCGGCCACGGCGCTCACCGCCGCCTCCATCGTCCCCTACCTGCGTTTCGGCCTGAGACAGCTGGAAGGCAGGCTCCTCCACTAAACCCGGTATTTGGCCTTAAGATCTCAAGCAAAATGGCAGACACCTCTCCTCTTCCCCTGGCGGCGATTGTCGGCCGCCCGAACGTGGGAAAATCGCAGCTCTTCAACCGCCTGGTTGGAAGAAGGGTGGCGGTGGTTCACGGTGAAGCCGGCACCACCCGCGACCGGATCTTCGGCGAGGTCGAGTGGGAGGGACGCCGTTTTCAGCTGGTCGATACCGGAGGGATGATCGATCCCGGCACGCCGCTGGAGGAGGGGATGATGAAGCAGCTTCGGGAGGCGATCGCCGCGGCCGATCTGTGCGTCCTGGCGGTAGACGCCCAGGCCGGCCTCCATCCTTCCGACTCCCAGGCGGCCGCTTTCCTTCGCCGAACCGGGAAACCGGTTCTGGTGGCGGCGGGCAAGGCCGACAACGAAGATCTCCGCTCCGCGGCCGGGCCCGAGTTCTCGCGTCTCGGCTTTCCGGAAATCTATCCGGTATCCGCCGTGCACGGTCTGGGAACCGGGCGGCTGCTTGACGGGCTGGCGGCCCGGCTGCCCGCCGCCGCGCCGCCGCCGTTGCCGCCGAGGGCGACGATCGCCCTGGTCGGCCGCCCGAACGTGGGCAAATCGACCCTGGCCAACCGGATCCTGAATGAAGAGAGAGTTCTGGTCGACAGCCTCCCCGGCACCACCCGGGACGCGGTCGCCGCCGCCTTCACTTTGGAGGGGCGGCCCTGGCTTCTGATCGATACCGCCGGCGTCTTTCGAAAACCCTCCAGCCGTTCGGCGGTGGAGAGATACAGCCTCAACCGGGTCCAGGATTCGATCGCCCGCTCCGACCTGGTGCTGCTGCTGCTCGAAAAGTTCCAGCCGCCCACTCGGGCCGACGCGGCGATCATCCATCAGGCCCTGGAGTCGGGAAAGGGGTGCGTGATCGGGGTCAACAAGTGGGACCTTCCCGGCGATCTCTCTTTCCGGGAATACCACCGCCGGCTTCGCGGGCTGCTGCCTTACGCCGGTTTCATCCCCCTGGTCTTCTTCTCCGCCCTCACCGGGCAGGGGGTCGCCCGTCTGCTGGAAGCCTGCGAATACGTCGCCGCGCAGAGGGAAAGAAAGGTCCGCACCCCGGTTTTAAACCGGGTGGTGCAGCTGGCCCAGGCCCGGTCGCCGCTGCCGTCGCGGTCGGGAAAGCGGCCGAAGATATTTTACGCCGTCCAGGTAGCGACGGCGCCGCCGAGATTCCGGCTGTATGTCAGCCATCCCCGTCTGGTTGCCTCCTCCGGCCGGATCTACCTGATCAACCAGATCCGCCGCGCGCTGGGTTTTGAAGGCGTTCCCTTGCGGCTTGAATTCCGGGCCGGCCGAACCGACCGGAGCGGGGAGAAAAGCTAGCGGTAGCGGCATCTCGATTAAAACCCTCGCCCCCCGACGGGGGGAGAGGGCAACTTGTCCCGAGCTTGTCGAGGGAGGGTGAGGGGGGCTGTGGGCTTTTCGGGTAAGCGATGGTTAAAGCATTTTCAGCTCTTCAAAGAGGGGGCGGAGTCGCGGCGAGTCGATCAGCGGGTCGGTGTTGCGGAAGAATTCGGCGAAGTCCCAGTAGCCCAGCTTTTCATAGTATTTAGCCTGCAGCAGCATCTCCAGACGGTCGGCCTGCCGGACCAGCTTCGCTTCCAGGCTCCGGTTCAGTTCGAACTCCTCCCAGAGGTCGATATACTCTTCGGCCCGGCCGAGGCCGTCGAAGACCCGGATCACCGATTCCTGCTCCCGGCGGTATTTCTCTTCCGGGCTTACCCCGTCGACCGGGGTGATGTCTCCGGCGTGGATCTCGCCGGCCTCGTGAATCAGGGCGATGCGGACGACCTTGAGCAGGTCCGCTTCGGGGAAGAGGTTTTCCGCCAGGAACATCGCCAGGAGGGTGACCGAGAAGCTGTGCTCGGCCACGCTTTCGCATTTCTCCGGCCGGACGTGTCTTTTCAGCCAGCCCTGCCGGTAAAGGTTTTTTAGGTGGTTGAACTCGGCCAGGACCATCAGAATCGAGGAAGAAGGCTTGAGCATTTCTCCCGGGTGGATATTCTTCAGTTTCATCTCTTTCTCCCTTGGCGGCTGGATTCTCGGGAAGCAAGGATACCATTGCCCGGGTTTTGCGGGTAAAATAAAAATCCTCGGCCGGAGTACCGTCCGGCCGGACAGGAAACCGGCGGAAGCGACCCTTGAAACGACGGCTGAAAAATATTCATTTTGCCGCCCCGGGGCGGATAGTCGCGGCGGGAACGCTGTTGGCGCTGCTGCTTTTCAGCTTGTCCTGCCGCCCGGAAGGGGTCAATTACCGGGTCAGGATTCGTGGTGAAATCGATCGCCGCCAGCGTTCCAGCCTGAGGGAGATATCCGATACGCACGCCCTGCGTCACGAGCCCCCGGCCGGCCGGGGGCTGTTGCGCCGGCGGGCGGAAAGGGACCGGGAGCGCTTCGGCCTCTGGCTGCGATCGGAAGGTTATTTCCAGTCCCGGGTCGAATTGCTGATGGACTTCGAACGGGACCCCGTCCGGGTGGTCTTCGAGGTGTACCCCGGGGAGCCGTTCGACCTGGCCGCGGTTGAGTTCGAACTTGTCGACGGCGACGAACTTCTCCATCGTCGGCGTCCCGACCCCGCACGGCTGGGGCTGAAGATCGGAGAGCGGGCGCGTTTCCTGGAAATCAAGCGCGCCGAAGAGCGGCTGGAGCGCTTCCTCGCCGGGGCGGGGTTCGCCTTCGCCACGGTCGAGGAGAGGCTGGTGAGGGCCGACCACGACGCCCGGAGCGTGACGGTGACCTACCGGGTGAGCCTCGGCCCGCGGGTGTTTTTCGGCCCGGTCTCGTTTGAGGGAGCCGTGGGGATCGAAGAGGATTTCCTGTTGGGGAAGCTGCCCTGGGAGGAAGGCGACCTCTTCGACGCCGGATTGCTCGCCGAATATCGCCGCCGCTTGATCGCCGCCGACCTGTTCAGCCTGGTCCGGGTCGAGCCGGCGCCTCCTCCTCCGGGCGAAAACGTCTCTCCGATCGAGGTCGAGGTCCGCCGGCGGAAACGAAGGACGGTGGGCCTGGGGCTGGCCTACAATACCGACGAAGGGATAGGCGGAAAGATAAACTGGACCCACCGGAACCTGGTCCGGCGGGGGGAAAGGCTGGATCTTCGGGTGACGGGTTCGGAGATCGGCTACTCGGCCGAAGCCGAGTTCCGCCGGCCGGACTACCTGCGGTATGACCAGACCCTGCTGCTGCGGACCCGGCTGGGAGAGGAAGAGACCGACGCCTATCAATCCCGGCAGGCCGGGGTGAGGGTGGGGATCGACCGCGGACTCCGACCCGACCTGGTCGGGGGGGCGGCGATTGATTTCAAATATTCCCGGGTCCGGGACGAACAGGCCTGGGAGTATTTCAGTCTTCTCTCCCTCCCGCTTCGCCTTTTCTGGGACCGCAGCGACGATCTGCTCGACCCCCGCCGCGGCTGGAGGATAAACCTGGGCTTCACTCCCTTCCAGGACGTGACCGATCCCGATCTCCGGTTCTTCCGGACCCATCTTCAGGCCAGCGCCTACCTGAGGCTCATCCGGCAGGCCGACCTGGCTTTTCGGGTGGCAGCGGGGAGCGTCGGCGGGCGGAGCCGCCTGAGTATTCCCGCCGACGAACGTTTTTACGCCGGGGGCGGAGCCTCGGTTCGGGGCTACGGCTATCAGTTCGCCGGCCCGCTGACGGCCGGGAACCCCGCCGGGGGACGGTCGATCACCACCGTCGGCGGGGAGTTGAGAATCCGCCCGGCGGAATCGTGGGGGCTGGTCTTCTTCATCGACGGCGGGACGGTTTACGAGGAGACGCTGCCCCGCTGGGGCGAAGATCTCTTTTGGGGGGCGGGGGGCGGTTTCCGCTATTTCACCCCGGTGGGGCCGATTCGTCTCGACCTGGCTTTCCCTCTTGACCGCCGGCCCGGGATCGACGCTTCCTACCAGGTTTACGTGAGCATCGGGCAGGCTTTCTGAAGGCAAGTGTTGATGAGCGCTGCAAAAAGAAAAACCGCGTTCGGCGCGATCCGGGTGCGCCGGTCGGTAAAGATTCTTCTGCGGGTTTTCGGAGGGACGGCCGCGCTCCTGCTGCTGGCGCAGACTCCGCTCTTCCGGAGTTTCCTGGCGGCCGGCCTCTCCCGCTTCCTGGCCCGCCGGCTGGATCATCCGGTCAGCATTTCCCCGGTGGGGGGCTGGCTGCCGTTTTCCTTCAGCCTGGAGGAAGCGTCCGTCGGGGATGAGGAGGATCCTTGGTTGCGCCTGGAGGGATTGGAGATGAGCTGGTCGCCGGTTCGGCTGTTCGGAGGCCGGCTCCAGATCGACCGGTTTCGCCTCCGCTCGCTTCATTATTCGCCGCCCCCCGAAAAAGATCCGCCCGCCCGCGGGGGGCGGGGATCGGTCGCCCTTCCGTCGTTCATCTACCGCTTGCGCGTGGCCTACTTTCGGGTCGAGAGCTTCCGGCCGGCCGTCCGGGAAGGGGCCGGCGGGCCGGAACTGCGGCTGGAAGGTTCGCTGGCGGATTCTCCCCGGCTCGATCGTTCCACCCTGACGCTTCGGGGCGGAATCGCCGCCGGCGATCACGCCCGGCCGGCGGAGGTATCCGTCCGGGCGGAGTTGAGCCGCGGGGCGGACGAGGGGGAACGTTTGATTCTCCGGTCGGCGGCCGGCGGCCTCGACGAGTTGCTGCCCGCTCCTTCCGGCTTGCTCGCCCCGGTCGCCCGGTTTGAGCTCAGGGCCCGCACCGCCCCTCCCGGCCGGCTGGAGTTCGAGGAGTTCGCCCTCTCCTCGCCCGTCTTTCGGCTCGCCGCTTCCGGAACCGCCGACCTCGAGCGCGAGGAGGTGGATTTTTCCGGCCGGGCCGATTTCAGCGATCTGGCGCCGCTGGGAATCTTCGGTACCGCCCGGGCCCGCTTCCGGGTCTCCGGAAGCCCGGCGCTTCCCCTTCTTCGCCTGCAAGCGGAATCGGAGGAGGTCTCCATCGCCGGATTCCGTCTGGACGGGTTGAGCTCGGAACTGGAGGCGGTCCCGCGGCCGGAGGAAGTCCGCCTCTCGCTCCAATCCGGCTTCTCCCACCGGGAGCTCCCGTTTCGGCTCGCCTCCCGGGCGATTCTGCGGGAGGGGGCGCTGACGGTCGATCCGTTGGAATTGAGCGGTCCCGGCCTGGGCCTTTCCGGAAACCTGCGTTTCGCGCCGGGAGAGGAGACTCCCGGGATCGAGCTGACGGCGTTCGCCGATGATCTTGCCCTGCTGGAGACGGTCACGGGCCTTTCCCCCTGGGCGGGGGAGGCGCGGGCGAGCTTAAGCCTGGTTCCGGTTCCGGAAGGAGGCCGGCTCGCGGCCGACCTGACCGCCGATTCGCTGGCCACGCCCTGGGCGGCGGTCGGGGCCCTCAACGCGCAGGCCCGGACCGGGGATCCGCTTCCTCTTCCCCGCGGTTTCCTGGAGATCGCCTTCGACGACGGCCGGGTCCCGGGGATTCACCTCGGAGACGGAATGATCCGGCTTTTGGGAGCTCCCGATTCGGCTTTCTTTCAGGGGGAGATTAGCGGTTATCGCGAGGAGCCGGTCCAGCTGGAATTCTCCGGATATCATTTCCTGCGGCGGCGTGATCTTCGCCTCTTTCTCCGGGGCCTGAACTTCGAGATGGGCGACTGGAAGACGTCGCTGGCCGCTCCTTCCTCTCTCCGGGTGGCGCCGGGGAGGTTCGAGATCGAAGAGCTCGCTCTGGCCTGGGAGGGGGGCGGCTTCATCGCCGCGGGGAGCCTGAAAGAAGAGGAGAGCCGCCTGGCGGCGACGGTGGAGAGACTGCCCCTCGCCCTGCCGTTTCTCTTTCCCGGCGCCGGCCCGGAGGCCGGGCTCAACCTGGAACTGGAACTGCGCGGCCGGGCGGATTCCCCCGAAGGCGAGCTCGGCCTGGAACTCTTCGGACTGGAAAAGGTCCCCGGGGGCGCCGCCGCACCGGTTCCGGAACTGGGGCTGACCCTGAACGCCCGGCTGGAGGAAGAGCGGCTCTCCGGCCTACTCTCCGGCGTGGTCTCGGAGGAGAGACCGCTGGCCGCAAGCTTCGACCTTCCGCTCCAGGTAGCGCTGCTGCCCGCGCGCTTCCAGCCCGATCCCCGGCGGGAGTTCCGGGTTCACATTGCCGGGGGGATCGGGCTGGCGCCGGTCGCCGCGGCCCTGCTGCCCGAATACCTGTCGCTGGAGGGGGAACTGGAGGCCGACCTGGAAGCCTCCGGAACCCTGGATTCCCTTCGGCTCAACGGTTACCTCCAGCTTGCCGATGGCGCCTTCGAAGACCCGGAACTGGGGCTGGTGATCCGGAGCCTGGAGGCGCTGATTACCGGCCGGGAATCGGAGCTGGCCGTAACCGCCTCGGCCGGCGACGGGGGGGAGGGGAGGCTCGGCGTCGAAGGCGGGGTCGATCTGGCCCACCTCGGGGAGTTTCCCTTCCGGTTCGGCGTCAACCTCTCCGATTTCCGCGTTCCCCGGCACGATCTTTTCACCGCCGTCTCCCGCGGCGATATCCGCTGGGAAGGCGATCGTTCCGCCAGCAAGCTCTCAGGATCGCTGCGGGTTTCCAGCGCCGAGATCAGGATTCCGGACCGGCTGCCCGTTCACATCACGGAACTGGAGGTGGAAGAGGTCGGGCTTCCCCGCCCGCCGCCGCCGCCCCCTCCCGGGCCCCCGCCGCACCAGATCGAATTCGACCTGAGGGTGAGGATTCCCGCCCGCCTTTTTGTCCGCGGCCAGGGGCTCGATTCGGAATGGGAAGGGGAATTGCGGGTCGAAGGCAATGCCTCGGAACCCCGCGTCTTCGGCCAGTTGAACGTGGTGCGGGGACGCTATGTCTTCTTCGGGAGGAGGCTGGTCCTCTCGCGCGGCTCGCTGTTCCTGGACGGCCGCTGGCCGGTATCCCCGGTGATCAGCGCGGAGGCCGAAACCGTCACGGCCGGCATTACCGCCAGATTGGCGGTCGCGGGGGAGGCCGATTCCCTGGCCTTCAATATCTCCTCGGACCCACCCCTGCCGGAGGACGAGATTCTTTCGAGGCTGCTCTTCGGGCGGGAAGTGGCCCGGATGAGCCCCCTGCAGGCGGTAACTTTCGCCCAGGCCCTGCACGCCCTCGCCACCGGCCGTCCCGCGGCCGATATCACGGCCTTCGGCCGTCGATTACTGGGAGTTGACGTCCTCGAGATCCGCGACCGGGAGGAGGAACCGGGTTCGACCGCCGTCAGCGTCGGCAAGTATATCGGCGACCGGGTATTCGTGGAATACGAGCAGGGGGTGGCCGACGATTACGGCCGCCTGGTGATCAAGATCGAGATCTTTCCCGGATTCCACCTGGAGACCAGCACCTCCACCGAAACCGGCTCCGGTATGGGGTTCAGCTGGAGCTGGGATTATTGATCCGCCGGGTCAATCGAGCTGGTGGATCAGCAGCCCCGAACGAAGCTTGGGCTCGAACCAGGTTGATTTCGGGGGCATAATCGAGCCGGCGTCGGCGATCTTCATCAGCTGATCCACCGAGGTGGGGTAGAGCGAGAAGGCGACCCCCCCGCCGGCGTTCACCCGGCGCTCCAGCTCTTCCAGCCCCCGGATCCCGCCGACGAAATCTATCCTCTGGTCCCGGCGCGGGTCGGCGATGCCGAGAACGGGGGCCAGGAGATTATCCTGGAGGATCGAGACGTCCAGGGATCCGACGGGATCGTCTTCCGGGAAACTGTCCGGCCGGGCGGAAAGCTTCCGCCAGCCGCCTTCCAGGTACATTCCGAAAAGTCTCGGGCCGTCCGGTTGGAAAGGCCGGCCGCCCGGCGAATCGGCGACCGAAAAACTTTTTTCGACCGCGCGGATGAACTCTTTCGGGGAAAGTCCCCCGAGGTCGGCCACCACCCGGTTGTAAGGGAGGATCCGGAGCTGATCGTGGGGAAAGATCACCGACAGGAAATAGTTGTATTCCTCCTTCCCGTCCGCGCCGGGATTTTTTTCGCGCCGCGCCCGGGCCACCCGCGCCGCGGCAGCCGAGCGGTGATGGCCGTCGGCGACGTAGAGGTGCTCGAGCTCGGCGAAGATGGAGGTGATCTCCCCGATCGCCGCGGCCGCTTCGACTTTCCAGACGGTGTGGCGGATTCCGTCGTCGGCGGTGAAGTCGTAGAGCGGATCGCTCCCGGCGGCGTCTTCGGCTATCCGGTTGAGGTCTTCGCGGGCCCGGTAAGTCAGGAAGACCGGGCCGGTATTGGCGTTGAGCGAGCTGATGTGGCGGGCCCGGTCGGTCTCCTTGTCGTGCCGGGTAAGCTCGTGTTTTTTGATCCGGTCCCGGTCGTAGTCGAGGGTGGAGGCCGCCGCCACCAGCCCGGTCTGGGCCGCGCCCTTCCAGACCAGGCGATAGAAGTAATAGGCGGGCCTCTCTTCGCGAATGAGGACCTTTTGGCCGATAAGTTTTTCGAAATTAGCCTTCCCGGCGGCGTAGACCCGGTCGTCGTAGAGATCGATGGCGGGATCGAGGTCGATTTCGGGCTTGGTCACGTGCAAAAAACTCAAAGGATTTCCTTCGGCCATCCGGCGGGCTTCATCGCTGTCGAGCACGTCGTAGGGCGGACTGGCCACCTTTGCCGCCAGTTCCGGTTTCGGCCGGACGGCCGCGAACGGTCTGATCTCGGGCATGATAACCTCCTCTTAAAAAAGTTGATAAGTGCCGGGGTTCAAAGGTTCCGGGTTCAAGGTTCGGGGAGCGGCGAATATCGACCCGCAAAGTTTCACCGCGGGTTAAAAATATCCAATCTTCCTAAGATATACACGCTTTTCCAATCCTGTCGGAATAACCCGGTTTGAATGAGTATGTGTAAGAGTACGTGTAAGAGTACGTGTTCTCTATGGCTCCAGAGTTAATATATTTTCCAAACCTGTCAGTCCAGCCCGGTTAGCATCTGTGCCTATCTGCGTGATTCGTAGTTAACAAAAAGGGGGCGAGGGACTGGGCCTTTTCCTGATCACGGATCATCGTAGCGAAGCGGAACTGTCCGGCTTCGACGGAGATCCCGACAGTCTTTCGTCGGGACCGATTACGGATTACTGATTACCGGCTTTTGCTTCCTCCAGCACCGCCAGCGAGCGGCCTTCCAGCCGGAAGGGTTCTCCCTTCCCGCCCGCTGCGGCCGGGTTCGGGTCGTCGGCCGTGGAGAGGACGGTTTTCCAGGAGGTATCGGTTTCCGGCAGGACAAAGGAGACCGGCTCGTGATGAGCGTTGAAAAGGACCAGGAAATTGCCGTCGCTCACCCGGTTGCCCCGCTCGTCCACTTCGTCCATCGCGTCTCCGCAGAGCAGCATACCGATCGTCCGGGCGAAGGGCGCCGCCCAGTCTTCGGGCCGCATCTCTTTCCCGTCCGCTCTCAACCAGGTCACGTCCCGGTGGCGGGAATGGCCGGCCTTCCTGCCGGTGAAGAACCGGCTCTGCCGGAAGACGGGATGATCCTTCCGGAAACGGATCAGGCGGCGGGTGAACTCCTTGAGCTCCGTCCTGTTCTCGTCCAGGTTCCAGTCGAACCAGCTGATCTCGTTGTCCTGGCAGTAGGCGTTGTTGTTGCCCTTCTGGGTCCGGCCGATCTCGTCGCCGCCCAGGATCATCGGGACCCCCTGGGAGAGGAGGAGGGTGGCCAGGAAGTTCTTGGCCTGCCGCCGGCGGAGCGAGAGCACACCGGGATCGTCGCTCGGTCCCTCGGCACCGCAGTTCCAGCACAGGTTCTCGTTGTGACCGTCGGCGCCGTTCTCCAGGTTGGCTTCGTTGTGCTTGCGGTCGTAGCTGACCAGGTCGGCCAGGGTAAACCCGTCGTGGGCGGTGACGTAGTTTATGCTCGCCCGCGGACCCATCCCGTTCTTGTGGTAGAGGTCGGCCGAACCGCTCAGCCGCCGCGCGAAGTCGGGCAGGTGCCCCTCGTCGCCCTTCCAGAATCGCCGGACGGTATTGCGGTATTTGTCGTTCCATTCCGACCAGGGATGAGGGAAGAGCCCCACCGCGTAACCGTGGGGGCCGATATCCCAGGGTTCGGCGATCAGCTTCACCCGGGAGAGCACCGGGTCCTGGTAGACCGCGTCGAAGAAGGCGGCGTAGGGGGTGAACTCGATCGGCTCCCGGCCCAGGGTGACGGCCAGGTCGAAGCGGAAACCGTCGACGCGCATCTCTTCGACCCAGTAGCGGAGGCTGTCCATAATCAGATGCAGGGTCGCCGGGCGGATGGTGTTGAGCGAGTTGCCGGTGCCGGTGAAGTCAAGGTAGTGGCGCAGGTCGTTGGGCACCAGCCGGTAGTAGACGAGGTTGTCCGCCCCTCGGAAACTCAGCGTGGGCCCGAGGTGGTTTCCCTCGGCGGTATGATTATAGACCACGTCCAGGATCACCTCGATTCCCGCCCGGTGAAGCTTCTTGACCATCTCCTTGAACTCGGCGACCTGGGCGCCCGGTTCGGCGGGGGAGGCGAAACGGCTGTCGGGGGAGAAGTAGTTCAGGGTCGAGTATCCCCAGTAGTTGCTCAACCCCTTGTCCAGGAGAAATTTTTCGTTCAGGCGGTGGTGGACCGGCAGCAGTTCCAGGGCGGTGATCCCGAGGCTCCGGTAGTAATCGATCATCGGCGGGGAGGCCAGGCCGGAGTAGGTTCCGCGCCGGCCCTCCTCGACTTCCGGGTGGCTCGCGGTGGCTCCCTTGACGTGGACCTCGTAGATCACGGTCTCCTCCCAGGGGGTCCGGGGCCGCCGGTCGTCCTCCCAGTCGAAGGCGGGATCGATCACCACCCCTTTGGGCGCGTGGGGAGCGCTGTCGGAGGAGTCCCGGGCCAGATCGGCTTCGGGGTTGAGATGCTGGTAGCCGAGAAAAGAATCGTCCCAGTCGCGGCCGCCGGCCAGGGCCCGGGAATAGGGGTCGATTACCGCCTTGGCGGGGTTGAAGCGGTGCCCCTTTCTCGGCTTGTAAGGGCCGTGGATCCGGTAGAAGTAAAGGGTTCCGGGCCCGATCCCCGGCAGATAGGAGTGCCAGACGTGCCCGGTCTTCTGCTTGAAGTGGTGATGGACGAAAGGCGCGTGGTCGTCCGGCTGCCGGAAGAGCAGCAGTTCAACCCCGGTGGCGTGCTGGGAGAAGATCGAAAAGTTGACTCCCTCGCCGTCCCAGGAGGCCCCCAGGGGAAAGGGGGAACCCGGCCGGGCTCCTTTGAATCGCGCTATTCTCATTCCGTCTTCTCCATCAACCGTCGGAAGGGCCGGCTTCCCGCCGCTGTCCGCCTTCGGGGTAGCGGTTGAAGAACGCCCTTTCCCCGAACGGCTTCTTCTCCTTCCGCGGCCATCGCTCCGCGGGCCTTCCCACCGGCAGGATCACCCGGACCGTTTTTCCCGGGGGCAGCGCCAGCAGCCGGCCGATCTTCTCGGCGTTTCCCTCGACCCGGAGCCAGCCGTCGATCCAGACCGAGGCGTAACCGAGAGCGGTTATCGCCAGCAGCATATTTTCCGCCGCGGCCGCGCAGTCCTCGACGATGAAGGAGTGGCCTTCGTAAACCGGTTTCGGCGCGCGGTCCACCACGCAGGCGATGAAAGCCCGGGCGGTCTTCACGGCCCGGTTGGTCGGATGCCGGGCGGCGATCTCGCGGACCGTCCCGGGCTCGTCCACGATCACGAAGGTGGTGGTCTGGGCGTTGCGTCCCGACGGCGCCTTCAGGCCGGCCTCGACGATTCGGGCCAGGTCGCCCCGTTCCACCGGCTGCTCCCGGAACTCTCCCCGGTAACTGTGTCGCTTCTCGATGGCTTCAAACAGCTCCATTCCGCCGCTCCTTTCCCGGTTTAGGGATCACGTTTTGCCTCCCGCCTCTTCCTTCCGGGCCCGTTGGATGTATCTCTCCAGCAGTCCGGGGATATCGTCGGGTTTGAGGGGTCCGTGGACGTTGTCGTTGATCATTATCACCGGCGCCAATCCGCAGGTCCCCAGGCAGCGGGTGGTCTCCAGGCTGAACAGGCCGTCGGCCGTCGTCTCGCCGAGCCCGACCCCGAGTTCCTCCATCAGGCGGCGGTTGACCTGGTCGGCCCCCTTGACGTAGCAGGCCGTGCCCAGGCAGACGCTGATCAGGAAACGGCCCCGCGGGCGCAGCCGGAAGAAGTGGTAGAAGGTGGCGGCGCCGTAAACCCGGGCGGTCGGGACCTGGAGGAGCTGGGCCACCGCGTTGAGCTGGTCTCTTCCCAGGTGTCCGCATTCGTCCTGGACGCGGTGGAGCACGGCGATGAGGGCGCTTTTGGGATGTTCCCTCTCCCGGCACTCCTCGATAAAATCAAGTACCGCCGGGGGAAGCGCCTTCCGGCTGGCTTCCCGGACCGCGGGCCAGTTGTCGGTGGAGGATCGATTCATCTGATTCCCCTCGGTTCCCGGGCCCGGTATTCGGTGTGAAGCAGGCGGTGGGAAACTTCGCCCCCGGGCCGGCCGAGAAAGTCGGCGTAAAGCTCTTTGACCGCGGGGTTATCGTGGGACCGGCGCAGCTGCTTGTTGTCGTCGATCTGGTAGAGCGCCGCCGCCCGGCGCTGGAGAATTTCGGGATCGAGAATCTTGGTCCCCCGCGGCGGGTAGGGCTGGCCGCCGCCGCCGATACAGCCGCCCGGACAGGCCATAACTTCGACCAGGTGATACCGGCGGCGGCCTGCCGCCGCCGCTTCCAGCGCCCGTTTGGCATTGTTGAGGCCGTTGGCCACCGCGACCAGAAGTTCCTTGTCTCCCAGGCGGACCGGCGCCTCCTTCAGCCCCTCCACGCCCCGGACGGAGAGGAATTCGATCCGTCCGACGGTCTCGCCGCCGACCATCTCGGCGGCGGTGCGCAGGGCGGCTTCGGTCACCCCCCCGGTGGTTCCGAAAATGTCGCCGGCGCCGGACGAGAGCCCCAGGGGGCGGTCGAAGAGATCGTTCGGCAGCCGGGAAAAGTCGATGCCGTAGCACTGGATCATCCAGATCAACTCCCGCGTGGTGAGAACCGCGTCGGTGTAGGGGCGACCGTCGGGGGCGAGATGCTCCGGACGGGCGGCCTCGTATTTCTTGGCGACGCAGGGCATAACCGCCACCGAGAAGATCCGTTTCGGATCGATCTTGTGGCGGGGGGCGTAATACTCCCTGACCAGGGTCGAAAGCATACTCATCGGCGACTTGCAGGTGGAGGCGTGCTCGATCAGTTCCGGGTAGAACTTTTCCAGGAAGTTGATCCAGCCGGGCGAGCAGGAGGTCAGCAGCGGCAGCGGCCCGCCGCCCTCGAGCCTCCGGACCAATTCGTGAGCCTCCTCGACAATCGTGAGGTCGGCGCCCAGGTTGGTGTCGAAGACGGCGTCGAAGCCGAGTCTTCTCAGGGCGGTGATCATTTTTCCGGTGGCCGGGGTTCCCACCGGAAGGCCGAATCCTTCCCCGATGGCGGCCCGGATCGAAGGGGCGGTCTGGACCACCACGTGAACTTCGGGATCGGCCAGCGCCGCCCAGACCGCCTCGGTGTTGTTTTTTTCCAGAAAAGCGGCGGTGGGGCAGACGTTGATGCACTGGCCGCACTGGATACAGACCGACTCGTCCATCGGCCCGAGTTCGGCCGGTCCGACCACGGTGTTGAAACCCCGGTAGTGCTGGCTGAGGTTGAAGACGCCCTGGATCTCGGAGCAGACGCGGACGCAGCGTCCGCAGAGGATGCACTTTTCGGGGTGCCGGACCACCGCGCTGCCGGATTCGTCCGCGGTCGGGTTCTTTCTTCTTCCCTCGAACAGCCTTTCCCGGACCCCCATCGCGTAGGCCAGGTTCTGGAGTTCGCAGTTTCCGTCCCGCTCGCAGGTCTGGCAGTCCCGGGGGTGGTTGTCCAGCAGCAGCTCCACGATGTCCCGCCGGGCCCGGCGGATCGCCGGCGAGTTGGTAGCCACCACCATTCCCTCCCGGACCGGGACGCTGCAGGAGGCGACGTAAAAGTCGATCCCCTCCACCTCCACGATGCAGACCCGGCAAGCGCCTTCCAGGCTCAGGTCGGGATGATAGCAGAGCCGGGGGATCTTGATCCCGATCTTCTCGGCGGCCTGGAGCACCACGGAGCCATCGGGGACCTCCACCCGCTGCCCGTCGATGGTCAGCCGGACGGTCGCGCTTTCGCTGTTTCCTTGATCCGTCTTCATATAAGTTTCAGGAGACCTTCACCGCCTGGAAGCGGCAGACCTCCAGGCAGCGGCCGCACTTGATACAGCGTTCCTGGTCGATCTCGTGGGGCCGGCGTTTTTCGCCGGAGATACAGGCGGCCGGGCAGTCGCGGGCGCAGAGGCCGCAACCGACGCAGCTTTCCGGGTCCACCGAATAGCGGAGCAGGCCGGTGCACCTGCCGGCGGGGCAGCGCTTGTCGTCGACGTGGGCCAGGTATTCGTCCCGGAAGTGGGTCAACGTGCTCAATACCGGATTGGGGGCGGCCCGGCCCAGCCCGCAGAGCGAGCTTTTTTTGACCAGTTTCGCCAGCCGCTCGAGGTTCTCGATCTCCCGGCGGGTTCCCCGCCCGGCGGATATCTTCTCCAGTATCTCCAGCATTCGGGTGGTCCCCTCCCGGCAGGGGGAGCACTTGCCGCAGGATTCGTCCTGGGAAAAAGACAGGTAATACTTGGCGATGTCCACCATACAATCGTTTTGTCCGAGGACGATCATCCCCCCGCTGCCCATAATGGTGCCGGCCCGGTTGAGACTGTCATAATCCACGGGGAGGTCGATCAACTCCAGCGGCAGACACCCGCCGGCGGGCCCTCCGGTCTGGACCGCCTTGAATTCGCTTCCCTCGGGCATACCGCCTCCGATTTCGAAGACGATCTCCTTGAGCGTGGTTCCCAGCGGGACCTCGACCAGCCCGGTATGGCGGATGGTGCCGGCCAGGGCGAAGACCTTGGTCCCTCCGCTTTTATCGGTCCCCAGGCTTCGGAACCAGTCGCACCCGTAGTTGATGATCCCGGTCACGCCGGCTAGCGTTTCCACGTTGTTGATGGCCGTCGGTTCTCCCCACAGGCCCCGCTCGGAAGGGTAGGGGGGGCGGATGCGGGGCTGCCCCCGCTCGCCCTCGATCGAGTGGATCAAGGCGGTCTCCTCCCCGCAGACGAAGGCCCCGGCCCCCAACCGGATCTCGATCTCGAAATCGAAACCGGAATCCATAATGTTCTTTCCCAGCAGCCTTTTTTCCCGGCAGATGTCGATCGCCTTCTGGATCCGCGCGATCGCCAGGGGATATTCGGCGCGGATGTAGAAGAAACCCTTCTTCGCCCCGATCGCGAAGCCCCCGATGATCATCCCCTCCACGATATTGAAGGGGTCCGACTCCAGCATCGAACGGTTCATAAAAGCGCCCGGATCCCCCTCGTCGGCGTTGCAGACGATATACCTGTTCTCGGCCGCCGGCTCCCGGGTGTCGATCCACTTCTGTCCGGTGGGGTAACCGGCCCCGCCTCGGCCCCGGAGCCGCGCGCGGCTGACCTGGTCGATCACCCACAACGGATCTCCGCCGCCCAGCGCCACCGCCAGCGCCCGGAAGCCCCGGAAGTTCACGTACTCGGCCAGGCTCTCGGGATCCAGCACCCCGCTGTTTCTCAGCGAAACCCGGCTCTGGCGGTTGAAGAAGGCGACGTCGCCGTAAAGATCGAAGAAACTGCGGTTCAGCGGGGGTAGCTTCCAGCGCAGTCTTTCGACCACCTCACCGCGGCGGAGATGGGATTCGATGATCTCTTCCAGGTCGGAGCGGTTCCTGATCCGGTAGAGCACCTTGTCGGGGCGGACCAGAATGGTGGAGGCGTCGGTCGCGGCCTCGCCCCGGCAGGCGCCGAAGCAGCTGGCGGAAAGGATGTCGATCTCCTCGCGGCTGATTCCGGACCGGTCGAGCATATCCCGGAAGTCCCGTTCCCAGCCGGCCCCATCCGGTCGGAGGCAGCGGCGGGACCGGCAGAAGAGGACCTCGCGGCGGGAGATCTGCCGGCCGGGACCGTCGAGCATATTCTCGTAGAGCGGCCGGCCGCCCTGGACGTGCTCGATAAATACGCGGTGGACGAGTTCCCGGTCGGCTTTTTCGTAGGTCACCGGCATCCGGCCGGGAATGACCACCCCGAGCAGGGGTTCGCGGCTGCAGCGCCCGGTGCAGCCGACCTCCCGCACCACGATATCGTCGCGCTCGGAAGCGGCGATGTGTTTCTTCAGCTCGTCGAGCACCTCCCCGGCTCCGGCGGCCAGCTCACAGGTGGCGCTTCCCACCTGGATCCGGATCCGGTCCTGCCGGAAGGCGGCCTCGTCCGGCCGGATCAGGTCCCGGAGCAGCGCTTCGTAAAAATCGTTAACCTTTTTCGATTTGATCGGGTTCATCGACGCAAGATCGCGTTCGTTTCGCGCAGCAGGAGATTATCATTGATCATCCCGACGATGGCAAGGTCAAACCTCCGTCCGTCGGCGCCGGCGGCCGATAACTGTTGCCGGGAGGAGAATCTCGGGTATAATCGCCGTTTTGGATTTGATCGAAGAGAATAAGCCGATGAATGTCAGGGTAAATATCGAAGGGAAGGCCGAGCGCCTTCCGGCCGGGACCACGCTGGGCCGGGTTCTCCGGCGCCTGGCTTCGCGCTCGACCTTTCCCCCGCTGGGAGCGATCGTGGACGGACGCCTTCGGGACCACGATTTCGTCCTGGAATCCGACAGCGACCTGAAACCGGTCGCCTACAACGACTTCAGCGGTTTCAGCATTTACCGCCGCAGCGCGGCCCTCCTCCTCATCGAGGCGTTCCTCAACCTTTTCCCCCGCGACCGCCTGGTGATCGGTCCTTCCATATCGGAAGGGTATTATTTCGCTCTCTCCTCCGGCCTCTCTCCGACCGAACTTGATGTTTTCAAAGTCGAGCGGGAGATGAAAAGGCTGGTGGAATTCGATCTGCCGCTTTCCCTTCTCCGGGTTTCGCCGACTGCGGCGGAGGATTATTACCGGCATACCGGCTTTCCCGACAAGGCGGCCCTGCTCCGGGCGGCCGATTTTCCCCGGATCACGCTGGCCGGTTACGGGGAATTTCTGGAGATCCGTCTCGGACCCTTCGCCCCCACGAGCGGGCTGATAGGCGAATTCTCCCTGGTTCCTTACCGGGACGGGATGGTTCTGCGCTTTCCCACTCTCGACGAGCTTCAGCGGTTTCCTTCCTGGGCGACCCGAAGGGGGAAACTCAAGCTGACCCGCCGGAACGCCAAGCTGTTCGGCGCCTACCGCGAGACCAGGAACGCCAACAAAAATATCGGGATCGAGACCGTGGGGGACCTCAACCGCCTGATCTCCTCCGGAGAGGCGGAGAAGACGGTCTCGGCCTCCGAGGAGGCCTTCGATCAACGGCTCAAGGACCTGGTCCGTGAGCTTGACGTCGGCAACCGCCTCAAGGCGATCGCCGTCTGCGGGCTGGCCTCCTCCGGGACCGACCGTTTCTGCCGGCGCCTGGCGGAAGATCTCCGGGCCGCCGGGCGGTCCTGCCGGCTGATCCGCGAATCGGAGTTTCATCCTCCGGGATATCTGGCCGCGCTTTCGTCCCCGGAACCGGCCGGAAAGCGGGGGGGCGAAAAGTTCAGCCTTTTCCTGAGGGATCTGATCCTGGGCCGGGAGGTTTCTTTCCCCGCCACCTCCGGAAAAGCGGGGACCCTTTTCCGCCTCCCGGAAGATTCGATTCTGCTGGTCGGCCTCAACGAGGGGCTGGACCGCGAACTTTACCCGGTTCTTCGCCGCACCGACACGCGCGCGGTTTTTGTCACCTGCTTCCCCCAGATCCTGATCGACAATCACAACCGGATCTTCTCCTCCGATTTGCGTTGTCTCCGCTGGATCGCCAAGGGCCGGGTTCTCTCCTGCCGCCGTCCGGCCGATTCGGTGCTTTCCTGGTCGGTGGTGCGGAGATACGAGAACCGCCGGATCCTCCCCTTTCAGGATGCCGCCGATCTGGTCTTCAATACCGCCCTGGCCTACGAACCGGCGGTCCTGAAGAAGCTGGCCGGGCCACTGCTCGAAAAAGCCCGGGAAGACCCCCAGGCCCGCCTGGAGGTGGACCGTTTCCGGGATTTCTTGAAATTCGTCAGCCCCCTGGACCCCGCCCTGGTTCCCGAAGGTTCGGTACTGCGCGATTTCATCCCCCCCGGCCGGAACGTATAGCCGGCCGCGGCCGCTTCGCGTCTTCCAAGTCTTGCCCTGCCGCGTATTTGCTGGTAAAATGCCCGGCCAAAAGGCCCTTCGGCCGAAGGGCGCGCGATGAAACCTTAAACCCGGGAAACGCCGATGATCACCCTGGAATTCATCAAAAAGCTGCCCAAGGTGGACCTGCACGTCCACCTGGACGGATCGTTGAGAATGGAGACGGTCCTGGAACTGGCCCGGGACCTGCCCGCCCGGAAAGGGAAGAGGAGGTATTCTTCCGCGGAGATCAAGAAGCTGCTCAAGCCGGGGAAGAAATACCGGAGCCTGGTGGAATACCTGAAGAATTTCGAGATCACCCTTTCGGTCCTGCAGACGCGGGAAGCGTTGATGAGGACGGCGTATGAGCTGGCCGAAGACTGCGCCGCCGAGAACGTCAAGTATGTCGAGGTTCGCTACTCCCCCCTGCTGCACCTGGAGGAGAAGCTGAAACTGCCGGAAGTGGTGGAAAGCGTGAACGCCGGGCTGAAAAAAGCCGAGCGGGATTTCGGGATCAGAACCGGATTGATCCTCTGCGGTATCCGCCACATCACGCCCCGTCTTTCCTACCAGCTGGCCGAGTTGGCGGTGGCTTACAAGCGGCGGGGAGTGGTGGGATTCGACCTGGCCGGCGCCGAGAAGGATTTTCCGGCCAAAAATCACCGCCGGGCCTTCAACCTGATTATTAATCAGAATATCAACTCCACGGTTCACGCCGGGGAAGCTTTCGGGCCCGGTTCCATCGCTCAGGCCCTGCATTACTGCGGGGCCCACCGGATCGGCCACGGGGTGAGGCTGAGGGAGGACGCGGAACTCCTCAACTATGTCACCGACCACCGGATCCCCCTGGAACTATGCCTCTCCAGCAACCTGCAGACCGGAGTGGTCAAAAAAATGAGCGATCACCCCTTCAAGTATTACTACGAATACGGGGTCAGGGTCACCCTGAACACCGATAACCGCCTGATATCCAATACCACCGTGAGCAAGGAACTCCATATCGCCTGCCGCCACTTCAACCTCAGCCTGATCGCCCTCCGGGACATCCTGATCAATGGATTCAAGAGCGCCTTCCTCCCCTACAACGACAAAGTCAGATTGCTCAAGTCCTCGCTGGCCGAGATCGACTACCTGATCGCCCGGGATTACCCCGACAACGTCGCCCCGGTGAAGGTGCACACGTGATCAAGGGCCGAATTGCTTGGGTCGGGGTTAGGGTTTGCGCCGCCCGGAAGGTTGGGATAAACTATAACGGGCAGGCATCCCCGGATTCGCCGGGGGCCGTGCCAAGATTAAAACTCAAGAAGCTCGAAGCTCCCTTTTCAGCGGGAGCCAAATCCACGGGAGGTTTGAAATGAGCGTTATCGGAAGAACCGCTGGAGCCGTCTTTGCCGGCCTGCTGTCTTTCGCGTTGCTGTCCTTTCCGCCCGCCGGTTCCGCGAGCGAGGCTCTGACCTGGCAGGAGGCGATGGACCGGGTCGGGCAGACCGTCACCGTCGAGGCGATGATTGTCGACGTTTACGACCCCGAGGAACACGGCCGGAGCGGGCCGGTGAGCCTGAATACCGACGACGACCACCGCACCAGTCTTTCGTTTGTCTTCTTCAAGCGCGACCGTTCGGGCGCCGAGCAGGGTTTCGGAGACCCGGAACGTTTCCGCGACCAAGTAGTCCGCGTCCGCGGCCGGGTGGCCGATCACCAGGGGCGGAGACAGATTATGCTCCGCTCTCCCGGCGATATCGAGATCGTCGGCGCCCTGCCTTCGCGCGTCGAGGAAGCGGACGCGGAACCGGAAGAACCTTCCGATCCGTCGGAGCCGCTGACCTGGCAGGAGGCGATGGACCGGGTCGGGCAGACCGTCACCGTCGAGGCCCGGATTGTCGGGGTTCACGACCCGGAGGCCCGCGGCCGCACGGGACCGGTCAGCCTGAACACGCACCGCGATTTCCGGGAAAGCCTCTCCTTTGTTTACTTCCCCCGGACCCGGGAGGGCGCCGACCGCGGTTTCGGCGATCCCAACCGGTTTCTGAACCAGGTGGTCCGCGTCCGCGGCCGGGTCGCCGACTATCAGGGCCGGAAGCAGATTATGCTGAACTCGCCCGACGACATCGAGATCATCGAGACGGAAGAGGCGGAGGTGGAAGTGGAGGCCGACCCTTCGGAACCGCTGACCTGGCGGGAGGCGATGGACCGCCTGGGACAGGAGGTCGTGGTCGAGGCCAGGATCGTCAATCTCTACGATCCGGCCGCCCGCGGCCAGACCGGCCCGGTGAGATTGAACACGCACCGCGATTTTCGCGAAAGCCTTACCATCGCCTTCTTCCCCCTGACCCGGGAGGGCGCCGACCGCGGCTTTGGCGACCCCAGCCGGTTTTTAAACCAGAAGGTCCGCGTCCGGGGCCGGGTGGACGAGCACCGGGGACAGAAACAGATTATGCTGCGTTCCCCCGAAGACATCGAGATTCTGGATGTGGAGCTCCCGGTGGTGACGCCGGAAGAAGCGATGGACCGGGTGGGAGAAACGGTGGTTGTTGAAGGCCAGATCGTCGACGTTTATATCAGCCGAACCAGAGCCCCCTCCCGCCTGAACTTCTACCGCGACTCCCGGGATCGGCTGACCGTGGCGATTTTCGACACCGAAGCCTTCGGCTCCCTCCGGGCCAACTACCTCAATAAAACCGTCCGGGTCACCGGAATGGTGGACACTCACCGGGATCAGGTTCAGATCGTGATCGACGATCCCGCGATGATCGAGGTCGTGGAGGCGGCGGATTAAACCGGCCGCCGGGTGTTGAACTTGGAGACCGGTGAGAAACAACCGCTTTCGGGGAAAGCGCCGTCGATCGGTCCGTTCGAGCTGATCCGGGGCTGCGTTACCAGTTTTTCCTTCTATCGCCGGCTGGCCGACCGCCCGCTGGGGTTCACCTTCCGGAATCTCGCCTTTTTGGTCCTGGCGGTAACCCTGATTCTGGGCGGCCGGGACGTTTACTTTTTCAACCGGAGGTATCTCGGCCGGATTTATTCCCTTGTTGAAGGAAGGCTTTCCCATATCGTCATCCGGAACGGGCGGGTGGAGATGGAGGATGATTATTTTCTCCTGGAAGAGGAGCATTCCTATCCGGCCGGGATTCTCAAAAGAAGGATCTCGCACGACCGGGCGGCCCCGGAAGAGGTTACCGCGCCGGTTCTGGAGTGGCTGGAGGAGACGTTTCCCGACCCGGACCGGGAGATCACCCCTTCCGAGGTGGCCCGCAAGATCGAAGAACGCCCGGTTCTGGAGCCGGAGGCGGAGGATTATCTCCGGGACCGTTCCGACTTCGGGAGGTTTGTCTTCAAGGTGGATCTTACCGGCGAGGACCCGGGTTTTCCCCCGCGTTCGGAAGGATTTCTCCTCACCCGGGACGAGGTCCGCTTCCAGCCGTTCGCGGATTTCACCGACCGGGAGGAAGGGGATCGCGCCCCCGCGGGTTTCCTGGGGCGGCCGATGGTGCGTGACCTGGAAAGTCTTGCCGGGGAGAGAACCTATCGTCTCGACGACGAAACCCTCGACCGCTGGCGGCGGCTGGCCGGGTGGATCTTCTCCCCGTTACTGCTGGTCCTGTTCTATTTTCTGTATTTCGTCTCCCGTATTTTCCAGGCCCTGGTGGGCTGCGCGGTGGCGGCGCTGGCCTGTTCCGGGACCTCCCGGCTGAAGTTTCCGGCTCTCTTCTCGATCGCGGTTCACGCCCTGATTCCGGCCGTGATCCTGGGCGTGATCGACCGGCTGCTGCCCGCCGGGATGGCCTTTTTCTTCGTGATCTTCTTCGCGGTTTACTTCTTCTATGTCTGGAAGGCAACCCGGGCGGTCTGCGTTCAGCGATGAGCCGGCGCTTGGTTTTCCGCTTTCTGACGGCCGGGTTCGCGCTGGTCCACGTCCTGGTGGCGGCCGGTTGCGGCCGGGAAGACGCTGTCCTGCCGGAGCGCTCGCTGGAGATCGGCGGTAGGCGGGTAAAAGTGGAAGTGGCCGCCACCCCGGAGGCGCGAACCCGCGGCCTGCAGGGAAGGGCCCGTCTCGGCGAGAACGAGGGGATGCTCTTTGTTTTTCCCGAACCGACTCAGGGGGCCTTCTGGATGCGCGGGGTTCCCATCCCGCTTTCGATCGCCTTCATCAACGCCGACGGGTATATCCTCAGTATCCAGGAGATGGTCCCCGACGGAGGGGAGAAGCGCTACCGGTCTCCGCTGCCTTACCGGTTCGCCCTGGAGATGAACCGGGGATGGTTCGCCGCGGCCGGGGTCCGGGTCGGAGACCGGCTGAATCTCGACGGAATCGAACCGGGGGGGCAATGAAGGTAATATTCTGGGGAACTCCGGAGTTTTCCCTGCCGTCGCTCGACGCCCTGGCCGCCGGGCCGCACCCGGTGGCCGCGGTCGTTACCCGTCCCGACCGTCCCCGCGGCCGCGGGGGGAGGGTGCTGCCGCCCCCGGTCAAGCTTCGCGCCCGGCAGTTGGGGTTGCCGGTCTTCCAGCCGGAGAAGCTCACTTCCCCGGAGTTCAGAGAGAAACTCGCGGCCGCGGGAGGCGAGCTGATGGCGGTGGCCGCTTACGGAAAGTATATTCCCGGCGGGGTGGTCGCGCAGTTTCCGGCGGCCGCGATCAACCTCCACCCCTCCCTGCTTCCCCGCTGGCGGGGCGCCGCGCCGATTCAATGGGCCCTGATCGAAGGCGACCGGGAGACCGGGGTCAGCGTAATCCGGCTCACTCCCGAACTCGACGCCGGTGAAATTTTCGCCCGGGAGAGGACGCCGATCGGGGAGCGGGAAGACTACCCATCTCTCTGCGCCCGGTTGGCGGAGATGGGCGCCGCGGTTCTGGTAAAGGTGGTGGGGGAGATCGAGCGGGGGGGCGCCCGCGCTGTTCCCCAGGCCGAAAGCGAGGTCACCTGGGCGCCCGCCTTCACCAAGTCCGACGCTTTGATCGACTGGAAACTTTCCGCCGCGCGGATCGACCGGCTGGTCCGGGCCCTCAACCCGTGGCCGGGAACCCACACCTTTTTCCCCCGCGCTTCCGGCCGCGAAAGGGTGAGGATTCTCGCCGTCCGGCCGATGCCCGCGGAGAAAGGAAGCCCCGGTACGGTGTTGCGCGCCGCCGGCGATCTCCTCGAGATCGCGGCCGGGGAGGGGACGGTTCGGGTCGAGCGGCTTCAGCCCGCGGGCGGCGGCGCGATGACGGCGGGGGAATATTTAAGAGGCCGGCGCCTGCGTCCGGGAGACCGCTTGTGAACCTCGACCGCCTCCGCAGGGCTGTTATCCGGGCGCATAACCGATGGACGGGGAGGCGGGGAGGGTCTTTTTCGGGAAACGAGATCCTGATCTTGACTCCCCGCTGTCTTCAGTACAGCGGCTGCGACCGGAACGTGGTCGCCGATTCCGGCAACTGCCTTCGGTGCGGCAGGTGCGATTTCGGGGGGTTGGCGGAACTGGCGAAAAAACACGGCGCCCGCCTGGAGATGGCCACCGGCGGGGGAATCGCTCTCGAGCTGCTCAAAAAACCGGAGATCAAGGCCGTGGTGGCGGTCGCCTGCGAGAAGGAGATTGTCTCCGGACTCCTCCGCAAGGGCCGCAAGCCGGCCCTGGCGGTAATCAACCTCCGCCCCCACGGTCCCTGCCGGGATACCCGGGTGGATCCGGCCGAGGTGGAGGCGGTGTTGCGGCGCCTGCTGAAAGAAGGCTAGTCTCTCCGGATCTTGAAACCGCGCTCCACCAACCCCTCCTCCTCGGCGACCGCGGCGCGCCGGCTGATCGTCCGTATTCTACGCGATTGGGAACAGAAGGGCCGCTTCGCCCGCGATCTGCTTGAGGAAGCTCTTCCCGGTTCAGGACTTTCTCCGTCCGACCGCGCGCTGGTCGTCTCCTCGGTTTACGGCGTGCTCCGCCTGCGGGGGCGGCTTGACCGGCTGATCGATCTTTATTCGCCCCGCCGCCGGCCGCCGCCGGCTTCCTACGCCCGGCAGATTCTCCGCCTGTCCGTCTTCCATCTCCGGGAGGAAATTTTGGCACCGGCTCCCCACGCCGTCGTCCACCAGGCCGGCGAACTGGCCCGGGAATTTCTCTCCCGGCCCGAACGCGCCTATCTCAACGCTCTCCTGCGGCGTTTTTCCCGACCGGATTTTTCTCCGGAGTGGCCGGAGGAAGGGGTTGTCGATAGGCTGGCGGCGGTTCATTCCCATCCCCGCTGGCTTGTCGATCGCTGGCTGAAAAGATGGGGCCGGGCCCGGACGGAGGAGATCTGCCGCGCCGGCAACTCTCCCCCCCCGGTTTACATCCGGGTAAACCGGTTGGTCGCCGAACCCCGGGCTTTGCGGGAGAAGCTGGCCCGCGCCGGGCGGAGCTATCTCCCCCTCCCGGGGAGGCCGAATATCGGTGTGCTTGAGCCGGCGGGGTCGCTTTCCGAACTGGAGCCCTTTCGGGAAGGATGGTTCCAGGTGCAGGATCCATCCACCCTGGAGGCGGTAAAACTTCTCGACCCCCGCCCCGGGGAGCTGGTGGTCGATTTCTGCGCTTCACCCGGGGGAAAGGCAACCTACGCGGCCGAGAAGATGGGTGGACGGGGAGTAGTGCTCGCCGCCGATCGTTCACCGGAAAGGATCAAGCTCCTGGTGGAAAACATCTCCCGGCTTAAAATCGCCTGCGCCCGGCCGGCGCGGATGGACGCCTTCCGGCCCGCCGTCGCTCTCTCCGCCGCCGACGCGGCGCTGCTCGACGTCCCCTGTTCCAATACCGGGGTTTTCCGCCGCCGGGTCGACGCCCGCTGGCGACTGCGCCCTTCCGATCCGGACCGTCTGGCCCGCCGGGCCGGCCGGATGCTGGCCGCCGCCGCCGGAACGGTCAAACCCGGCGGCCGCCTGGTTTACAGCACCTGCTCGATCGAGCCGGAGGAAAACCGGGAAGTGGTCGACGGCTTTCTTCGGGACCGGAAGGATTTCGTTCTCGCCTCCGCCGGGTCCGCCCTGCCGGGAGACGGTCCCGGGGATGGCTATTACTGCGCGCTGCTGGTAAAATCCGGGGAGAAGGAGGTGAAATAATGAAGAAGATAATCGCCACCGAAAGAGCTCCGGCCGCCATCGGTCCCTATTCCCAGGCGGTCGCGGCGGGAGGATTTCTGTTCGTCTCCGGCCAACTGCCGCTTAAGGCCGACGGCGCCCGGGTAGCCGGCGGGATCGAGGATGAGGCCGTCGCCGTCCTGGAAAACCTCAAGGCGGTCCTGGAAGCCGCCGGTTACGGATTGGAGGACGTGGTCAAGACCACCGTTTACCTGTGGGACCTTGACGACTATCCCGCCTTCAACCGGGTTTACTCCGATTACTTCGTCTCCCGCCCGCCCGCCCGCGCGGCTTTCCAGGTCGCGGCCCTGCCGAAGGGCGCCCGGGTTGAGCTTGAAGCCGTGGCCTGGCGGGGCGATGAATAAACCGCCGGCACCGATCGCCCTGCTCACCGATTTCGGCGAGCGGGACTGGTTTGTCGGCGCGATGAGAGGGGTGATTCTCTCCCTCGTTCCGGGGGCGAGGCTGGCCGATATCACCCATCAGATCGAACCGGGCGACATCCGGTCCGCGGCTTTCGTTCTCGAATGCTGCCGCCGTTTCTTTCCCCCGGAGACGGTCTTCCTGGCCGTGGTGGATCCGGGCGTGGGAACCTCGCGCCGGATTATCGCCTTCCGGCGGGGCCGGAGCCGTTTCATCGCGCCCGACAACGGCCTCCTCTCCTTCCCCCTCCGGTCGTCTCCGCGGGCGAAAGTATATTCCGTCCGCGACCGGAGCCTGTTTCTGCCCGTAGTGAGCCGGACATTTCACGGACGCGATATCTTCGCGCCGGTGGCCGCCCGCCTGGCCCGGGGTCTGGAACCTTCCGAGCTGGGCCCCGCGGTCTCCGATCCGGTGCTGCTGCCCCGTCCCCGTTCGCGCCGCCTCGGCGGAAAGGGGTGGAGCGGCGAGATCGTTTACGTCGATCGTTTCGGCAATCTGATCACTTCGATCGCCGCCGCCCGGGCCGCCGCCCTTTTCCGGCCGCCGGCCCGGCTGACCGTCGCGACTTCCTCCGGTCCCGATCCCGGGGAACTTCCCCTCGCGGCCAGTTACGGTTCCGTTCCCAAAGGCGGCCGGGCGGCCCTGTGGGGAAGTTCCGGCTACCTGGAGATCGCCGTCAACGGCGGCTCGGCCGCCAAAGAGTTCGGTCTCCGGCCGGGGGACCGGGTAGAGATCCGCCGGGCCGTTCCGAAGGGGAGGCGCGGGCGATGACCGCCCGGGTGAGAGCGGCAACGGCGGGATGGCATTATCCCGATTGGGACGGGATCGTTTACCCCCGCCCCGCTTCCAACCGCCTGGCGTATCTGAGCCGGTATCTGCAGGCCGTCGAGATCAACGTGACTTTTTACCGCCCGCCCCGAAAGGAGAATCTTCTCCGGTGGTTGAGCGATACCGCCGCCGCGGCCGATTTTCGTTTTACCGCCAAGCTCTGGCGGGGGTTCACCCATACGCGGGAAGCGGATCCGGGGCGGGAAGGAAAAGAGTGGGAGAAGGGGATGGCCCTGCTGCTGGAGTCGGGCCGGCTGGGGGCCCTGCTCGCCCAGTTTCCCTACTCGTTTCACCGTCGGGCGGAGAACACCGCTTATCTGAAGCGGCTGAAAGAGCGTTTCGCCGACTGGCCGTTGGTCGCCGAATTCCGTCATCGTTCCTGGGCCCGGGAGGAGGTCTTCGGCTTTCTCCGGGACGAAGGGATCGGCTTCTGCAACATCGATCAGCCTCCGGTTTCATATTCGCTGCCGCCGACCGCGGTCGTCACCGCCCCGACGGCCTATGTCCGTCTTCACGGGAGGAACGCCGCGAACTGGTTCCGGGAAGACGCCGGCCGGGACGAGCGCTACGACTATCTCTACCCGGAGGAGGAACTCGAAGAATGGGTGGGTCGAATAAACTCCCTGAAAGAGGCCGCCGCCGCGGTCTATGTGATCGCCAACAACCATTTCCGGGGGCAGGCGGTCTGCAACTGCCTGGAACTCCGGTCCCGGCTCGAGGGCGGGCCGGTAGCGGTCCCCGACGCGCTGGCGGTTTATTATCCCCGCCTGGAACGGGTCCGGGCCGCGGGCCAGTTGAGTCTCTACCCCGCCGATTGATCGGCGGCCTGAAACCGGATTATTTATGAAAGAGGTGAGCGTGATGAGCCAGGAAAAGCCGCCGACCGCCGAACTCCTTTGCCGGAATGAGCGATGCCGGCTCCCGGTTCGATTCGATTTCGAGACCATCGGGGAAGACCGCGGGATCCGCTGTCCGGCCTGCGGCCGGGTTGAACGGCTTGACGACCGGACGGCGGAGAGGCTCGGCCTTCTCCGGGAGCTGCTCTCCGCGATCCGGCGGGCCGGGCCCATTCTGGGCCGGGCCCGGCTGGTGGTGGAGAGCGAGGCCGGAAGAGCGGAGATGCCCTTCAATCTTCTGCTTCACCGGCTGACGACCGATTTCGCCCTGGACTTCGGGGGCGAAGATCTTGAAATCCGGATCGCGGTCAATCCTCTGGCCGGAGAAGAGAGACCGCCGGAGACAGGTATCCCGGAAAAATAATCCCGGAATTTGTCCTCCAGATTCTTGACAGCCGTGAGTTTAAATGATATGAGTAGGTTAGCAAACAGTCGCGGCCCCCTTTCGGCAATCGGCATCGCCCGGAACGGCGGATTTGGGGGCGCGGGTTCGGAGTATTTCCTTTCGGATACGATACCCGCCGGGGCGGCGGATGGCCGGGGCCGCCCCCGCGCTTTTTTCTGGGTCTTATCGTGATAACGCTGATAAAAAATGGCTGACATCGCCGTTCTTTCCAAGGAAGAGGACGGCGCCGTTCCCGATTCCGAATTCTTCCCGATCGAGATTCGCCGGGGCCGAAGCCGGTTCAACGGCCGCGGCTGCAAGCTCACTCCCAAGGGTATTTCCTGCTTGTTCGATACCGAGTTTTCCGCCGACTCCCCCGTGGAGATCAAACTCCTGCTGCCTTCTCCCGGTTCCGGCGACGGCCGGCAGGAGGTGGTCTGCCTCGCCCGTCCGGCCTCCGCGCGCCGCGGAACCGGGGGATTCGAGATTGACTTCAACTTCCGGCGGCTGCCGGCGGGGGTTCGCCGGAAGATCGACGAATACCTGGCCTGGTCGAAGCGGAACCGCCGGCCCGGCGAAAAGCCGATGGTTTCCCACCAGGCCAATCTCGCCCGCAACGGCGTCACCTGCAAGTCCGACCGGGAAATCCCCCTCTTCCAGGAGGTTGAGGTTGAGATGGTGGCGGGGGAGGGGGGCTCCTCGACGGGGAAGGATCCGGTCCGGCTCCCGGCGGTGGTGGTCAATTGCGCCCGGGAGAAGCGGGGCGGGAGATTCGATCTGACGCTTTACTTCACCGAACTGACCGATCGGCACAAGCGTATTCTGAAAGCCCGTTTGCCCCGGACTTCTTCCCGCGCCGGGGCGGCGAAAACTTGAAACCCGCCCCTCCCGCCTCCCTCTTTTCATTCTGATGTCCCCGCCCGCGGAACCGAAGCGGAACGAACGTTTCCTCGAGCCGAAGAAACTGCACTCCCGGTTTTCCCTCCTGCTGGTCTATCCCAACTCCTACCGGGTCGGGATGAGCAGTCTGGGATATCAGCACGTGCTCGCGATCGTGGATTCGGTTGAGGACTGGCATTCGGAGAGGGCGTTTTCGGGACGGCCGTTTTCCCTGGAAAGCGGCCGAAGCTTCGGCGATTTCGACCTGGTCGCCTTCTCCATTTCCTATGAGCTTGATTATCTCTCCCTGCCGGGAATACTTGCCGCCGGCGGCCTGCCCCCGCGGTCGCGCGACCGCGGCCGGGGATTCCCGCTGGTGCTGGCCGGGGGGGCGGCTTTAAGTATCAATCCCGAGCCGGCCGCCGATTTTTTGGACCTGGTGATTCCGGGTGAAGCCGAAGAGACCCTCCCCGACCTTCTGCGAGGGTTGGCGGAGACGGAAGGTCTACCGCGCCGGGAACGGCTGTTGAAGCTGGCCGGGATCGCGGGCGTATACGTTCCCGGCGGATACCGCC
Source organism: PVC group bacterium (assembly GCA_003551625.1). Lineage (GTDB taxonomy): Bacteria > Auribacterota > Erginobacteria > Erginobacterales > PUNC01 > PUNC01. Next base: position 611 of record PUNC01000243.1, on the reverse strand, counting down.
TGAAGGAATGGGGAGAATCCCCCCGCCTGCTCCCCGACCCGGGCTTCCCGCCCCGGATAAACCGGCGGCCGGTCTCTTCCCTGGAAACCTTTCCCGCCTATTCCCGGGTTCTGACTCCGAAAACGGTATTCCCCGACCGGGTCCTGGTCGAGATCGCCCGGGGCTGCGGGAGGGGATGCCGCTTCTGCGCGGCCAGTCATCATTACCGTCCTCCCCGGCGGCTGCGGGCCGAAACCGTTCTCTCCCTCCGGCGCTTGGGCGCGGATTCTTTCGGTCTGATCGCTCCCGCGGTTTCCGACCATCCCGAAATCGACGATATCCTGGAAGGTCTGACCTCCTCCGGTTCCTCGGTCTCGGTCTCCTCTCTCCGGGTGGAAACGGTCACTCCCCGCCTGCTCTCGCTTCTGGCCGCGGGGGGGCAGCGGACCCTGACGCTGGCGCCGGAAGCCGGCAGCGCCCGTCTCCGGCGGCTTATCAACAAGGATGTTTCCGGCGAGCGTTTTCTGGAAGTGCTGGACCGGGCCGCCGCCGCCGGATTCCGCCGGGCCAAACTTTATTTTCTGATCGGCCTTCCCGGGGAAGAGCGGGAAGACCTGGAGAGACTGGCCGGG
>PUNC01000161.1 GCA_003551625.1 PVC group bacterium | reverse complement strand
AGAGTCGCCGGGGAGCACCTGTTGATCGGGTCGGTGGTCGTCGTTCTGACCCACCTGGCCGGCCGTTTCATCGCCGCCCGCTTCGGCGTCTGACCCGCGGGTGCGGAGCAATTATCCTGTCGAGGATGCCTGCCCCGACAGCTTTCGTTGGGGTCAGAAAGAGGGGGGATAGGGTGCTGAGCAACAAACCGGTCCGAATCTGTGTTCATCTGCGTGATTCGTAGTTTATAAAGAGGGATAGGGTGCGGAGTAACCCCCGCGTCTCCGCGCCTCTGCGCGAGAACAAAGGGGGATAGGGTGCGGAGCATAGCCGGAATCTAAATCCTGGGATTTTACCCCGAGTTGGCGCCGCAGGAGCCATTTTCCGGGGCTGAAATCTGCTTTGCCGGGGCGCGGAGCTTCTCCGTGTTCTCTGCTTGCCTCGCCATAGCTCTAGCGACGGCGGGTGAACTCTGTAGTTGATTCCGTTTGTTCAGTTCTGTCCGGGTAGAAAGGAGAAATCGAATGCGTTTCGACCGTCTTCGAGAGGAATACCTCTCCCGCTTGCGGGAAGGGCGGAAATGCTGTCGCGGCGGAGTCAAGTTCGTCCCCGCCGGAAACGCGGTCCGGCTATTTGAAAGCGTGATCAAAAAAGGAGACCGGGTCTGCCTGGAGGGAGACAACCAGAAGCAGGCGGATTTCTGCGCCCGCGAACTTTTAAAGGTGAACCGGTCCCGGGTCAGCCGGCTTCATCTGGTCCAGTCCTCGGTCGTTCTCGACGAGCATATCGAGCTCTTCCGGCGCGGCATCGCCCGCCGGCTCGACTTCGCCTTCTCCGGCCCGCAGTCCCGGCCGCTCTACCGGCTGCTCCGGGAAGGGAAGGTGGAGATCGGCGCCATCCACACCTACCTGGAACTATTCGGCCGTTACTTCATCGATCTCACCCCCCGGGTGAGCATTGTGGCCGCGGAGCTCTGCGACGGCGCCGGCAATCTTTACACCGGCTTCAACACCGAGGATACCCCCCTGATCTGCGAGGCCACCCGCTTCAAGAACGGGATCGTGATCGCGCAGGTTTCCCGGAAGGTCAAACGGCTTCCCCGGGTCGATATCCCGGCCGACTGGGTGGACTTCATCATCCCCACCGGGGAGGACTGCTATGTCCAGCCCCTCTTCACCCGGGATCCCGCCCGGGTCACCCGGACCCAGGTCCTGATGGCGATGATGGTCCTCAAGGGGATCTATCTGCCCTACGAGGTGCGCTCGCTCAACCACGGCATCGGTTTCCCCACCGCGGCGATCGAATTGATCCTGCCCACCTACGGCGCGGAACTCGGGTTCAAGGGGAGACTGTGCACCCACTGGGCCCTCAACCCGCATCCCACTATGATCCCGGCGATCGAGAAGGGTTTTGTCCGGCACATTCATTCCTTCGGCGGCGAGCCGGGGATGGAGAAATACGTCAAGGCCCGCGGCGACATCTTCTGCCTGGGGCCCGACGGAAACCTGCGCTCCAACCGGGCCTACTGCCACGCCGCCGGCCTTTACGCCATCGATCTCTTTATCGGCGCGACTCTCCAGATCGACCGTTTCGGCAACAGCTCCACCGCGATCAAGGGGATGATCGCCGGTTTCGGCGGCGCCCCCAACCTGGGCGGTTCCCCCCCGGGCCGGCGAAACTTCAGCACCGCCCTGAAGAAGGCCGGCCGTTACGAGAACGGGGTTTTCCGCGGCCGCAAGCTGGTCGTCCAGATGACCCCCACCGTCAGCGAGAAGAAGGGGATTCCGGTCTTTGTCCGGGAGCTGGACGCGGCCGAGCTTCACCGCCGGGGGCTCTTCGACGCTCCTCCGGTGATGATCGCCGGCGACCAGGTTACCCACATCGTCACCGAGGCCGGTATCGCCTACCTCGACCGCTGCCGGGACCTGGAGACCCGTTGCCGGGCGGTGGCGGCGGTGGCGGGGGAGACGACGGTGGGGAAGACGATCACTCCGGCGCGGATCAACGGACTGCGCCGCCGGGGAATCGTCGCCACCCCCGCCGATCTCGGCATCGATCCCGGTCGGGCCGAGCGAACGCTGCTGGCGGCCTCCGATATCGCGGAACTGGTTAAAATATCCAAGGGGCTGTATGAACCCCCGTCCGCGGTCCTGGCCGCCGCGGTAAAAGCCGGGAAAGCCTCTTCATAGACTACGAATCTTTGACCCTTGTATTCAAAGGCCCAGACCGACATCAGAAGCCTCACCCGGGCGGAGCTGGGCGACCGGCTGACCGCCGCCGGTTTCCCGGCCTATGCCGCCGCCGAGATCTTCCGCTGGATCTACCGGAAGCGGGTGGAAGACTTCGGGCGGATGACCAATATTTCCCGGCCGCACCGCGCCCACCTGGCCGACAATTATTATTTCTCGACGCTGGAGAAGGCCCGGCGTTTCCGCTCGGCCGACGGAACGGAAAAATACCTATTCCGTCTCGCCGACGGCCCGGCGATCGAGACCGTCCTGATCCCCGAGGGAAAGCGGCGGACCCTGTGCGTCTCCAGCCAGGTCGGATGCCGTTTCGCCTGCCGGTTCTGCTGCAGCGGCCGTTCGGGCTGGAAGCGGGACCTGACGGCGGGGGAGATCGTCGGTCAAGTCCTCTCCGCCGAGTCCCCGGCCACCAACCTGGTCTTTATGGGGATGGGCGAGCCCCTCGACAATCTTGACCGGGTCCTCAAGGCGATCGAGATCATCTCCGACCCCGCCGGGATCGGACTGGGCCGGCGGAAGATCTGTCTCTCCACCTGCGGTCTGGTCCAACCGCTGAAGAAACTGATCGCTCTTTCCCCCTCCTTCAAGATCGCCCTCTCCCTGCACTCGACCGACGAGAAGGTTCGCGCGGGGCTGATGCCGGTGAGCGGGAAAAACCCGCTCTCGCAGCTGGTCCAGGTGCTGGAGTCCTGGACCCGGAAGAACCCGGGGGCGCTCACGCTCGAATACCTGATGCTGGCGGGAACGAACACCGCTCCGGAAGACGCCCATCGGCTCTCCCGGCTGGCCCGGCGGCTCCGGGCGAAGGTCAACCTGATTCCCTGCCACGCTACCGGATCCGGCTTCGACCCGCCGCCGCCCGTCGAGCAGAGGCATTTTCGGGACGAGCTGGTCGGTCGGGGGATATTCGCCACCCTGCGCCGTTCCCGGGGCGAAGATATCTCAGCCGCCTGCGGTCAGCTGGGGCTGTCTGCGCTCAAACCGTCCTGATCCCCTTCTCCCGGGTTTCGGACGTTCTCCGGATTCAGTGTCAAGAAACAAGCGCCGTGTTATAATTTCGCGAAAAGGAGGTCAGTTATGAGCGTTACAGAAGCGATGGCGAGAATAGAAAACCGGATCCGCTCCAGCCGCCGCCTGGATGAAAAGGCAAAAAAAGAGATGCTGGATCTGCTGGACTCGCTCTGGGGGGAGGTTTCCGGGATGCCGGAAGAAACGGGCGAGGATGTCGCCAGCCTGGCCGGATTTATGGATGTCTCCACCTACGAGGCGACCCGGGAGGACCAGGATCAGGAGTTGCTGGACATATCGATAACCGGTCTGGCAAAGTCGGTTCAGAAGATGGAGGTTACCCATCCGGATCTTGCCGGAACGGTGAACCGTATCTGCGCCCTCCTGTCTAATATGGGAATCTGAAAGCCGGCCGTTTCGTCACTCCTCCCCCGGCCGCGGAACGGGAAGATTTCCCCTGGACCGCCGGCAGGGCTCTTCCCGGCGGGATAACGGTTGGAGAATAAAGTGGATTTCCAGAAATCCGATCGATTCGAAAGCTCTTCCCCTTCCGGCCGCCGCAATATTCGTTTTTTAGGCTGGACCAGTTTCTTCACCGATTGGTCCAGCGAGATGATCTTTCCTCTGCTTCCCGTATTTATGGCCGAGGTGCTGGGAATCCCCCGCGTCCTGATCGGTCTGATCGAAGGAATCGTCCAGAGTCTGGCGGCGGTATTGAAGGTGATTTCGGGCCAGATCTCGGATCGCCTGGGCCGTCGCAAATCACTGGTGACCTCCGGCTATATCCTCTCCAGCGCCGCCAAACCCTTCCTGGCGCTGGCTTATTCCTGGCCGGCGGTTTTGCTGGTCAGAGGGCTTGATCGGATCGGCAAGGGCATCAGGACCGCTCCCCGTGACGCTCTTCTCGGTGTCGCCGGGGGCAGGAAGAGCAGCGGCCGGGCCTTTGGATTTCATCGGGCGATGGATACCGGCGGGGCGGTCGTCGGCGCCGTGACCGCGTTCGTCCTGATGCGCTGGTGGCCGGGCAATCCTTATCGCTGGATATTTCTCCTGGCCGCCGTTCCGGCCTGGCTGGGGGTCGCCTGCGTGGCAACGGGGGTGAAAGAGTCCCTCCGTCCCGCCGTTCCGGCGGCCGTTCCCGAGATTCCCCGGCGGAGATCCTGGAGCCGGAGTTTCCGATTTCTGCTGGCCAGCACGCTGATCTTCGGTTTGGGCAATTACACGATGACTTTCTTTCTGCTGCGGGTCCGGGAGATGGGGGTGGCCGCCGCCTTTATCCCGCTGGCTTACCTGGTATTCAATATTTTTTATCTCCTGTTTGCCTATCCCGGCGGGGCGGCCGCCGACCGCTGGGGAAAGAAACCGGTCCTGGCCGCCGGCTATCTGCTGTATGTGGGGGCGGCTCTCGGTTTCGCTTTAATCGATTCCGCCGCTTTCGCCTGGCTTCTGATGGCCGTTATGGGCCTTTATATGGCGATCAGCGACGGTACCGCCCGGGCGCTGGTCAGCGATATCACCCCGGACAAGAAACGGGGCGGATCGCTGGGCTGGTATCACACCGCCCTGGGCCTGGTCGGGTTTCCTTCCGGACTGCTGGCCGGCGCCTTGTGGGATCTGTTTTCTTCCCGGGAGGTTTTTATCGCCGGCGCGGTCCTGGCGCTCGCGGCTTGGTTTCTATTGCTGCCCGTCCGCGAGTCCGGCTCCCCCGGGGAGTGAACCGGCCCCGCGCCGGCCTTTGTTGGCCGGCAACCTGTTCTTGGTATGGAAAGACGGGAAGTGCGCGATCGGCCTCACCGTCAGGCCCGGCCCGAAGCTCTATCCGCGCTTAGCTTGTCCGCCGCTCGGCCACTTCTTGTCCCCCCGCCCGCTCAGCAGCAGTCCCGCCGAGGCGGCCAGCGCCGCGGCGCTGACCGCCGCCCCGATCCGGAACGAAGCGGGGCGGTAAACAAACTCCACCTGGTGCCGCCCCGGCTCCAGGTGAACGGCGCGCTGAACGTAGTTGGCCCGGTAGATCTCCGCCTCCTCTTCGCCGACAAAGGCCCTCCAGCCCGGAAAGAAGGTGTCCGCCAGGACCAGGTATCCCGCCCGGTCCGTCTCGGCCCGGATCTCAACCCGATGGGGGGAGTAGGAGGTTATCCGTGCCTGACCGGCGCCGGGCACGCCTCCGCCCCGGATACGCGGGGCGGACTCATCCTCGAGGATCACCAGGGCGCGGGCGTCGAAATGGGGGGAAAGCAGGGAGTAGAGAATGAGCTCCCGGTCCCGGATGACCGCGGCTTCGGGTACGATATAGCATCTCGGCAGGTACTCCCGGTTCAGGTAAACCGTCATCCGGTCCGTCTCCACCCGCGGAACGAAATATTCCGGGTCGGGTATTATCTGCGGCGGGAGCAGGGTGTATTTGACGTTGAGCAGCTTGAAGACCGGCGAATATCGAAGGTGGTGGAATTCCAGGAGATCGGGCAGCCGGTCGTCCAGATCCGTGATGCCCTGGCTGAAGTTGATGAGATCCATATACCTCT
>PUNC01000023.1 GCA_003551625.1 PVC group bacterium | reverse complement strand
TCCTGCAGAGCGACGGGGACGATCCCGGGCCGGCCGACCCCCTGCTCCATCCCTACTTCATCCCCCACGACGACTACCACGAAGACGACAGTGTCGGCTTTCCCTACAACAACGAGCGGCGGACCCGGATCAACGGCCTGGGCGAGGACGGAATCTCCTTCATCAACACCGGCCGGGGCCGCGACCTGGGCGGCGCCCTGGCCGCCCTGGACACGCGGGAACTATGGGGAGCGGGAATATCCTGGCTGGCCGAAACGCTGCTTCGGAACGAACGGGAGTACGCGCTGCGGCTGCAGTATCGCGTCGGCATCGACGGCCCCTTCCTCAACCTCACGGCGGACGGCGGCCTGGTCGAGTACCGGGCGGGCGAGGACGGAGATACCCGGGACTTCACCCATATCCCATTGCCGGCGGACGCGCTGGGAAAAGAATACGTGCAGCTGTTGTGGCGTTACCATCACGTATCCGGCGGGAGCGGCCCCCGGGCTCAATTACGTCTTGACGAAATACGGATCAAGCCTTCCGCCGCCGTCCCGGTCTTCAGCCCCGCCGGCGGTTCTTTCCCCGGCCCCGACGTAAGCGTGACGGTCGATTGCGCCACCCCGGAAGCCATCGTCCGCTACACGACCGATGGAAGCGAACCGGAAGAAACCAGCCCGGTGGCGCCTTCGGGAGAAACGGTGAAAGTGCCGGTGCCGGGAACGTTGAAAGCCCGGGCCTGGAAGCCCGGGATGTTACCGAGCGAGATCCGGACGGCTTATTATACCGAACTCACCCAACCTCCCGCGCCGCCGGACGAACCGCTCTTCAGCCGGTGGTTTCTGCCGGCGGGGGCGGTCGCGATCGAAGGGACGCCCATCGACACCTATATTCTGGCGGCCAATCCCAATGACGGGATCGTCCGCCTGGAGGTGGTCTTTGTCGGCGAAGACGGCGAGATCGCTTCGGCCAAGCCGGCGGTCGAACTGGGGCCGCGGGCGCGCTGGACCTTCCGGATCGGCGACTACCTCGGCGAGGACGAGACCTCCCCGTCGTCGATATCGACGATCGTGCGCTCGCTGGACGGCCTGCCGGTTTTCTGCGAACGGGCGATCTACGGTCCCGCCGGCGCGGGTCCCTCCGGTTGGCTCTTCAGCAATAATACCGTGGGGGCCGCCGAAGTTTCATCGGAATGGAACCTGCCGGAAGGGGCGACCCACATCTTCGACCAGTTCGTCCACGTTCTCAACCCCGGCCCGGACTGGGCATATCTCGATATCGAGTTTATGGACGGAGCCGGCAACACCAAAACCAAGGATTACCGGCTGGAACCGATGAGCAATATCACCATCCCGGTCCAGGAAATAGCGGGGTGGGGAAACCGGGATCAGATCTCCACGCGGATAACCAGCTACGGAAACCCGGTGGCGGTGGACCGGACAATGTATTGGCCCGTGGGCGGACCGGAGACCTGGCAGGGTTCGCACTCCTCACGGGGCATCTCCGGCCCCTCCACGCTCTGGTATCTCGCCGAGGGGGCCAACCACATCTTCGACCACTATGTGCTGATCTCCAACCCATTCGAGCACCAGACGGCCGAAGTGGAACTTACTTTTATGGACCGGGACGGCAACATCGAGCCTCACACCCGTACGATCGCACCCCGTACGCGTCATACGGTGCACGTCAACACCATCCCCGGTTGGGAGGAAAAGGAAGAGGTATCCACGATAATCAAATCTTTACACGGCATCCCCGTCTTCGCCGAGCGGGCGATGTACTGGCCGAAGGGACCGGCGGACGGCTGGACCGGCGGGCATAATACCTCCGGCCTTTCCGCCCCTTCGATCTCCTGGCGGTTTCCCGAAGGGGCGACCCATATCTTCGATCAATACATCCTGGTGGCGAATCCCGACAAGAACCGGGAAGCCGAGCTGCTCTTCACTTTCAATAACGACCAGGGCGGCGAGTGGACTCACCGCGCTATTGTTCATCCGCGGCGGCGTTACACGGTAAAAGTAAACGACGTGGCGGGAGCGGTGGAGCAGGTCGCGACCACGGTGAAATCGGAAAACAATGTTCCGGTCTTTGCCGAGCGGGCGATGTATCTCCTCGATGAACGGAGCTGGAAGGACGGCCACGTATCGGTCGGGGTGGCTGAGTAGCTGTTTACGCCGGCTTCCCGGAACCAGCTTAAGATTTCTCAGGAAATCAGGAACGCAGAATGTTGCAAGGTTTATATCGTAATATTTCAGAACACGTGTACTAAGATATAATTCTTCCAAACCGGTCGGAGTTTTTCTTTAATCTTGAACCTTGAACCTGGAACCTCCTTAACGTGAAAGTCTGCATCGACATCCAATCCGCGGTGGCCCAGCGGGCCGGCGTGGGCCGCTACACCCGGATGCTGGCGCAACACCTGGGCGAGGCGGCCGGGCGGGACCGGCTGGTTCTCTTCTACTTCGACTTCAAGCGCGGCGGCGAGCCGTTCCCGGTCGCCGGGGCCGAATTCCGCGCCGAGCGGCGGCTGCCCGGGAGGTGGGTCCAGGCGGCCTGGCGAGCCGTTTCCTGGCCGCCCTTCGACCGCTTCTCCGGTCCGGCCGACGTCTTTCACTTCCCGAACTTCATCCTCCCCCCGCTCCGGCGGGGCCGGGCCGCGGTCACCATCCACGACCTGGCCTTCCTGCGCTTTCCCGAGACCGCCGAGAAGCGCAACCTCCGCTACCTGCGCCGGAGAATCGCGAAGACCGTCCGGGAGGCCGACGCCATCCTGACCGTCTCCGAGTTCTCCGCCGGGGAGATCGTGGAGCTGCTCGGGGTCAAACGGGAAAAAATCCATCCGGTCTGGCACGGTCTGGCCGAGCACGTCCGCCGGCCCGGCATCGGAGAGGTGACGGAACTGAAATCACGGCTCGGGCTCAAACGCCCCTACCTGCTCAACGTGGGGACGCTGGAACCGCGCAAGAACATCCCCTTTCTGGTCGAGGTTTTCGAGCGTCTGAAAAACTTCGACGGCGACCTGGTCCTGGCCGGAATGAAAGGCTGGAACTGGGAGCCGATCCTGGCCCGGATCGGGTCTTCGCCGCGGGCGGAAAGGATCCGCCGGCTCGACTACGTTTCCGACGGGGATCTCCCGGCCCTTTACGCGGGGGCGGAACTCTTCGTCTTTCCCTCCCTCTACGAGGGTTTCGGCTTTCCGCCCCTGGAGGCGATGGCCTGCGGAACGCCGGTGGTGTCGTCGGCGGCAGGGTCCCTGCCGGAAGTCCTGGGAGCGGCGGCGGAACTGGTCGAGGAGTTCGACGGCGGGCTCTGGGCGGACCGGATCGAAGCGCTGCTCTCCGACTCCGACGCCCGCGACCGGCGGCGGCGGGCCGGACGGGAACGGGCGCTTTCTTTCAGCTGGCGGGACGCGGCGGAAAAGACCTGGAAGGTTTACCGTTCGCTTGATTAGTGGTAAAAATTGGGGCCGGACGCGGCGTAACGAAAAAGCGAAACCAAGCAGATGAACGGAATACTAGAAATCGCCAAGTGGAAGGACCTGATTCGCAACCTGGTCCTCAAGAACCTGAGGATCCGCTACAAGGGTTCGGCGCTGGGGTTTCTCTGGACTATGCTCAACCCGATGTTTATGATGTTCATCTACTTCATTTTCATCACCCTGCTCCGGATTGAAATCGACCTCCCCTCGCTCCTGGTGGGGATCCTGGCCTGGCAGTATTTCGTGATGTGCCTCTCCGATTCGGTCAGCGCGATCACCGCCCACCCTTCCCTGATCAAGCGCACCTCGTTTCCCCGGATCGTCTTCCCACTGTCGATGGTCCTGGCCAACCTGATCAATTTCCTCTTCTCCCTGATTGTCCTGGCCCTGTTTCTGGCCGTCTATTCGCTGCTTTTCTCCTATACCATCCAGTTGGGTCCGGCCGTTTTGCTGCTGCCGGCGGTGATCCTGCTGCAGACCGCGCTGGTAATGGGTTTCGCCTGCTTCTTTGCCTGCTGCAATGTCTATTTCAAGGATATCGAACACATAATGAGCATCCTCCTGCTGGCCTGGTTCTTCCTCACTCCGATAATGTATCGGCTGGAAATGGTCCGGGACCGGGCCGGCCAGTTCTTCAACCTCTACCTTCTCAACCCGATGGTTCCGGTGGTGACTCTTTACCGTTTCGTCTTCCTGGGAATACCGCCTCCCCTCTCACCGGTATTTCTGATTTCCTGTCTCTCCTCTTTCCTGATTCTGGCGGGCGGGGTGGCGATCTTCCTGAAATATGAGATGAACTTCGCCGATGTGATATAGCCGATGAAGGCCATCGAAGCCATCAACCTCGGCAAGCGCTTCCGCCTCCGGCATTCGGGGCTGCCGACTCTCAAAGACCGGTTTATCGATACCGTCAAGCGGCGGCGGGGAAGCGAGGATTTCTGGGCGCTGCGAAACATTAATTTCGCCGTGGAAACCGGGGAAACCGTGGGGGTGATCGGTCCCAACGGTTCCGGAAAGTCCACCCTGCTCTCGATCATCGCCTCCACGATGGCCCCGACCACCGGGCGGGTGATCACGCGGGGGCGCCTGGCCAGCCTGCTGGAACTCGGCGCCGGTTTTCATCCCGACCTGACCGGCCGGGAGAACATATTCCTCAACGGAGCGATTATGGGAATCCCGCGGAAGATGATCGAGGAGAGGTTCGAATCGATCGTCGACTTCTCCGGCCTGGGCCATTTCATCGAAACCCCGATCAAGTTTTACTCTTCGGGGATGGTGGTCCGGTTGGGTTTCTCGATCGCCATCGAGGTGGACCCGGACATCCTCCTGGTGGACGAGGTCCTGGCGGTCGGCGATCAGGATTTCCAGAAAAAGAGTTCAAGACGGATCCAGTGGATGAAGGAAACCGGCAAAACCCTGCTGGTGGTCTCCCACGATATGGGCACGATCAAGCGTTTCTGCGACCGGGTCATTCATCTTCAAAAAGGCGAGATTTGCGAAGAGGGAGTGCCGGCCGGGGTGGTGGACAACTATATCCAGAGCGCGGTGAAACTACCTCCCGGTCTGGGTAAGATTGCCGGTTGGGGAACGATGGAAGCCGTGATCCGAAAGGTTGAATTCCCCGGAGCGGCGGGGAATGAAACTCCGACCTTCACCACCGGGCGGGACCTGGTGGTTGAAATCGAGTACCTCGCCTCCAAGAGAATCGAAAACCCGGTCTTCGGTTACGCCATTCATACTCCGGATTTCCAGCTCTGCGTGGGGAGCAATACCCAGATCGACGGCTGCCGCGTTGACCGGATCGAAGGCGAAGGCGTGATTAAACTGTCGTTGCCGGCGCTTCCCCTGTTGGGAGGCCATTACCTGCTCTCGCTCTCCATCCATTCCCAGGATCACAATACCAATTACCATCGCCAGGATTACACCTATCCCTTTGACGTCTTCTCCCCGGCCGGTCGCGAGGGGATTGTGAATACGCCTTCCCGCTGGGAGTTTCTCCCGGACGGCGGGTAAAGGGAATAAACAGAAAGAAGCGAAAATGAACGATACCTTTCAAATCTCCACCCCCGGGGTCGACGTGGAAAAGGCGATGGAGGAGATCCGGCGCCGGGTGGAAGAGAAGAGAAGTCAAGGCGTCTACCGGCGCTACCCGCTTGCCTCCCTGGAGCCGGTGGAAACCGCTTCCTTGAAGAGCAGCCGCGAGGTCTATTTCTACTACCTGAAGTCCCTGATCGCGGCGGCGGAGATCGACATCAACGACTTCGAGATAGAATGTAAGAGACCGGTTTTCGGAAGGCCGGCGGTCTGGCTGAAAAAGCTCATCTGGAAGCTGCTCAAGTTCTACACCTTCCG
>PUNC01000024.1 GCA_003551625.1 PVC group bacterium | reverse complement strand
TCACGACATCGATCTCCTTCCAGGGCATGGCCAACCTCCTTTCAGGCTGGCCTTGAATTTACCCTTGAAGTGTCACCTATGTCCTGAACCTAATATGTCACCTATGTCCTGAACCCGTACCCCGTCCCCGGCCCTCTTTTTCATCTCAGAAAAAATTGTCATTGCGAGGTTCCCGAACGAAGTGAGGGAGCCGAAGCAATCTCAAATTTGTTCGATTTATTCGGGATTTTGGCTGAAATGCTCGTGGATCATCTCCCCGATCCTGTCGCGGGCGCGATACCAGTCCTCGGCGTCCCGGCTCCAGGCCCGGGGATCGATCCCGTAGGAACCGGTCTGGGCCAGCCCGGCCCGGACCACCGAGTCCACCACCGCGTCGGCGTCCAGCCCCAGGGAGTCGGCCAGAAGAAAATATTCGTAGTCCTGAATCGCCCGGCGGACCATCTTCATCCGGAAGGAGGAGACCGGACCCTTGATCGCCGGCAGCCCGATCGCGGGCAGCTGCGCCCCCGGGTAGAAGATGTAGAGGTTGGCGTTGTCGAGATGGAAACTGCTCGGATCGGTGTAGGGAGACTCCCCCCAGAAATTCGCCGCCCAGCCGAAGAAACCGTCGGCCCGGTATTTCCAGGCCATCCATCCCCAGGTCCGGAAAGCCAGGCCGATCGCGTCCAGGCTCATCAATCCCACCGCCGGCTCGCTGGCGTGGTAGAAGACCGCCCGTTCCCCCCGCCGCTGCCGGTCGCGGATCAGCGGGTAACGGTACTCCGAAGCCCGCGGCGCCCACCAGTCGACCACCCCGTAGAGGTTGGGATGGGGGGGGTTGGTGTAGAAATAGTTGATCCGCCCCCCGGAAGCCTCCTTGAGAACCAGGCCGTACTCCCTCACCCGGGGGTTCCACGGACCTCGCTCGTCGAAAACGTAGGCGAAGGCGCGGTCGAGGTCCCAGCCCCGCCTGTCCCAATGCTCCACGACCTGGCGGGCGTAATTTTTCAGCACCTCGTCGCCGGGGTCCCAGTTTTCGTCGAAGGGCAACCGCCAGCACGCCGGCGGCTCGCCGTCTTCGAAAAGTCTGCCGTCCAGCACCTGCCCCAGGTAGCGGTCATAGCGGCTCCAGTCGACCTCGCCCTCGGCGGCGATGCCCGAAGGCATCAAACCCCAGTGACCCAGGCTGAAACCGTGCCGGTGGGCCATAATCTCGTAATGTTTGAGGACCTCCCAGGTCCGGTCGCTGAGCGAGAACGGACGTTCTTCCCCCCGGGTCCAGCGGACGGCGTAAAGGTCGAAGAAAACCTTCAGGCCGCGGGCGGCGGGCAGGGAAAAGTTCCAGACCTCGATCTCGAGGTCGACCTTCTTAAGCCGCCGCGGCCCGGCGGTGATCTCGATCCTTCCGCGATAAACGCCCGGCTCCGTCCCCGGCGGAATGTATACGTCCATCCAGACCGAAAGGTTGCGCCCCCCCTCCAGGGACAGGGGAAGGGCCACCTCCTTTCGCTCTTCGTCGTAAGGATCCCGGAAGGGGACCAGGGGATCGGGATACTCCCCCGGGCCGGTGGATCCGGCCCGGGGCGTCGAGCGCTTGACCGGGACGTAGATCTGGCGGAAAAACTCGATCTTCGAGGAGGGAATCACCCCCGCCGCGCCCTTGAGGTCGCTCGCCCGGACGCGGATCCCTTCCCGCGGCTCCGGGGAGTAGAGAATCAGTTGGCCGGCCAGCCGTTCGTTGGCGGCGCCCTTCAGGCTCAACCTGGCAGCGGAGGCCGACCAGTGGTGGTTTCTCCGGCAGGCGGGGGAGCGGGGGAACACCTTCACGCTGTCCCCGGTCGCCCAGACGACAACCTCTTCGGCGGGAAGACGCGAGCAGGCGGCGGCCAGGAGCATCACCGCCAGCGCCGGAAATCTTTTAAGGAAAGTCATAACGTCATTACCGCCGTCGCGGCGGATATCCTCCCCGTTCACTTCGTCCCCGGAATCAGTTCCGGGACGGCGGCGGACCTTTTCAATTCGGGGGGGACGGGGTCGGGGCCGGGTCGGGCGGGGGTGTGGGGGGCGGGGTAGGGGTCGGCACCCGGCGAGAATTTATCCAGCGGGCGATCATCTCCGCCTCCTCCGGGGTGAAGTCCCCGTCTATTACAAGCCTATCGCGGCGGATGTGGTGGGTGAGCTCGAAGCTTCTCCGCGCCTCGCCCTCCACGACCACGATCACCGTCCGGCCGATGTTCCCCCAGCGGTTTTCGGTGAACCGCTCTCTTCCTTCCGGTGAGAAGAGCAGGAAAAGCCGGGGACCGTCCTCGTCCTCCACCACCTGGGCGTAACCGAACTCGGAATGGTCGGCGAACGGCCTCTCCTCCACGATCACCGGCTCCTCGAATCCCGGGCCGGTAAGAATCCGCCCGGGGCGCCGGAAGAAGAGTTCCAGGGAGACTTCTTCGACCGGCGAGGGCGAAGGAACGGGCGTGGGTGTGGGGCCGGCGAAAGAAGAGACCGCCGCGGCCATCGCCAGGACTGCCGTAACCGTTTTTTTCATCGTGTCTTCAGGAGCTCCCGTAAAGCCGGCGCAGGCGCCGCTCGCAGATTCCGACCAGGGCCCCGGACCCGGCGGCCCGGCGCTTGGAAACGGCCTCCATCCGACGGGCGCCCGCCCGCCAGGCGCGCCGGAGAAAAGCCTCGTCCAGGCCGGCCCAGCTTTCGCGCTTCCGGTCCCGGAACTCCTTCCAGCCCAACCGGTATTCCGAAGCGGGCCAGCGCTCACGATAGGCCTCCTCCAGAGTCAGCCCTTTTTCCGCCAGGAGCAGCAGTTCCTCCCAGTAGAGGCCGACTTCCCGGAGATAAGCCGGGGGATTAAAAGCGCGGCTGCCGGCGTCGTAGATCACGCATCTTTCCAGGGGATAGACGATTTTCGCGAACTGGTCGAGCTCGAACTCCGGAGCCAGCAGGGCGGGATGACGCATAAGATCGGTGCCCTGGAGCTTGATTCTCGCCTCGGTCTTCGAATCGGCCAGGTGAAACTTCCCTTCCAGGTAGAAGAGCACGCTCTTGCGGTACCCGGGAAAAGCCCGGCGGAAGCGCCGGTCGTATTTCTGCAGGATCTTTTCGATCTTGTGGCAGCCGATGGTGAAGAAAAAGACGTTTTTCAGGGGGTGGCCGAGATTCTTGGCCTGGTTGAACAAAATGTCGAGACCGTTGTCGATGGTTACCCCGGTGGCCACCACCTCCCCGATGAAGAGGCTCCCCTGGTCGGGAAGCTCGATCTTTCGGTACTGGTCGTCCTTGATGAACCAGCGGCCGTAACGGTCGCGCTGCCGCTGGGAGGTGATGAAAGAGGAGGACTGAGTGTTGAAGCCTAGGGCTTCGTAGAGCGCTTCGCTGATGCCGAAGTTCAGCCCGGAGCGCAGGAAGTTGACGACGCTGATCCCGGCCGGATCGAGGCCGGCGATCGTCCCGCCGTCCGGGAAATGCCTGATGACGGCGGTGACCGCTTTTCTCAAGCTCCGGGTGAACCGGCATCCGAAGATCTCCGGGGAGTTGAGAACGCGGCGGGTGGCGGGGGTGGAGATGACATACTTGTCGATTTCCGGCGCGTAGTCGTTTTCCAGACGGTAAAACGAGATTGTCCTCCCGCGAAACAGCGGCCGTAATAATTCCACTTTTTTCCCCGTGCCGATTGGTTTAAGATGGTGCCGCCGAAAAAGTCGGCGGCCCGGCTCCTCTTGAAACAAGTATATCCGGCCGGGACGTTAAGTCAAAAAAATTCAGGGGAGAGAAGGAAAATGAGCGTCATCGCGAACAGCGAACTCAGGCGGTTGATCCGGGAGGGGGTGATCAGGATCGAACCGTTCTCGGAGGATCAGATCGGGCCCGGCTCGGTCGACCTCCACATCGGCGACACCTTCTTCGTCTTCAAGAAGGTCCGGGACATCTACCATATCACCAATGAATCCGATTATCGCAAGGTAACCCAGCAGATCAGGGTGGAAGACTATTTTCTCCTGATGCCGGGTGAATCCGCCCTCGGATTGACCCGGGAAAAGATCACCCTCCCCGACGATATCTGCGGGCGGCTGGAAGGAAGAAGCCGGTTCGCCCGCCTGGGCCTGCTGGTTCACATCACCGCCAGTTTTATGCATCCGGGCATCTCCAATCATCAGCTCCTGGAGATGTATAACGCCAGCCCGATCCCGCTGGCCGTTCATCCGGGGACCAGGATCTGCCAGTTCGTCTTTGAAAAAACGTTCGGGCGGGGCCATTACCGCGGCCGCTTCGCCCGACAGTAATTTTTATTTTTAGAAGGAACGCCCCGTGAAGATCCAGCTGGAAAGAGCGGTGGTAAAACTCCTGGAGAAGAAGACCACCCCGCCGCTGACCGCGGCGGAGATCGGCCGGCGGCTGGGCGAGAAGGGCTTCCCGCCGGCCGCGGTCGGCAATATCCTCCGGGAGATGGAGCGGGAAGGCAAGCTGGTGCGGGTGAAGAAGGGGCGTTACGCCCTCCCCCGGGAGGTGGATCTCGTCATCGGCCGCCTGGAGGTGAACCCCCGGGGGTTCGGATTCGTACGGCCTGAACGGGACGGCGGGCCCGACGTCTATGTTTCCCCGGAGAACATCGGGACGGCTTTTCACGGCGACCGGGTCGCGGTGAGGATCGTCCCTCCCGGCCGGCGGCGGAGCCCCGGCAGCCGGGCCGGCCAGGTCGTCCGGATCCTGGAAAGAGGCCGGGACTCGATCGTGGGAACCGTGGCCCGGGAACGCAACCTCTATTACGTGGTCCCCGACGATCCCGCTTACCTTAAGGACATTTATCTTGATCCCGAAAGGGGGCTGGAAGCCGGAGAGGGACAGAAGGTCCGGGTGGGCAATATCTATTGGCCTTCGCCCCATCTTAACCCGGTCGGGGAGACGGTCGAGGTTCTGGGACAGGCCGGCCTTCCGGTGGTCGATACCCTCTCCGTGATCCGCCGTTTCGGGCTCAAGGACGAATACGACCCCTCAACCCTGGCGCAGGCCGAGCGAATCGAAACCGCGGTCTCCTCCCGGGACCGGGAAGGGCGGCTCGACCTCACCGGTCTGGCGGCCATCACCATCGACCCCCCCGACGCCCGGGACTTCGACGACGCCGTTTCCCTGGAGGCGGACGAAAACGGCGACTGGCGGCTGGGGGTCCACATCAGCGACGTTTCCCGCTATGTGACCCCGGGAAGCCCTCTTGATCTTGAAGCGCGGGAGCGGGGAACCAGCGTCTATTTCCCGGGGTTCGCGCTGCATATGCTGCCCCCGAAGCTGGCCACCGGGATCTGCAGCCTCCGGCCGGACGAGCAGCGGCTGGCGATCTCCGCCCTGATCCGTTTCGACCGCGAAGGGCGGAGAAAGGGTTTCGATTTTCAACAAACGATCATCTCCTCCCGCCGAAGGTTCACCTACGAAGAGGTGGAGAAGATTGTGGCCGGGCGGGACCGGGAGGCCCGGAAAGCGGCCGGCGAGGCGGCCGGGGTCCTCGACGGGATGAACGAGCTGGCCGCTATTTTAAGAGAGCGGCGATTCCGGCGCGGCGCTCTGGAGCTCGAGCTCCCGGAGACCAGGATCCACTTCGACCGGGAGGGGAAGATCGACCGGATCGAGATCGAAGGCGAGGAGACGGCCCACAACCTGATCGAGGAATTTATGCTGGCGGCGAACGAGGCCGCCGCCGACTACCTGGCGGAAAACCGGGCCCGGCCGGTCTGGCGGATTCACGCTCCGCCCCGGGGGGAAGACCTGGCGGAATTCAAGAGTCTCGTGAGCGTCTTCGGCTTCAAGCTGGGAGACCCCTCAAAGCACGAAACGGTCCGCCAATTCCTGGAGGAGGCGAAAAAATCCCCGCTCTCCCACCTTCTTCAGACCGCCTATCTCAGGAGCCTTCCCCGCGCCGAGTACTCGGAAAAAAACCTCGGCCATTTCGGTCTGGCCAGCCCCCGTTACCTCTACTTCACCTCTCCCATCCGGCGTTATCCCGATCTCTTCAACCATCGCCTGCTCACGGCGCTGATCCGGGGGGAGGCTGTTGCCGGTAGGGAAGCGCCCGGGGCCCTGTCCGCCCACTGCACCGAACGGGAACGCAACGCCGAAGAAGCCGAACGGGAAGTGGTCCGGCTGCGCAAGCTCCAGTATTTCCAGCAACAACTCGCCGGCAAGAAGAAGAAATCTTTCCCGGGGGTGATAGTAAGGATCAGGAACTTCGGGTTCGGCGTCTATCTCAACCAGTTTCTGATCGAAGGCCTGGTGCACGTTTCCACGCTCACCGATGACTTCTACCGGGCCGACAAGAGCGGCACCGCCATCCACGGCCGCTCCCGGGGACGGCGGTTCCGGGTGGGAGACGAGGTAAAGGTGGAAGTGGAACGGGTGGACCTGGCGGCCGGACAGGTGGATTTCCGGCTCGCCGGCTCCGGGCGGTCCGCCGGCCGAAGCCGGTGAGGGATTCTCCTAACATATTATAAAGCGGGATAAACCGTGCCGAACGGTATGGGGGTGAGATATGGCGACGTTTCTGGACGGAAAATTCATCTACGGGTGGGTCCGCGCGGGGAGCGACAACCGGATTCCTCTTCCTCCGCCGGCGCTGAAGGAGTACCGGATCGAAGCCGACAGCGATCTGGTCCTGATCCAGGGCGACCGGGAAGCGGGCGGCTTCTCCGCGGTTCCCCTGGACAGATTGAAGGGCTCGGCGATGAAGGTCATCCTGGAGAGGTACTCGCAGCTGGCCGACGCTCCCGCGGGAGAAACGGTCGTGGTCCAGGGGAGAAGCAAGATCTACGCCCGAACCCGCCTTGGAACCGATAACCGCCTGCTGGTCCCCCCTGAAGCTCAGAAAGCCTTCAAGGTCCGAGCGGGGAGCCGGCTGCTGGCGGTGAGGGGAAGCGAGATCGCTATCGCCCTGCTGGCGGCGGGCGTCTGCGTGGACGCGGCCTGCGGACGGGAAGATCTTCCCGAGTGGGGGTAACATTCCCGGCCAAGCATTATCGGCCCGGACAAATAATCCGGCTTAAGGATTATTGCTTTTCTCCGGAGACGGGTTCTGTCATAATGCGCTGGAAGCTATTGCTTCTTCTCCCGAAAAATCCACAAGGAGGTTATTATGATCGGATTCAGAATCCTGGCGTTGGTGCTGGCCCTGCTCTGCCTGGCCGGGGGTGCGATGATGGTCTTCCCCGAACAGGAACCGGCGGTCACCGTCAGCGGTTTCCTGCTCAATCCCGAGCTCAAGGAATTCGTGCAGTCCCCCGCGGAGCGGGACATTGTCGTCCGCGACCATATTAAATACCTCCTGCTGATGGGGGCGGTGGGAGCCTTCGGTCTGGCCGTCCTTTTCCTGATCTCCGCCGCCAAGCCCCTGGCGATGCGCCCTTTCGTGGTCACGCTGATCATCTGCCTGATCCTGGGAATCGCGGCGGCGCTCTGGTACGGACCCCGGATGAAAATCTACACGAACTGGTGGCTGGCCGACACCGTCGGCGGCGTGGTGCTGGCGATTCTGCTGATCACCTTCTTCCCCCGGCGCTCGGCGCAGCCGCCGCCCCCCCTGGAAGATCAGGTCGGTCAGGAGTAGCCTTAACCCGGGCTAAAACGCCCACAGCAGCGGGATCAGGACCACGCTGACCAGGAAGAAGAGCAGCTTGAGGGGAGCACCGAACTTCACGAAGTCCAGAAAACGGTATCCCCCCACCCCGTAAACGTAGGTGTTGGTCTGGTAGCCGATCGGAGTGGCGAAACTGGCGGACGCCCCCATCGCCACCGCCACAATGAAGGGACGGGGATCGACATCCAGGAGCCGGGCCAGGCCGATCGCCAGGGTGGCGGACAGGACCGCGGACGCGTTGTTGGAAAGAATCTCGGTTAAAACCGAGGTCAGCAGGTAGATCGCGGCCAGCATCAGCACCGGTTGAAACGCCTCGGGAAACCACCTGGCCGAACCGGCGACAATCCCCCGGGCGAAGAATTCCGCCGTCCCGGTCTGCTCCATCGCCTTGCCCAGCGCCAGCATCCCGAAGATCAGAAACATTATGTTCCACTGCACGGCCCGGTAACCGTCCCGGGGCTTCAGTATCCCGCTGAGAAACAGGATCACGCAGCCGACCACCGCGCCGATCTCGATCGGCGCCAGCCCGACGGCGGAAGCGGCCATCGCCGCCACGATCACCGCCGCCACGAAAGAGAGCTTAAGGCGGCGGACCTCCGCCGGCACGTAAGGGCGATCGATGATCAGGATGTCCTCCCCTCCGCGGAGGTCGTCGATGGCGGATTCCCCTCCCAGCAGCAACAGGGTATCGCCGAACTCCAGGCGGATCTTGCTCAGCTCGCCCCGCGCCCTTTTTCCCCGGCGATGAATCCCGAGCGCGATCATCCGGTAGCGCTGGCGGAATTTCGCCTCGGCCAGGCTCTTGCCGAGCAGGAAGGAGTTGGGGCCGATCACCCCCTCCACGATCATCCCCTCGCGGGCGGCGATCGGTTCCAGGCCCGACTCCGCCTCCACCGCCAGGTCGATCCCCTCTAGCCCCCGGGCGCGGGCGACGCCGGAAGGGCGGCTTGCCAGCTCCAGCCGGTCTCCGGGCTGAAGAACGACCTTCCCGAGCTCGGTCTGGAGAACCGAACCGCCGCGGACGATCGAAATCACCCGCATCCCCTTCTCTTTGAGGATCCCGGTCTCTTCCAGCGATTTCCCCGCCAGCGGGGACGATTCCCGGACAAAAGCCTCGATGATGTATTCCCTCCTCTCGTCTTCGGTCAAAATCGAGGTCAGGGTGTCGCGAGCCGGAAGGTAGCGCCGTCCGAAGAAGTAAAGGTAGCCGATTCCGACTATCAGCAGGGGAACCCCGATCCCGACCAGCTCGAACATCCCGATGGCGGGCTCGCCGTAGTCGCGGGCCACGCCGCTGACCAGGAGGTTGGTGGAGGTCCCGATCAGCGTGCTTGCCCCGCCGAAGATCGAGGCGAACGAAAGCGGTATGAGGAGCTTCGAGGGGGCGACGCCGATCTCCCGGGCCATCGTCATCACCACCGGCAAAAATATCACCACCACCAGGGTGTTGTTGATGAAGGCCGAGACGACCGCCGCCGTCAGGCACATCACCAGCAGGAAGGGCCCGTAGCCGAAACGGGCCAGCCGCCGCAGCAACATCGAGACCAGGTCGATCGCCCCGGATTTTTCCAGCGCGGCGCTCAGGATGAACATCGCGCCCACCGCGATCGGCGCGGGGTTGGTAAAGACGGTGAAGGCCTCCTCGGGGGAGAGGATCCCGCTTACCAGCAGGGCCGCGAATACCGCCAACGCGGTCAGATCCGCCGAAATCTTCTCCAGGGCGAAGCTGATCAGCGCGGCCACCAGAAGAAATATTATGAACCCGATCTCCCAGGTCATCTATCGCTCCTCGGATGGACGGGATTTCAGATCTTTTTCAGCTCCGCCCGCATCGTTCCGGTATCGACCAGGGCTACCGTGGCCTCTCCCGTGATCCATCCCGCGGCTTCGCCGGGATTGACCACCAGCGTGGAACCCACTTGGGAAATCTCGGCGCGGTGAGTGTGGCCGTAGGCGATCAGGTCCCAGCGGCCGCTGAGCGCCAGCTCGCGCAGAAAATCGGGTTCGTGGATCGCCAGCACCCGCCGGCCGCCCAGCCGCCCGGAGTATCTCCGCTCGTGGATGCTGCCGATCCGGCGGAATCGCCGGCGGAGAAAAAACTTTTCCCCGTCGTTGTTTCCGAAGACCCCGATGAAAGGGGCGGCGAGCGCGGAAAACTCCCCGGCGGTGATCGGCGAAATGATGTCCCCGCAATGAATCACCGCCCCGACCTTGACGCGGTTGAACAGCTTCACCGCCGACCGGATCTTGGGCATATTTTCGTGGGTATCGGAGATGATCCCTATCTTCATATGCTGTCTTCTCTCACCAAAAGGTTCAGAGGTTTACAGGCGCATCGGAAGAGAACAGTTCTTCTTTAGTCGTTCGGGTTTCGGATTTGGGTTTTTTCCCGTTTCTTCCACCTTCTCCAGGCCCAACGATAGCAGAAAGCGTTGACCGCGACCACAAAAACGCCCATAACGATCTGGGCCGTCCGGGTCAGCCCGTCGGGGTAGATGACCGGCGTGAGATAATGCTCGATGAAACCGCCGCTGTAGCCTTCCTGACCGGCCAGAAAACGCAGGTTATTCTCCAGCGGGGTGAGCGGGCAGATCCAGCCGAAGAGCGAGATCAGCGCCCCCCAGAGAGCGATCGGCAGGTGGATGAAGGCCAGCCGCGGGCGGAAGGCGACCGCCAGGCCTCCGGCGACTACCAGCAGTATAAAGACAAAGTGAACGAACACCACGATGTCGGCCAGAATTGAGTAGATCATCTCTTCAGCTCGGTTTTTTCATAACCCGGACCAGTGTCGAGTTTTAAAAATAACTTGAATAATAACGTCATTGCGCGGAACGAAGTGACGAAGCAATCTCTATCGCCTTGGATTGCAAAGTTGTCTTACGTGAGTAACCCGGGCTAAGGGTGCAGCCGCGGCGAGAGCGCGTAGATAAACGAGCTGACAAAACCTGCCGTCCGGTCGATCAGACCGGCGGTCAGGATCCCCTCCGCCCCCATCCGGCGCTTGGTCCGGGCCATTCCCGTCAGCTCGTCCATACAGCGCCCGATCTCCTTTCCTTCCTCCAGGACGGCGCGGATCACCGGCGGGGGAAGCTGAAAATGAACCCCTCCGCCCCGGGTATCCGCTTCCCCGTCCCAGATCACGCACCACACGCAGGTGTACCATTCTCCGCCGATCAGCGTCATCCCGCCCTCCAGGCCCACCCCCCAGCCGGCTCCGGCGGACTTCCGCGCCGCCCGGGCCCGCTCCAGCGCCCCGGCGATGGTCTCCTCGTTGGAGAGGGGGTTGTCCGAGACCCCGGACGCCGCCGGACGGGCGGAAACCCGGCAGCCGGGCCGGATCCGGCCGGCCGTTTCGGCCACCGCCCGGAGCTTGAGCGGGTTGGCCGAACCGACAACGATCGTCGCGATGGACGCGGCGGAGCCGTCAAAAAGGTGGCTTGGTCGGGACGGATGCGGTATCGCGTCCGCGTCCGCCGGCCTCAGTGGTTTCAATGCCGGGGGTGCTTCCGCCGGGAAGAGGTCCCCGGAGTAAAGCCGCCTTGAGATCAGCGGGGCGAAAGCGTAGGCCAGGATCTCCCGGTAGGCCCGCCGGCGGTCGCTCAACCCCCGGGTGAGAATGCCGATGGCCCCCCTCCCGCGCTTGGTGCCCTTTTCCCCCACCAGGTCATCCATCGCCTCGCCCAGCTCCTTCCCTTCTTCGACGATTCCGCGAACCGCCGACGGCGGCAGGGCGAGGTGGCCCCCGCCGCCGACGTGATAATTCTCTCCGTCACAGACCGCCGCCCAGCCCGCGGTCATCAGCCTTCCGTCCACCGTCACGATCCCGCCCTCGAGTCCGATTCCCAGGTCGGCGGAGAATTCCTTCCGGACCCGGCGGGCCCTTTCCTTCGCCCCCGAGATGGCCTCGGCGTCATCGGAGGGGTTGTCCGAGACCCCGGAAGCGACCCGGCCGTTGATGAAGTTCGCACCCGGATATCCCCTCCCCGCGACGTCTTTGGCCGCCGCGATCTTAACCGGATTGTCGGAACCGACCGCGATGATCATTTGTTATATTCTTTTCCAAACCTGTCAGCCCAGCCCAGTCCGTATTCGCGTCTATTCGCGTGAGTCGTGGTTTAAGACCCGCCTTTCGGCGGGAGCAGGGTTTCCAGCCGCCGGAGGATCGAGGCCTGGTGGGTTCCGGCCCAGAAGATCCTCCCGCAGCCCCGGCAACGCCTGTACTCCTTCCGGGTCTTGAAGACGTAGGGGGGGACTATTTCCCGGACCTCATCGCGGGAGGCCGTTTCCAGCACCAGGTTGCAGAAAGCGCAGCGGTTGAAAAATTCCCGGGGATCCGGCGTCAGCCCCAATTCCACTATGACCTGGCGTAACTGCTCGAACGGTTCTTCGCTTTTCAAGACCAGCACCGGGGGCAGCGCGCGGCGGGCCAGGATCCGCCGCGAGCGGGTAAGTATCACCCTTCTGTCCCGCATCGCCCGGGCGATCAAAAGACCGTCGGGAAGCCGGGGGTGGTAGCTGGTGTCGAAACCGGCCAGCCGCAGCCAGCGCGCCAGCCTCCCCGCGGAGGCGGCCGCGATAAACCTGGTCTGGGAGCTTGATCTCGGCGGCATAACTCTTCCCGGCCGTCTTGCCTTCAAACCTATTGGAAGCCGGAACCGGTCGTCCGAATGGGCGAAGAGTTTAATTATTCGTAAAAATCGCCGATTTTCACGAATAATCAGGGCTAAGACTTCCGGTCCGAAACCCCCAGGGAGATAAGCAGGTCTAAAACCTTCTCCTTGATCCGGTCCCGGATCTCCCGGTAGCGGCCGGGAGACCGGCCGAAGGGATCGGCTATCTCCCAGTAAACCAACTTCCCTTCCAGCAGATCGGGGTAACGGGAGGCGGGATCGGCCCCGATGCCTACCACCAGATCGGCGCGCTCGACCGCTTCCCTCGTCAAAGGCTTGGAACGATGCCCGGACAAATCGATTCCTTCCTCTTCCATAACCTTGATCGTATCCCGCGATACGCCGGCGCCGGGAAGCATCCCGGCGCTGGAAGCCTCGACGCGATCCCGCCCGAAAAATCGGGCGTACCCCTCCGCCATCTGGCTCCGGCAGGAGTTTCCCAGGCAGACAAACAGGATCCTCCGGGGAGGAGGACGATCGAACCTGTTGCCTTTTCCTGGCGGGATGGCCGTCAATAGAAGATGGTCCTGGTCTTGTGGTAAGGCTTGTCGGCGGGACCGCGTTTCTGCCCGATCCACCAGAGCAGGCGGTCGATCTTCTGGGAGTCCAGCCCCGCCACCCTTTTCTGCAGGTTGGCCAGGATCATCTCCACCGCCATAATTGTCGAGGCGCGGATCTCGATCTCTTCCCGGCTCCGGTTGGGGATGAAACGGCCTTCATCGACCATCTGATCCAGCCCGTTGACGTATTCCAGGATTCCCAGTTTCCTGAGTACCTGGGGAATCTTGTAATCGGCGGAGGCGGTGAGCAGATCGATGTCGCTGAAGCTGCCGGCGCCGCGGCCGTTCCAGCGCTCGTAGATCAGGGTGGGGGCGAGCTGGGCCCGCTTGTAAAACAGGACTTTTCCATCCTCCCACTCGACGGAATCGTCGAAGGATGGAAAGTATTCAAGCAGAAGCCCGATCAGCTTTACCGCGCTGCCTTCGGCCCGGTCGACCACCCGGTTGAATCTTCCGGCGAAATGCTTGGAGAGCGCCCGCCCGGCCTCCCGGCAGATATGAAACCTTTCCTCCAGCAGGGGGATCTTGACGTTGCCGCGGAGAATCGAGGCCAGGTCGGATTTGTTGAACATGGCCAGATACTCGCCCTCCCAGATCGGGACCCCTTCCTCGATCGCCCGTTTCAGGGCCGCGAACAGACCGAAGGCCCCGTCGTAATGCTTGCCCTGGTATTCCACCGTCCATTTCGGCGATCCCCAGAAACAAAAGTTCAGGGCGCTGAAGAGCATAAAGTAATCGACGCCAAGCTCGTCGCGGGACTGGTGGATAAAGGAAAAATTCCAGCGGTTTCGCGGAAAATGTCGCCCCCCGATCCGGGCGCAGAACTCCGCGACCCGGTCCCGGTTGATCAGGACGAACCGGGGATTTTCCAGAACCGGCAGCAAGGAGTGGATTATGTCCTTTTTGCCTTGAAAATCTATCATGGTCTTCCGCGCCGGCTTTTGCCTTCGGAGAATCCGCTTGTTGCCGGAAAGAATTGAAGCTTATATTAATACACGATGACGGCGACCGAAAGACAAAAGTTGCGGCGCGACCGCGCCCGGGGCGCGGAACTGGAGCGGCGATTCCGCGCCTTTTCCCGGGAACATCGTCTATGGAAAAAGGGGGACCGGATCCTGGCGGCGGTCTCCGGCGGGGCCGACTCCACCGCCCTGCTCCTGCTCCTGGATGCGGTCCGCCGGGAGCTCGGCCTGGATCTTTCCGTCGTCCACCTCGACCACGGTCTCCGGGGGGAGGAGTCCCGGCGGGAAGCCCGGGCGGTGAAAAGATTCGCGCGGAAGCTGGGTCTGCCCTGCTCGGCCGGCCGGATCGACGTCCGGGCGGCGGCCCGGCGGGGTAAACTGTCGCTGGAGACGGCCGCCCGCCGGAAGCGGCTGGAAGCTTTCCGCGCGGCGGCCGCCAGGCGGCGGGCGCGGCTGGTGGCCGTCGGCCACCAGGCCGACGATCAGGCCGAGACCGTGCTGATGCGGCTGTTGCGGGGAACCGGTCCCGGGGGGCTGGCGGGGATGCGGCCGCGGCAGCCGATGGGGGAGATCACCCTGGTCCGCCCTCTGCTTGGCTTTACCCGGGCCGAACTCCTGGACTACCTCCGGGCCAAAGGGATCGGTTACGCGACCGACTCCTCCAACCGCGATCGGCGCTTCTTCCGCAACCGGGTCCGCCTCGACCTGATCCCCCGGCTGGAGAGAAGATACAGCCCGGCGGTCAAAAAGCTGCTGGTCCGCCTGGCCGAACTGGAGCGGGTTCGCGACGACTACATCAACGACCGGGCCCGGGAGGCCCTGGCCCGTCTCTCCGGCGGCGGACCGTCGCTGGAGATCGAACCCTGGCTCGATCTCCCTCCCGCCCTCCGCGGTGAGGTGATGAAACTCTTTGTCGCCGCCGGCGGCGGGTTATCGCCCCTGGCCGAACACCTTGATATGATCGAGAAGCTGGCCCGGGGCGGCAGCGGAAAAAGCGTCCGCTTGCCGGGAGGGCTGAAGCTGACCAGGGAGTTCGGCCTCCTGCGCTCCGGCGAACAAGCGGCTTCCGGCTACCGCTACCGTCTGCCCTGCCCGGGAAAGGTCCGGGTTCCGGAAGCGGGGGTCGAGGTGACGGCCCGGCTGCGAAAAAGGGTTCGGGGGGAAGGAAGGACGTGGGCGCGAAGCCGGAAAGCGGCCGGAAAGTGGACCTGGCCCCCGGAACGGACGCTGTCGGAACTGGTGGATTACTCGCGCCTCCGCCCCCCGCTCGAGATCCGCTCCCGCCGATCCGGAGACGGCTACCGTCCCCTGGGCCGGGGGGGCGGGAAGAAATTGAAAAAACTCTTCATCGATCTCAAAATCCCGCTCTCCCGGAGGGAGATCGTTCCGGTGGTGGCGGACTCCGGGGGCATCGTCTGGCCGGTAGGGGCCCCCCCCGCCGACTTCTGCCGGGTGACGGAAACCACCGAAAACCTCCTGGAGATTTCTGTCACTAGAATTGCATAGCATTTCCAGTGACAAATGTCAGTAGGATTGCATAGCATTTCTAGTGACATTTGGGGGCGGGAGGACGCCGCCGGGACCCGTTTCCCTCGGAAATAAAAAATTCTTGACTGTCCTTGAAACTCACCTATCTTGTGTTAGGTTGATAACCGGAAACCATCAATCCTTAACCGGAGGTGTTGAGATGGCCCATACGATAACCGAAGAATGCGTGTCTTGCGGATCCTGCCAGCCCGAATGCCCGGTGGGAGCGATCTCGGAAGGTGACAGCATCTACGTCATCGACTCCGAGCTCTGCACCGACTGCGGGGCCTGCGTCGAGGTCTGCCCCGTCAACGCGATCAACGGTCCGGACGAAGAGTAATACCGGCCCCGCCGGTAAAGGGTACGGGCGGGGAGAATGGTCCATTCTCCCCGCCCGTCCTTTGTGAACGGCCGCGGCCGGGCCGCTTCAAGAACTATCCGGCCTACAGTCCTTCCACCTCCCGGTCGCGGGGAAACTCCACCCGGAACTCGTATTCAATAGCCCTCTCCTCCCCCGCTTCCAGTTCGAGCTCCCAGCAGATAAGTCCCGGCAATACCAGCTCTCCGCAGTCGTCCGGGGCCGGCCGGCTGTCCTTGAGTTCCACCTTCACGTCCGGGTCCCGGGAGACCGGAAGCTGGTCGAAAACCTTCACCGCCGCCGGGGTCTCCTTCAGGTTGGAGACCGTGATCCTCCAGGCGACCTCCCGCCAGGCGGTGCCCCGGCGCAGGAGGCCGCCGGTATCGGCCTTCTCGGAGACCAGTTCCCGCTTCACGACGACCTCCTCGTCCACCCCCAGGAAAACGGAGGTCTCCTCCCCGACGGCCAGGTATTGGAGATGGGTGTTGCCCACGAAGTCGGGCCCCAGAAAGAGATTGGCCCTGCCCGGCAGCAGCGGGAAACCCCAGTCGTTGGTCAGCCGGGCCTTGAGATAGACGTGATCGACCAGGTGGGGAAAGGCTTCCAGCTCGAACCGCGCCGGGGTGGTCAGCCTCGACGCGACCAGTCCGTGATACTCGTTGTCCGAGGGGACCGACTGCGGGCGGGGGAAGTGAAAGGTTGAGACCCCCTCAAACCTCCGGGCTTCCGCCGTCTCGGGCGGGGCCGCAATGGCTTTTTCATCGTCGAAGGCCTGTCGGGCCATATAGAGCGCCCTCTCGCGCGGCGCCTCCGCGGCCGCCGGGCGTCTCAATCCGATATGCCAGGGCGAAAGCCGGGGCGGGCGGCCCCAGATGGCGGGGCGGGCGGTGGAAAGAACAAGGTCGACATTTTCCCAGTCCTCCCCCGTCGCCTGGCGAACCTCGCCCATTACCGCCAGGTCCAAACTCCCGTCGGCGCGCCGGACCCGGACGTCGTAGGACGGCCGCCAGCCCGCGTTCGGCGCCTGGTAGGACAGCTCGAACTGCCAGCGGGACGGCTCCCCGGAATCCACCGTCACCTCCACGGATTTACCCTCCCGGCCCCGGGCCGTCTCCAGGCGGCGGAGCTCCTTCTCGGCGGCTTCAATCCGTCGGTCGAGCTCGCGCCGCTCGGCCTCGAGTCGGCGGGCGCGGGCGGCAAGCCGACCGGTCGAAGCCCCGATAAATTCGAGCACCCCCTCCCATTCATCGGGGGCGGGCGGACGGTGAAGCATATCGCGGGAGGTGGTTTCGGCGACCGAGGACTGGATCGAGGAGACGAACTTACGCTGGAGACCGACCGCCTCCAGTTCGTCGTCGAACTCCTTGCGCTCGTCACGGAGAGACTCCAGGCGGCGGCGCAACTCCTCCACCTCAACCCGGCGATCGGTCTCCAGGAAGACTTTCCTTACCCGGGTGCCGGTGATGACGCCGGGACCGTGGGCGCGGACCCTAACCGATTCGTCCCGGAGTCCGGGCGGGAGAAGGGGAAAGGCAACGGTGGAGACCCCGGCGGGCAGCTCCACGGCCCCCGAACGGGTAACCTGGGCGCGGTCCGTATAGACCGTAACCTCCTTGATCTCCGATTCGATCTCGACGGCCGGGGCAACCGCGGCCGGCAGCAGCAACCCGGCAAGAACAAAAGCCATTTTTCTCATCCCTTCACTCCCGGTTTTCGGGTTAAGACATCGCGCTATACGGCGGATTAAATATTATACTCTTCCCGCGACTCTTGCCATTGCGAGCATAATACTCAATGAGCGAAGTCTAAGTGCTCCCTGAGGATGACGGGAAACTGTCAGATCCTTCAGTCGCCCTGCTCCTTCAGTATGACAAGCATACCTGAATCCCCGTATTTGATGTGTTTTCCATCCAAACAATTCGGAAGAGAGCCTATTTGGTATGTTATACCGATGATGTAATATAAGGTATCGAAGCGATCGGGAATACCTCAAATAAGATAGATCTATCACTGGCATCCAAGGAGGCCGGCGCCGTGAGCGACCCCCTGGCTGAGAAGGCTCAATCCTATCTCGCCACCCTTTGCGGCTTCAAACCCGGACGCCGTACCGGCTCGGCGGGAAACCGGGCCGCCACCGACTTCTTCGCCCGGACTATCGGGCGTTGGGGCTGGGCGATCGACGCCGAGCCTTTCAGCTGCCTCGACTACCGCGCCGGCCAAGTTCTGCTGGAAAAGGCCGGCCGCTCCTTCCCCGTCCGGATCAGCCCCTATTCCCTCCCCTGCGACGTGACGGCCGAGCTTCTGGCCGTCTCCTCCATCGCCGAGCTGGAAAGGGGCGAATGCGCGGGAAAGATCCTGCTGCTGCGGGGAGAGATCTCTTCCGAACCCCTGATGCCGAAAAACTTTCCCTTCTACAACCCCGAAGACCACAAAAAGATCTACGCCCTGCTGGAGGCCAAAAGGCCCGCCGCCATCGTCGCCGCCACGAAGAAGAACCCGGCCGCCTCCGGCGCCCTCGACCCGCCGCCCCTCTTCAACGACGGGGACTTCGACATCCCCTCGGTCTTCTGCCGGGAGGAGACCGGCGGGGCGATCGCCGGTGCCGCCGGCAAGCTATTCCGCCTGCTGATCGAAGCCGAAAGAATTCCCGCGAGCGCCCGCAACGTGATCGGCCGCAAGAAGCCGGACGCCCGGGAAAAGATCGTCGTCTGCGCCCACATCGACGCCTACGAAGACTGCCCGGGAGCCGCCGACAACGCCTCGGGAACGGCGGTCCTGCTCCTGCTGGCGGAGCTGCTCGAAGATTGGGCCGGAGAGGTGACAATCGAACTCGCGGCACTCAACGGGGAGGACCACTACAGCGCGGCCGGACAGGTGGAATATTTGCGCCGTTCCGGAAGCGGGATCACGAATACCCGGCTCGCCGTCAACCTCGACGGCGTGGGATACCGTGAAGGGCGAACCGCCTATTCTCTCTACGACTGCCCCGGCCGGATCCGGAAGAAGGCCGAAAGGTGTTTTCGGGAAGATCCGGACTTAACGGAAGGCCCCCGGTGGTTCCAGGGCGACCATATGATCTTCGTCGGGCGGGGCATCCCCGCCCTGGCCTTCACCACCGACAGGGTAGAGGAGTTGACGGCGGAGATCACCCATACCCATCGGGATACGCCCGACCGGATCGACCCCATCAAGCTGGCCGGGACCGCCTCCGCTCTGAGAAGCTTTCTGGCCGGTCTCTGACAGCTCGGAAAGGGTTATTTCCACTCCTCGAGCTCAAGCCCGGGAACTCTCTTAAACTCTCTGACATTGCTTGTCGCCAACCGGAGACCGTGAGTAAGACAGGTGGCTGCCAGCCAGGAGTCGTGAGCGCCGATCATCCGGCCACGACGAGATAAATCGGCCCATAACCGGGCGTGGGAGCGAGCGGTAGCGAGGTCGATACCGAGGAGAGGAATACCGGAGAGCACGCCTTCGACAAATGCCAGGCGTTTCGCTTTTATACCGGAGGCACCGGCGCGGTGGGCGCCGTGCAATAGTTCGCTGGCAGAAATAACCGAGATAAAAATTTCTTCTTCCTCTCTCCCTCGAACATAAGCCGACATATCGGCCCCGCTTCTTTCAGCGTGGATGAAAATACTGCTGTCGATCAGGATGCCCATGGATCCCTCAATTTATCGGAATCTATCACGCGGCGAGCCGTTTTGATATCTTCAGCGAACGCTCGGGCATCCTTTTTAGCGAGATGGGGGAGAGAACAGAGAAGACCCGGCAAGTCTCCCAGTCGGCGTCCGCGCGGCACCGGTCTAAGCTCCGCCACCGGTTTCTTCCCCTTGCGCAGTACAAACGATTCATGACGGTAGAAAACCCGGCTAATGTACTCGGAGAAATTCCGAACGGCCTCGGTAACAGTAAGCGTATTCGGACTCATAAACCCTCCCTTCTACAATACAATCATATAGTATGATTTACATATTAATAAGTCAAGACGCTATTTTACCAAGTGGGGTATAATCCAGAAAGATAACCCCTCGGGAATAATCCCCTTATGACCGCGATCCTGCGAACCAAAGGACTGGAGGAGAAGGCCGCCCTGCTGGGCCGGGCCGCCCGCGACGAAGTCTGCGCCGACGGCCGGTCGGAGAACCTGCCCTTCGACCCCGCGCCCGGCCGGCTCCCCGGATGGCTGAAAGACAGCGTTTACACCAGTCTCCTGCCCGGCGGACGGCGGATCAAACTCCTCAAGATCCTGCTGGACAACCGCTGCCGCCTGGGCTGCCGCTACTGCGGCCTGAGGGCGAGGTCGGAGACCGAGCGCTGCCGGCTGGAGCCGGAGGTTCTGGCCCGCCTCTTCCTCTCGCTCCACCGTCGGGGAACGGTCGAGGGGCTCTTTTTAAGCTCCGCCCTTCCCGACGACCCCGACCGGGTCCAGGAGAGGCTGGTCAAGACCGCCGAGCTTCTCAGAAGAACCCATCGCTGGCCCGGCTACCTGCATCTCAAGATAATGCCGGGAGCGGGGACGGAGGCGGTGGCGGCCTCCTGCCGGTGGGCCGACCGGGTCTCGGTCAACCTGGAATCGCCCAGCGCCGGGCGCTTGCGGCTGATCGCTCCCGGAAAAAATTTCCGGGAGGCGGTGATGGCGACCCTGCGCCGGGCGGCCGAAGAGGCCGGGAAGAGGGGACGGGTCCGGGCGGGGGTGACCACCCAGCTGGTCGTCGGCGCCGCCGGCGAAAGCGACCGGGAGATCCTGACGGCGACCGATTCGCTCTACCGCAAGCTGGGTTTGCGGCGGGCCTACTACAGCCCCTTTCGGGCCGAGACCGGCACGCCCCTCCAGGACCTGCCTTCCCCCCCGCCGGAGCGTTCCATCCGCCTCTACCAGGCCGACTGGCTGCTGCGGGAATACGGTTTCGACCTTGACGAACTGCCTTTCGGGGAGGACGGCGAACTGCCGGCCGGACGCGATCCCAAGCTGGCCTGGGCCCGGAGCCGCCCGGAATCTTTCCCGGTCGAGATCAACCGCGCCTCCCTCCCGGAGCTGCTCCGGGTGCCGGGGATCGGGAGAAGAGGCGCCGCCAAGATACTGGCCGCCCGGAGGGAGAAGAAGCTGACCGCCGCCGGCGACCTGCGCCGGCTCCGGCTCCCGGTGGCCAGAATGACCGATTTCATCACCCTCGACGGCCGGCGCCCCGGCCCGGCCTCGCCCGGCGACGACCGTCAGCTCTTGCTCGAACTATGAATTTTTCCCCGGAAAAATATATGTCCTTGTTTTAATAAGTTTCGGGGATAAAATCTATTTTTTATGAAATGGCGCGAACACAAGAGACTTGCCATCCAGATGGCGGAGGCTTTCGGCCTCGACCGGGAAGCCGTAATCGAGGGTTCGGTGGAGCCCGACAAGAAGAGAACCGTGGTCCACACCTGGCCCAAGGCCCGGCGCAGCGCCCGGGCCGCTCTTTACCGGGCGCGGCGGGCTTCGATCCAGAACAATCTTAAAAAATGTTCGCGCTGGATCGGGATCTGCTCCCACTACATCGAGGACGGAATGATCCACGGCACGATGGACAGCTACTCCTACGGGGACGACCACTCCACCCTGGAAGGACAGATCGGCCAACGGGTCAACATCGAAACCCTCAACCGGATCGACAACCAGGCCGAAGGATTGGTTGACGGCGAGTTTGTCTTCCGCGAGATCGACGCCCTGGTCAGCGAGGGGCTCGATCACGAGCGGCTTGGGCAGGCCCTCTCGCTGCTCGGCAGCGCGGTCCTTGATCACGCCGAACCCCCGCAGGAGTTGATCGAGAACCGCGCGCGCTTTTTGAAGCGGATCCGGGGAAAAGATATCAGGATCCTCGCCGCCTCCGCCGGGGGCCTGGCGGCGGGAGGCGGTCTGCTCTTCGGCGATCCGCTCTGGCTCCTGCTGCTGCCCTTCGCCGCCCTCTACCTCGGCCAGGCCGGGATCTTTCGGGCGCTTCGAAGCTACGGCTGGCTGCTGCCGGCAGTGGCTTTTCTCGGCTTTCTGGCCCCGCCCCGCGACCCGGTCAGAATAATAATCACGGTCCTTTCCACGGCCTCGTTGTTTTATCTCCAGTCCATTCCCGACCTGACCCGCTTGAGCGAGAAGTGGTTCCGGATGCCGCCCCCGGAAAAGAAGTAACCTTCCAGCGGATACTTCCCGCCGGGATTCTTCCTCACCCCGCACTGCCCCCTTACTCATCTCAGGAGACGTTTTAGAGTATGTGTAAGAGTAAGGGAAGGATAGGAACTTGAACGGGTGCGGAGCATCGCCGTAATCTAAAACCTGGAATTTTACCCCGAGATGGCGCCGCCAGCGCCATTTTTCGGGGCTGAAATCTGCTTTGCCAGAGCGCGGAGCAACCCCGGAATTTTTATTTTTTTAATCACATCCAATCACATTCGATCGTCTGTTCCAAAAGGGTCCGAGGGTGCGGAGCACTTTGCGGCCTTGGCGTCTTCCATGAGAAGGCTTGTCAATAATAGTCCGCCGTGGCGGACACCAATTATGCCTCCGGAGCACCGTCATGCTTCCATTCGCACTATTGT
>PUNC01000075.1 GCA_003551625.1 PVC group bacterium | reverse complement strand
TGACAAGGGGGTAGGTCTGTACCACAAACACTTTTAAAAATCCGGTTGTTGCCGTACAATAACTTCCGTTAATTGACCCCCAGAAAATAGTTGATTTTGGGGTTGAATCGCGAAAGTCGGGCTAAAAGGAGACAAATTAAATGAAGATCATCGCCGGCCTGTTTGGAATCGCGATCAGTATCTTGGCTTTCCCCTCCGGGGTACGGCCCTGCTCAAGAGTGGTATATAAAGGTCCGGAACAGACGGTGATCACCGGGCGCTCGATGGATTTCGGCATCGATATTCCCGCCAACCTCTGGAAGTTTCCCCGCGGAATGGAGCGGGACGGTCGGGCCGGGCCGAATTCAATTACCTGGGTGTCGCGTTACGGGAGCGTCGTCGCCAGTTCGTGGGATATCGCCACCTCCGACGGGATGAACGAGAAGGGGTTGGTGGCCAACCTGCTCTGGCTGACGCGATCGCGGTACCCGGAATTCGAGCCGGAGGGGGAAAGGGAAGGTCTCACGGTCGCGGCCTGGGCGCAATACGCTCTGGACAACTTCGCCACCGTCGCCGAGGCCGTGGAAGCCCTGGGCCGGGAAGAGTTTGTTGTTGTTTCGGATTACATCCCGGGCACGGACAGATTTACCACCGTGCATCTTTCCCTCTCCGACGCGGGAGGGGATAACGCGATCTTTGAATACGTGGATAAAAAACTGGTCATCCACCACGATCCCTCCTACCAGGTTATGACCAACGATCCCTTGTTCGAGGAACAGCTGGCCGTCAAAGGCTACTGGGAACGGATACCCGGAACGGTTTTCCTGCCGGGATCGAACAACCCGTCGGATCGTTTCGTGCGGGCGTCTTACTACCTGGACGTGATTCCCCAAACAAGCGATCCCCGGGTAGCCGTGCCGAGCGTATTCAGCGTTGTCCGGAATATTTCCGTGCCCTACGGGATTTCAACCGAAGATCAGCCCCATTTATCGAGTACGCAGTGGAGAACGGTGGCGGACCAGAAGCGCCTGGTATACTATTTCGAGAACGTGCTTACCCCCAACGTTCTCTGGGTTGACCTCAATGAAATGGATTTCGGCGCCGGGGCGCCCGTGATGAAACTTCCGTTGGACCAGGACCAGGTTTACGCCGGCGAGGCGAGCGGATTTTTCGAGGAAGCCGAACCGTTCGAATTCCAGGGGATATGAGCGGCGCGTATTCCCGAACGTTCCCGCCGGGAGGATTTTGGTCTTGACCCGCGCCGGGGTAGGGGAATAACCTTCCCCATAAGATTTTAAACTCCCGCCGGGGAGCTTCAGGAGAGATATGCTATGCAGATCGCCAGGGTAATGGGGACGGTGGTGGCGTCCCGCAAGGACGAGCAGATGGGGGGGATCCGCTTCCTGCTGCTGCGGAACCTCGACGCCGACGTCCGCCCCGCGGCCGGCTACGTGGTGGCCTCCGACCCGATCGGCTGCGACCGCGGCGAGGTGGTGCTTTACGCCACCGGCTCCAGCGCCCGCCAGACCGAGATCACCCGCGACCGGCCCAACGACGCCGTGATCCTGGCGGTGGTGGACAGCTGGGAGGTCGGCGGCGAAACCAAATACGACAAGTCCCTCCCCGAAGACGCGCCCGCGCCTTCTTCCGGGCGTTCCCGTTCCGCCCGGCGAAAGGAGAAATAGCGATGCTGCTGGGAAGAGTCATCGGATCGCTGGTCAGCACCCTGAAGCTGGAGGCGTTCGAGGGCGTCAAGTTCCTGCTGGTCCAGCCCCTGGACGAGAACCTCAAACCCCAGGGCGATCCGATCGTGGCCGCCGACACCCAGCAGGCCGGCCCGGGGCAGGTGGTGACCTACATCGGCGGCCGGGAAGCCTCGCTTCCCCTGCCGGAACCCTTCAACCCTTCCGATGCCACCATCACCTCGATCGTGGACGCGATAACCCTCACCGCCCGGAGCGACGGAGAATGAAGATCGGGCGGGTGATCGGAAACGTCGTCTCCACCCTGAAGCTGGAGCAGTATCAGGGCGAGAAACTCCTGCTGGTCAAGATCCTCGACCCCGCCGGGACCCCCGCCTCCGAATACGTGGTGGCTTTTGACCGGGTCAACGCCGGTCCCGGAGACCGGGTATTGGTGATCGATGAGGGAAACTCCGCCCGGCAGGTTCTGGCCACCGGTCCGACCGGGGTGGTCCGGGCGGTCTGCGTGGGATTCGTCGACGCCGTGGAACTGGAGGCGCCTAAACCGAAAAAATCTTCCCGGGGTTGAGGATATTGTTGGGGTCCCAGGCGGACTTGAGCCTTCGCATCGCCTCGATCGCCCGCGGCTTGAGCGCCATCGTCAGGTAATCCTTCTTGGTCAGTCCGATCCCGTGCTCGCCCGAGATCGAACCTCCCAGCCCGACCGCCAGGGAAAAAATCGCTCCCGTGGCCGCGGCCAGCCTGCTCCGCCACTCGTCTTCGGCGGCTTCCTCCCGCAGGATATTGACGTGGACGTTGCCGTCCCCGGCGTGGCCGAACGAAACGATCTTTAAACCCGACTCCTCCCCGATCCGCTCCACGCCTTCAAGGAGTTCGACCAGGCGGGAACGGGGCACCACCACGTCCTGGGCGCTGATGACGGGGCTGATCTCGCGCAGGCAGTCGCGGAGCTTGCGGCGATGCTCCCAGAGTTTTTCCTGGTTCCGGGCCGAGTCGGCCACGATCACGTCCTCGGCGCCGTTATCGAGGCAGATCTCTCCGATCCGCTCGTAATCTCCCCGGACCTCGTCGTCATCCCAGCCGTCGACCTGGAAGAGAAGATGGGCGTCGGCCTCCACCGCCCCGACCCGGGACCCCAGCACCCGCTCGGTGACGCGCAGGCAGTTACGGTCCATAAACTCGACGGCCGCCGGGGGGGCCGGCCGGCCCAGGACGGAGAGAACGCTTCGCACCGCCCCCCGGTAGGAAGGGAACGGCACCAGGAGATCGACCCGCCGTGCCGGCAGGGGGAGAAGGCTGACGGTGATCTCCGCCGCCACGGCCAGCGTGCCTTCCGCGCCGATCAGGGTATGCAGGAGATTGTAACCGGTGACGTTCTTGATTATTTTGCCCCCGTAAGAGATCGTATCCCCTTCTGGCAGCACCGCCTCCACCCCGCGCATAAAGTCCCGGGTGACGCCGTATTTGGCGGCCCGGGGCCCGCCCGCGTCTTCGGCGAAATTTCCTCCCAGGGAGCAGCTGTCGAGGCTGGCCGGATCCGGAGGGTAGAACAGCCCCCTCTCTTCCACCGCTTTCTGGAACTCCCCGGTAATGACGCCGGCCTCGGTTCGGGCCATCATATTTTCAGGGTCGATGTCGAGAACGCGGTTCATCCGCTCCAGCGACATCACCAACCCCCCGAGAGAGGCCAGCGCGCCGCCGGTGAGCCCGGTCCCCCCGCCCCGGGGAACCACGGGAAAGCGGTATCGGTTGGCCAGTTTCAGGATCGCGGAGATCTCGGCGGCCGATGCCGGCTTGACCACGGCTTCCGGAGGAAAGCGGAGGTTGAAATTCTCGTCGTGGGAGTAGTCCTCCATCTCCTCGCCGGTCCGCAGGAGATTCTCGTCCCCCGCGATATCCTGGAGCCGCGCCAGGATTTCCCTGTCGATTTTCCGGTACATCGGGAGTTATTTGCGGTTTGAGGTTGCCGGTGAGGGCTTTTTGGAAAAGTCCGACCGGTCTGACCGGTCGGACTGGTCCGACTGGTTGAATCCGCGCCTTGTTTAATTTGCCGGGCGGCGACGCGCTATCCCGCGTCGCCGGTGGCGAAATCCTGGGCCTCGTAGGACAGCTCTTCCTGCTGGAGGGCCTTCTCGGCGCTGACCACCCCCAGCTTGGGCGTTTTCTTCTTCTCCCCGAAGATCTTGACGATCGCGGTGTAAAGCGCCATCGGGATCAACCAAGCGGCCAGGAAAAACCCGAAGGGGGAGGTGGTAAATGCCGGTTCCGGCGCGAACCGGTTTAAGTTGAAGAGGATGATCACCGCGGCGGTGTAATCAACGGTGAAGTTGGCGTGGGGGTTGCTGGCCTTGAAGAGGCTCATCCCGTTGGACCGGCTTTTCTGGAAAGGCCAGGCCAGGCTGCCTCCCATATGCCCGGTCAGGTCCTCGGTGAGATGGATGGCGAAACCCAAGAAAGCGATCACGCCGTAGAGCCAGCCGATATTCCAGCCCGCGATCAGGGAGGCGATGACGGCCACCGGGACCGCCAGCATCAGGCCCAGGATATAGCTGTGGCTCCAGGTCCGGTGCCAGGGCAAAAACTCGATCTCGACCTCGCCCCGGTCGTTGGGTTTGAACCCGAACATCGGGCCGCTCATAATATCCACCACCGAGGGCCGCCCGTGGGTCTCGATCAGCTTGGTCTGGATCCGGTAGCGGCCGACCCGGTTGGTCTTGGGCTCGCTTCCCAAAACCGGAACCTGGGAAGTGGTGACCGCTTCGTTGATCACCACCACCACCTCGTTCTTCTCGCTGTCGAACTTGACCACGTACTGGCGCCAGAGATCGGCGCCCAGCCGCATCGGGTACATCTGCGCCTTGACCATCCGCCCGGTTCGGGCCGCCTCTTCCATCGCCTTGCCCAGTCCTTCGGCCATCTCCTGCGGGTTCGGGTTGTTGGGATCGGGGTCGATCTCGTAGTCGGCCTTGGTGAAGAACTGCCCGACCTTGAAGTCGAGCGTGTCCGGCATAATCCCGAACAGCCCCCCCAAAACCAGGATGAAGGAAGGGTGCCCGGCCGCCCCCATATCCCGGGAGGCCATCCGCACCGCCGGACCGAAGAAGGAGGCCAGCGCCACCCCGCTCATAAAATGGGTCAGGCCTTTCATTTGATCGCTCTCCCCGTGCTGGTGTTATCTGTTATTAGAGATCGCTTCGACGGCTCGAAAGCTTTCGGTCCTGCTCGAAATAACGAGTTAATACGAACTCTCGGAGTGTGGGCGCCCGCCGGCTCTTTCTTTTCGGCCGGGCTTTCGCTCCGCGCTCCGGTTGGTTCAGACCAGTCCCAGGAACTGGGCGATGACATCGCCGTAGCCGGCCATATTCAGGCAGATCGGGACGATGATCACCGCCATACAATTGCTCCTCCGGCAGTGAAAGAAAATCGGTATCAGCCCCAGGCAGGTGCTGACCGCCATTATCAGCAGCATGTTGACCCCGCCCATCAACGTCGCGGCGTTGATGACCCCTCCCTCGACCATCGCCGGCATAAAGAAGACCATCACGAAAACGATCGCCAGGGCGGCGTAGGAAAGCTTCTGGTAGGGCACCTTCGCGATCACCTTGATGATCCAGCGCGAGTTGAACGAGAGAAAGAAGTAGGAGATGCAACCGGCCAGCATCACCATCCCCAGCATAAAGAAATATTCCTGGTGGGTCTGGGGGGTGTAGAAGGGGCTCAGGTTTATCGCCATCCCGCCCCGCCGCAGCATCCCGCTCCCCCCGACGAAATATATCCCCGGGATGAAGAAGAGAAGGAGCTGCCCGGTGTAATAGACAACTTTGGAGACGCCCTGGCTCATCACGAAAATCCGGTCGTCGCGCTGGGCGGTGGCGTGGCCGGCGATCAGCCCCCCGATTCCGCCGGTCACTCCGGGCAGGTAAGCCGCCAGCATACCCCCGATGCAACCCGGCAGCCAGCCCTTGAAGAGGATCTTGTAATCGATGTCGATATCCCGGCTCACGTGCTGGGGAGGAATCTCCTGGCGGGAAAGAATGGCGCTGATCAGGCTGGAGACGGCGAACATTCCCACGAAGATCGGAAGCAGCCCCTGGAAGCCCAGCTGGACCGGGACCATGGTCTTGTTGAAGATTATCAGCCCCAGGAAACCGGACAGGGCGAAAGTGATTATCCCGGCGGTAAGGTTGGCCCAGGCGCCCTTGAACTTCACCCATATCGTCTCCCCCTTGCCGGTGCCCTTGGGCCACTCGCTCATCAGCATATAGGCGATGATCAGCCCCAGGATCCAGTGCATATGCGGGGCGAGGATATGCTGGATGCGGGGCAGGGTGAAGAAGAAGAAGGGAGTGAAGAGGATTAAAAAGCCGATCCCCATCAGCCCCCCCATCCC
Organism: PVC group bacterium; assembly: GCA_003551625.1. Classification (GTDB taxonomy): domain Bacteria; phylum Auribacterota; class Erginobacteria; order Erginobacterales; family PUNC01; genus PUNC01. The sequence goes on along the minus strand of PUNC01000075.1, from coordinate 16,224 downwards.
GGTGAGCATCGCTCCTTCGTAACCCTTGCCCTGGAGCATATACTTGATCCCGGGAAGGACCACGAATACCGCCGATTCGTCGGGCGCCCCCAGGAACATCGAGGGGATGGTGTTGATGATGCCGAAGGAGACCACCATTCCCATAAAGAAGACAAAAACCGCCACCGGCTCGGCGGTAGGGAAGAGGGAGGGGAAGTTGATCCAGAGCGCGATGATCAGGCCGGAGAGGTTGAGAAAATGAATCGAGGGAATAACGAAGAGGAAGCAACCCAGGAGCGTTCCGGCCAGGGCGTAGACGAGCAGGAGCCCGAAGTTCATCTGTTTCTCCTTGGTTTATTCGCCGGTTATTCCAGGATTCTCACGTGTTCGGCCGAGAGCGGCCGGATTTGAGGAGCCCCCTGGTATTCCCCCACCGTTCCCCGGACCGATACCCGGGTTCCCGCGGTCCGCAGCCGCCCGGCGCCCGCGATGCTGTCGTAGTCGCTGGCGAAGATCGGCACCCCGATCCGGCCGGTGTTGTCGGCGAGGGTGACCGATCCGCCGCCGGTTCGGAAGGCGCGGAAGTGGGTTACCTCCCCTTCGACCTCCACGATCTCGTTGAAGAGATCGAGCGTCACCTCGCCGATCGGCCGGACGGCGATCTCCAGCGGCGCGACCTCGGCCGGGGCAATGTCCTCGAGGCTGCCCGGTATCAGCGTGAGATGGCCGCGGTCCATCGCCAGGATGCCGGTGATCTCGAGACCGTCCCCGGGCCGGATGGCCGGAAGGTCGTCACCCAGGTTGCCGGGATCGAGCGAGACGCGGAGATCCCGGGTGCCGTCGGTGATGGTGGCGGCGCCGTAGCGGGGCGCGTATTTGACGTTTCCGCGGACCGTCACCTTGTCGTGCAGCCATTCCTCGGTGATGGCGGAGATGGCGGCCTTCTCGGGCGTGGGGGGATCCATTATCCGCACTTTGTGGGGCAGGTTGAGGAAGAGCGAGGTCCCGTACTGGTCGCTGATCTGGAGCTGGCCCACGATTTCCACCCGGTCGCCGACGCGGGGAAGGTTGCCCAGCTCGCGGAACCGGTCGAGCTGGCCGAAGCCCATCGCGGTCAGCCGGCCGCTCCGGTCGGCCACGTCGAGCCGAACCATCTTCCGGGCCTCCTCCAGCCGGCGGTTGACCACCGTGCCCTGAACGCGGACGATGGCGTTGTTGTAGCTCGGCCCGGCCTGGGCGACGTCGATCAGCGGCGGCTCCATCTTCACCGCCGCCAGCCACATCAGGAACAGGCCGACCGCGGTCCCGACCACGGCGATCCGTTTCCAGATGACCAGCGACATCCGTTTCTTGAGTTCCGCCCCGCAATAAGGGCATTTCTCGTAAGCGCCCACGAAGCGCCCGCAGCTCGGGCATAAGGTTTCGGGGTCTTCCTGGGTCTTCAGGGTGTCCTCGGGCGGAACGGAGCGGTCGGCCTGGTCAAGGGGGGAGAGCTGCTCTTTTCTTCCTTCGGTCGGCTTGAAACCGTTTTCACTCATAGCTACGGCCCTCCTGAGCTTGAGTCCGGATTGAAAAACCCGGGTTAAACGATGGTTTTCCCGGTCTCGGGATGGAAATAATGGGCCTTGCTCATATCCATCGCCATCTCGAGGTTCCGGCCCGCCTCAACCCGGTCCCGGGGCGATACGCGCGCCACCAGTCTGGCTTCGTCGAAACGCAGGTAGATAAATACCTCCGCCCCCATCGGCTCGGCCAGTTCCAGCAGCGCCGTGAAGGCCGCGGGCCGGAGGCGATTGTTGGCCGCGGTCAGCAGGTGGATGTCTTCGGCCCGGATGCCCAGGGTTACCTTCCGGTCGGAGAGTTTTCGAAGCGCCGGCAGGTGTTCGCCCGCCACCGGCAGGTTCAATCCTTCGGCGACAAAACGGGTCCCGCCGCTCTCTTCGGCCAGTTCCCCTTCGACGAAGTTCATCGGGGGGCTGCCGATGAAGCCGGCCACGAAGCGGTCGCCGGGATGAAGATAGAGCTCGATCGGGTTGCCGACCTGGTGGATGATCCCGTCCTTGAGGACCACGATCCGGTCGCCCATTGTCATCGCTTCGGTCTGGTCGTGGGTGACGTAGATCATAGTGGTCTTCAGTTCACGGTGAAGTTTGCTTATCTCCGCCCGCATCTGGACCCGGAGTTTGGCGTCGAGGTTGGAGAGCGGCTCGTCGAACAGGAAGGCCTTCGGCTTTCTCACGATCGCCCTTCCCACCGCCACCCGCTGGCGTTGTCCGCCGGAGAGGGCCTTGGGCTTGCGGTCGAGCAGCTTTCCGATCTCCAGGATCCGGGCCGCTTCATCGACCCGCTCGTCTATCTTCCCTTTCGGGTATCCGCGCAACTTCAACCCGAAAGCCAGGTTTTTCCGCACGGACATATGCGGGTAGAGGGCGTAATTCTGGAAAACCATCGCGATGTCGCGATCCTTGGGGGGGACATCGTTGATCAGGCGGTCGCCGATGTGAATATCGCCCTGGGTGATGGTCTCCAGGCCGGCGATCATTCTGAGGAGGGTGGATTTGCCGCAGCCGGACGGTCCGACCAGCACCACGAACTCCCGGTCTTCAACGGTCAGTTCGGCGTCCTTGATGGCGGTGACGCCGCCGGGGTAAACCTTGGTCACTTTGTCGATTCTGACCTGGGCCATAATAGCTGGTCCGTCTTGTCCGGTTTGCGTGAGGGCCCGATCCGGGTTTCAGTCGCGGCCATAGTAGCATTGCCCGCCGCCGGATGTCAAACCCAACCCGCTCCCGGGAAGAGCAGCTGCCGGGCGGGCTCAAGGTAGGCTTTTCCGGGTTCCGCCACCGCGTATTCCCGGACGCTGATCGCGGGGCTGATCCGGTCCTGGAAGGTCAGGTGAATCCGCGGGCCGTCCGCGCCTTTTCTCTTCAAGCCCCGCGTGATCCGGTCCAGCGCCATCTCCGGGCGGTTGCAGTCGCGGCTGAGGTGGGCAAGAAAAACGTCGGTGAGTTCCCCGCCGTCCTCGGCGGACAGGAGCCGGGCGGCATCGTCGTTGCTGAGGTGTCCCCGGCTGCTTTTGATCCGTTGTTTGAGCTTCCAGGGGCGTTTGCCGTTCAGGAGAAGGTCACGGTCGTGGTTGGATTCGATAACGGCAATCCTGGAACCCCGCAGTCGTTCCCGGACCAGGGCGGTCGCCTTGCCGAGGTCGGTGGCCGCGAAGACTTTTAACGAACCGGTCTCCAGGGTGAACCCGACCGGATCCAGAGCGTCGTGGACCACCGAAAAGGCGGTGACGGAGATATCTTCCACTTTAAAGGGATAGCCGTTGTGGAAGATCCGGAGGTCCCAGGGCCCGCCCGCGGCCCGGCGGGCCGCTTCCGCGGTCTCCCGGTTCATATAGACCGGGACTCCCCACTTGCGAGCGATCACGTCCAGTCCCCGGATATGATCGAGATGTTCGTGGCCGATCAGGACGGCGTCGATCTCTTCCAGGGAACTGCCCGCCGCCGCCAGCCTGCGGCCGGTTTCGGCGGCGCTGAAGCCGGCGTCGATCAGGATCGAGGCGGAAGCCGACTGAATCAGGACGCAGTTTCCCCGGCTTCCGCTTCCCAGCACGCAGATGGTTACGGTCTTCACGATTTCCTCCCGCCGGCAATTCTACCGGAAGACGGCGGCGATGGGAAGCCGGGCCTTGTCCGGCTCCGCGTTTAAAAAGCGGACATTTCTATTTTGGTTGCACACGCTTGCGGGATGTTATTGATTCCAGAGAGAGAAGAAACTATAATCTTAACCGGAAAGCGTTAGGGTTGATTATGCCGATACAGGTTCAGCAATTGCCGCGTCAGGAGCACCGGCTCATCCTCTCTCCCCGGATGCAGCAGGCGATTCATCTGCTCCAGGTTCCCACGCAGGAATTGCAGACGCTGATCCAGAAGGAACTGGTTCAGAACCCGCTGCTGGAAGAGATCCAGGTTCCTCCGCCCGACGAAAATCTTTCCGCTGCCGCCGGAGCCGATACGCCGGCGCCGGAAGGGGAGGTCGCTTCGGAACCGCCGCCCTCCCTTCCTCCCGCCCCCGCCCGCCCGATCGACCGGGAGAAGGAGGCTTTTCTCCAGAGCCTGATCACCCGCCCTCAGAACCTGACCGAGCATCTGCTGCAGCAGCTTGAGATCGCCGCTCTGTCCGAGGAAGACAAGGAGATCGGGGAGGCGGTCATCGGCAATATCGACGAGAACGGCTATTTGGTCGAGGATATCGAAAGGATCGCTTCCGGGGCCGGTGTCGAGCCGGCGCGGGTTGAAAGCGTCCTGAAGATGATCCAGACTTTTCACCCCGCCGGCGTGGGCGCGCGGGACCTGCGGGAATGCCTGCTGATTCAGCTCGACGCCAAGGGAGAGATCGATCCCCTGGCCCGCGAGATCGTGGACAAACATCTCGATAAGCTGGCCGAGAGGAAATACGCTCAACTGGCCCGCGAGTTGCGGACGATCCCCGCCCGGGTGCAGCGGGCGGCCGAGGAGATCACTTTTCTCGAACCCCGTCCGGGCCGGCAGTTCAGCCACGATCAGCCGCAGTACGTAACCCCCGACATCAAGCTGGTCAAGGGGAAAGACGACTGGCAGATTATATTCAATAACGAATACCTGCCTCGTCTCCGGATCAACCGTCGCTATCTTAAGATGTTGAATGACGGAGATACCCCTCCCGAGACCATCGACTATATCCGCCGGAAGCTCAAGGGCGCGAAGTGGTTCATCGACAATATCAAACAGCGGGAGGCGACGCTGCGCCGGATAATGGAGGTTCTGGTCTCCCGCCAGGAGGGTTTTCTGGAAAAGGGGGCCGGCCACCACGCGCCGCTCAGGATGTCGGAGGTGGCCGGGGAAGTGGGGGTTCACGAATCGACCGTGAGCCGGGCGGTCTCCAGCAAATATGTCGATACTCCCCGGGGGGTTTTGCCCCTGAAGGACTTTTTCTCCACCGCCATCTCCACTCCGGGAGGGCGCTCGGTATCTTCTTCCAACGTGAAGAACCTGGTCAAAACGATGATCGCCGACGAGGACCCCGATCATCCCTTGAGCGACCAGGAGATCGCGGAGCGGCTTTCCAAGCGGGGGATGGGAATCAAGCGGCGGACGGTGGCCAAGTACCGGACGGAGATGAAGATCCCCCCGTCCCATCTGCGGCGAAGGCATTGACAATAATTTTTCCTTCAGGAAAAATTATTAAGCCGAAGGTGGGACTCGAACCCACGACCTGCTCATTACGAGTGAGCTGCTCTTCCGCTGAGCTACTTCGGCCGATAAAGTTTTGAGGGCAAAATTTTATTCGGGCAGGCAACGGGAACAGGGCTCCAGCCCCAACTCCCGGGCGGCCTCCCGCCTGACCCGGAGACGATTGTCCTCGTGGATGTTGTCCACCGTGCCGCAGGTTTGCCGGTGAAACAGTTTCCCGTCTCTTCCGGCAACGTAATAATCGGGAGGGCGGAAGGAGCCCCGACGTTCGCTCCACAAGCCCCGGGCGGCCGCGCGGGCTTCCGCTTCCGCCCGGCGGAGATAGTCGCCGTATTTGAGCGGCTTCCCCATATCCATATAGGTGGCGTAGCCTTCTCTCAGCAGCCGGGCGTTCACCAGGATATCGTCGATGGTTAGATAGGCCAGGGTCCGTCCGTAAAAGTCGGTTCTCTCTCCGTCGTAAATGAGGCCTACTTCCCGGTCTCCGATAAACTGGTGGAGGTAATTGCCCGCGTCTCTTCCCCAGGGTTCATCCCGTCCTCTCCAGCCGTCGGGCGTCCATTTCCTGATCTCGGGAGTGTCGATTCCCAGGAAACGGATGGATTCATCCCCTTCAACTATCACCGTATCGCCGTCGATGACATACTCGACCCGCGCCGTTCGGTCCGGCTGGAAGCGCGGGGCGTCGGAAGAAGGATCGGCTTCCCGGCCGCACCCGGCGCCGCCGAGCAATATCGCCGCGGCCAGGCAGGGCGGGAAGAAAATCCGTCCGGCCGTTCGGCGTCGGCTGCGTTTGATGATTGTCATTCGCTTGCGGTATTTGATATTTTAATGCGCCGGGCGGGATCGCCCGGCGGAAAGGCTCTTTAAATACCCTACAACCGGAGGTGATGGAATGTCAAGCAGGTTGGCGATTATCGGCGGGGCGCTGGTATTTCTCGGACTGGTCGTCTTCAACTCCCCCCCTCCCGCTTTCGGGCAGGGTATCTATTTCGACCAGCCTCCGCTGGAGCCGGAATTCAGCGGAAGAATCGATCTCTCTTTCTCCGGCCAGCGGGTCTGGCGGGGTCTGGAGTTGAACCCGGACGCGGTCTTCCAGCCCTTCATCAGGCTGAATGACCGGGGATTGGAGGTCCAGGTGGGAACCAGTATGGATCTTACCGACCACCACGATAACCTTTCCAACCTCAACGAGTGGCATTACCGGATAGGTTTCGCCCGGCGGGAACCCGGGGCGGAGGCTTCCTTGACCTATAACTATTACGCTTATCCCCGAGGCCTATTTCCGAAGATGACGAAAACCCAGGAGATCGCCCTGGAAACCTCCTGGGGCCTGCCGCTGGTAAACAGCTTCAACGCCTACTGGGATTTCGACGAGGTTCACGGTTTCTACATCAACTATTCACTGGGCTACCAGCTTCGTTGGGGAAGGTTGACCGTTTTGCCCCGGGTCGGCGCCGGTTACGCCACCAGGCGTTACCAGCGTCACTACTTCGACTCGGTCCGGCCCCGGCACTCCTTTCTCGACCTGGAAGGATCCCTGTTGGTGGAACTGGAGGTTGTGCCCGGCGCGGCCGTTATGGTCGAAGGGGTTTATTACGAACTCGCCCGGGGGGGGCTGCGGGAGTATCGAAGGGAGAACGCCGAGGGCGACCGGTATTATTTCCGGGGAGGGATGAGTTTGCGGTTTTAAGTCAGGATTCGAAGAGCCCTTCCAGCGGATCCTTTTTGCGCGGCGGCGGGACTTCCCGGGCGCGTTCGGGCCGCGGGGAAAAACGGCCGCAGGTGTCGCTGGCTTTCACTTCGCGGTTATCCAGCGTGCATTTCTGGATGAAGGGATTCACCACGTAATGCCGGCAGCGGCGGCAGAAGGGAGGCGGTTCGCCCGCTTTCAGGTCTTCCAGGGCGGCGTCCTCGGACGGGGTTCTTTCCCGGCCGCTCAATTCCGCGCCGCAGAAAGCGCAGACCAGTTTTTCCCCGGCCGGCCGGAACCCGTCATAAAGCTTGATCGTCCGGGCCGCCGATTCCTGCCCGCAGTTTTCACAGATGATCTTTTTTCCCGATTCCGTCATAATAATCTCAGTTGTCATCATAACGGCGTCTATTTGAAAAAGCAACCGGGGGCGAATAGGCTTTGAAGTTTCGCCCGACTGTGCTTAACTATACCTTACTCGAAAAGGGTCACCCCGGACGGCAACCCGACAAAAACCCTCTCCCCCCGACGGGTGGAGAGGTAGGGTGAGGGGGGATGTGGGCTTTTCGAGCAAGCTATATGTATGTTCCGAGTAATAATTCAGGGAGAAAGCAATGATCGAAGAGAGAAAGGAAAAGATCGAAGAGCCCGGGCGGGAGGATGATCTGAAGGATAAGTCTCCGGCTTCCGGGCAGGAAACCCCCGAAGGGGAAGGTTCCGCCGTTCCGGCGGAAGCGCGGGGCGAGGCAGAGAAGCCTCCCGCGCCTTCCGAACAAGAGGCGGAGGAATCCCCGGCCGACCCGGCGGAGAAGAAGGAGGAAGCGTCGAAACCGGATTCCCCGCCGGAGAAAGCGGGGGAAGAGGCCGAAGCCCCGTCGCCGGAGGTGGTTGAGGGGGGGGCGGAGCCGTCGGCTCCGCCGGAAGAGAAATCTGAAGAGATCGGGGCCGAAACTCCGCCGGAAGAGGCCGCTGAAGAAACCGGGGCTCCCGCTCCGCCGGAAGGGGCCGCTGAAGAAACCGGTCCTCCGGCTCCGCCGGAAGGGGCCGCCGAAGAAGCCGGTCCTCCGGCTCCGCCCGAAGAGAAGGCGGAGCCGGAACTTAAGAAGAAGAAGATCCGCCGGATGACGCTTGAAGAGGTCAACAAGCGCCTGGAGCGGGCGACCGTGCAGATGGGCGGTGACAGCTCGTTTTACGCCCGGCATCTTCTGGCGCGAAAAAAGGAACTTGAGGGGGGAGAAACGGGTTCCTGACCGTCTTCGCGTGCCGGCCGTCTTTGGCCGGAGCCGCTTCCGTTCCCGATGAGATACGGAATCGATCCACATCTGGGCGGCCTCATCAACGACCGTTCCGTCGGTTACTGGTCCAACTTCTGCGTCAGCGCCGGATTTTCAACCCTGCAGCTCGGCCTGGATTTCCGGCCTTTGAGCAGCGGCCTCCCTGCGGTTTTTGACCGCGCTCTTCTTCTCACCCTTAAGAGCGCCCGCCGGAGGGGGTTGAAGATCCAGGTATCGATTGAGCCGCTTTTTTCCCGTCTCGACAGCCCCCGCCTCCAGCAGCGGGAAGAGGCGGTGGTTTTCACCAGAAGAACCGTCGGTTTTCTGCAGAAGAATATCTCTCCGTCCCTGATTCTGCTCTGTCCCGGGCGGGCGAGCGATGACCCCGACGGCGGGAGGGTGGAGCGGCTGGCCGACAGTTTCCGGCGGATCAGGGACCACTACCCCTTTGTCCGGCTGGGGATCAAACTCGGGCGCAAGAATGAACCGCTCGCCTCCCTCCCGGCGATCGCGGAGATGGTGAAACGGACGCGCGAACTGGAAGTCGCGGTCGAGGTGGGCTGGCTGTTCGCCCTTTTCGGGGGTTCCACGGAGAAAGTAGAGGAGACGATCGGACTGCTGGAGCCGCATCTGGCCCAGCTTCACTGGAACAACCTGAGGTTTTCCCGCCCCGCCCGGCCCCATCCTCTCGGCACCGGGGATCTCAGGGAGAGCCATTACTACTTCCTGCTCTCCCGTCTGCCGCGGCGCCGGGAGTTCGCCCACCTGTTCGATTACCGGGACCGGGACACTCGGTCATACCTCAACGACCGGATGACCCTGCAGGGGCTCGACTTCCGCCTCGAGCGGGAATAACGTCCGCTCCCCGCTCTTTCAACGGCTCATCTGAACCGCGCCGATAACGCAGCCCAGGATCACCAGGGTGACGAATATCGCCGCCGCCCGGTCTCCCGCCAACGGCGATCTTTCCTGTCCTCCCCAGAGCGCCGCCGCGAAGGCTTCCGGGTTTGCGCCTTTCAAAGCGTCGGCGGCGCCGCCGTCACGCGCCGGGGCGGGGGAATGAACGGCGGCTTCCCGGCTGGGGAGGGGGGCGCCGGTCAGCCTCGGCGCCGCCAGCCCCAGCGCCGCGATCAGCGCCAATATCGCGCCCGCCCGCAATTTTAGCGTCCTCGCCGGCATCTCGATCTCCTTTGCTTGTTTGAAGATTCCTCGACAATACGCAACAGTTGTCCGTGAATCAACCGGTTTGAGGCCAGAACATCTCCTTTTCGGATGTCGAATTTTTTTCCGTCGACGCCGGTCACCTTTCCGCCGGCTTCCCGCAGGATGATTATTCCCGCCGCGGTATCCCAGGGCTTGAGGCCGATCTCCCAGAATCCGTCGAACCTTCCCGCCGCCACGTAACAGAGGTTGAGCGCGGCCGAGCCGTCCCGGCGGACGCCCTGGGTTTGGGTGACGATCCGGCTGAATATCCCCAGCGCCCGGGGGTGGCTTGCCGGGTCGTAAGGAAAGCCCGTCGCCATCAGCGCGCGGGAAAGTTTCCTGACCGGGGAGGTTTGGATCCGGTTCCGGTTGAGAAAGGCTCCTTCGCCCTCGATCGCCCGGAAGAGTTCGTCCCGAAGAGGGTCGAAGACGACCCCGAGGATGATCCGGTCCTTATGCTCCAGGCCGATGGAAACCGCGAAGTGCGGGTAACCGCGGGAGAAGTTGGTGGTGCCGTCGAGAGGGTCTATCCACCAGGAGAAATCGGAGTCGCCCCCCGTCTCTCCCGTCTCCTCCGCGATCACCCGGTGGCCGGGATATTCGCGCTTGATTATGCCCACGATCTTTTTTTCGGCGAGCAGGTCGGTCTCGGTGACGGGGTTGCGGGCCGATTTAAAGCCGACCGGGCCGGTCTTCTTGCTCCGGCGGGCGATCAGCTTGCCGGCCTCCCGGGCGGCTTTGATCGCCAGTGACGACAGCCGACTTCGTTGGCGCTTGCTGATTTCATTCATGGCCGAAGGATAGGACAACCCGAATCGCCGGTCAATCGTTAGTATCCGGCCGCCGGTTGCCGGGACCGATGTTCAGGTTGATCGCGACGATCTCGGGACGGGAGACGGTGCGCGTCGGGGCCACGGTGTTTCCCGCTCCGGAGGAGACGTAAACGTGGGTGTCTCCGACCCGGTTGTAGCCCCAGCTGGTGTCGTAGATCGCGGAGGTGATCAGGTTGAGCGGGAAAAGTTGACCGTGGTGGGTGTGGCCGGAAAGATGAAGGTCCACGTTCAGGCCTTCGAGCTGCTCGTCCCGCAGCGGCTGGTGTTCGAAGACGATGAGCAGGTTATCCGCCGGCACGCCGGCGATCAGGTCGGGAAACCGCTTTCTCGGCCCGGGGCCCAGCCGTCCGGCGTTGGGATCCTCGCGCCCCGCCAGGGATATTCTTTCGCCGATTTCGACCACTTCGTCGCGGAGGAGCCGGATCCCGGTTTCCCGGATGAGGTCGGCCGCTTCCTCGCCGCCGGAGTAATATTCGTGATTGCCCATAACCGCGAAAACCCCCCGCGCTGCCCGGAGGCCGGCGAGTTGTTCCCTGAACTCATCCCAGCGGCCGCCCGCGCCCCCCCCGTCGATGGTGTCTCCTCCCAGAAGGATCAGGTCGGGTTCGAGGCCGTTGATCCGTTCGACTATTTCCGGAACGAGCCAGCGGGGGGACAGCATTCCCAGGTGCAGGTCGGAAACGAAGACTATTCTCAGGCTTCCCGGCGGCGGCCCCTCTCTTTCCACCCGCAGGTCCAGCTCGCTGGTCCGGACGACGGCCGAGTTGATCTTCCCGGCCGCCACCACGGCGACCGCGGCCGCCAGGCCGGGGATCAGGATCATCCGCCGCAGCCGCCCGGCCCGCAGCCTTCCGGGGTTGAACGAGGGCCGCCGCCGCAACGTCGCCCCGGCGATCCGGGTCGCGAGCAGGATCAGATCCGTGAGCAGGGCGGCGAAGAGGATGTAGAAAGTCAGCGCCAGCCACCATCCTCCCGCCAGGGAGAGAATCCGGTGGGCGAAGAAAGGCGGGGAAAACAGGCCGAAGCGGGATATCGGAAGCGCGGCGACGCAGAACCACAGCAGCAGCGAAAAGCCGATTCTGATTCCTTTCCGGGGCGGCAGCAGGGAGAGCAGCCGTAGATAAACGTAGAGGTTCGCCAGGCCGTAACCCAGGAGGAAGCCTATTCTGAAAAGCGGCAAATCTTCCTCCATAAGCCGTATGATGGCAGGCTTAAGCTTTTTGGGGTATGTTTACTTTTCATTAGGTGATAAAAACCGGTTTATGTTTAATCCTGCTAGCTTAACATCTTGACTCTTGAACCGGAAGGGGACCGTATGAAAAAGCTTTGGTTGTTCTCCTTGGCGTTTTTCGTCTTGCTGCCGCCGACTTTTCCCCTTGCCGCGCCCGCGGCCGGGGAGCGGCCCGAAATCACTCCCTTGCGGGTCGTCTTTGTCGATGTCGGCCACGGCGACTGCATCTGGATCCGCACCCCCTTCGACGGCGACCGGACCAACGACCGCTACCGGGGATACAACATCATCATCGACGGAGGCAACAGCTCCCAGCGAATAGTTCCCCTGCTCAACCAGGTCGGCTTCCGCTGGGGAACGGTCGTCGACTGGATGATCCTTTCCCACGCCCACGCCGACCACTACCGGGGCCTGATCGGTATCCTGCGCGATTTCCGGGTCCGCCGGATTGTCGATCCCGGCTACCGTTCCACCGCCCAGGCTTATTCCGCCTTCTGCTGGTTGTCTCTGATCGAGCCCAACTCCGAGTTTTATTCGCCCGTGGTCGGTATCGCCACTATCCCCGGGCTCAATTCCCTGGGGGAGACGATTCCGCTGGAACTGGACTGGGGGGAGGAGCTTGACGTCCAGATCCTTCACAGCAACCCCGCCGTCACCGACGACACCATCAACCTGAGCTCGATCGTGATCAGGATGGCCTACGACGACGTGAGCTTTCTCTTTACCGGCGATATCGAGGGGAAATACCGCCCCCGGGGCGGATTCAACGATCCCGACACGCCGATGTTCGTGGAAAAGTTTCTTCTCGACCGGTATGTCACCGAGGATAACAATCTGCTTCAGTCGACGATAATCAAGGTTCCGCACCACGGCAGTGAAACTTCCAGCACCAATCCCTTCATCCGGGCGGTAGCCCCCAGCGAAGCGGTGATCCAGTCCGGCAATCTGCACGGGCTTCCCGACCAGTCGGTGGTTGAGCGGTATGAGGCCCACGGCGCGCGGGTCTGGAGGACCGACCGGCTCGACGCCGGCAAACGGTCTTCCGAAACGCCCGGCACCAGCCACGTCATCGTGGTCAGCGACGGGACCGGTTACGAAATCACCTACTTTCCGGATAATTAGCGGGGACTTTTCCACCCCTGAAGGGGTGGGCTACGGAGGGAAAAAGGTGGGCTGCGGAGGATGTAGTCCACGGCTTCAGCCGTGGTTTATAAGCGAAGATCCCGATAGTCTTTCATCGGGACTGCTTATCGAAGCGAAGCGAAGATCCCGATAGTCTTTCATCGGGACTGCTTATCGAAGCGAAGCGAAGATCCCGATAGTTTTTCATCGGGACTGCTTATCGAAGCGAAGCGAAGATCCCGATAGTCTTTCATCGGGACTGCTTACTGCTTACTGCTTACTGCTTACTGCTTCTCCCCCTCTCTTAAGCCGGCGGGGAAAGATTGACCAGCGGGCTGGGGTTGAATTCTTCCGGCATTCCCAGCTCCTTGAATAACTGCTTCAGAATTTTTCCCTCGATATCCTCGATCTCTTCCGGGGTCATCTTCTTAAGCGATATCTGTCCGCCCGCCATCATATCGTGACCGCCGGCGCTGCCCAGGTTTCCGATGACCTTCCTTAAAAGCTTTCCGGCCTTGGCCCGGGTGTGGGTCGTCCGGAGGGAGAGGAAGAGGGTGTCGCGGTAACGTCCGTGGACGAAGCACCAGGTCAGGCGCCGCAGCGAGATGAGGATGTCGGCGAGCTGGGCGATGAAGCCGGGGTGGTGGATCTCGCCCAGAGGCGCGACCACCACCGTCTTGTAGGTGAAGGCCTTCTCCAGGGCGAGATAAAGCTGCTGGAAGAATTCCCGGTTGCGGTAGGGATGCTGGATCCGCGAGATCAGGCGATGTTTGGCCCGGGGAAAGAGAAATATCGAAGCGTCGATATCCCGTTTGGTGACGTCGCGGCCGAGGTGCTGGGTCTCCGAGATCAGGCTGTAGTAGAGGGCCGTGGCCAGCAGGGGAGGGGGGTCGATCTCCAGAATCCGGAGCAGTTCCACCAGAATGGTCGCGGTGGCCCCGCAGTCTTCGGCGACGTAGTGAAAAGTGGCTTCGCGCGAGGCCGAAAGCAGGGGATGATGGTCGATGACCACCTTGGGCTTTATCTCCGGGGGAAGCGAGTTGTTGCCGGCGCCGGGCTGGGTGTCCACCAGGGCGATCTGGGAATATTTTTTAAAATGGCCGGCCTGAAGATGGACCGCCCCGATCTTGAGCAGGCTGTTCATCAGGCGGTTTTCCTCTCTCCCCACGATACCCCCATAGACGATCTTGGAAGGGGAGCCGCCTTTCCGGTAAAAAATATGCTGCAGGGCCCAGGCGCTGGCCAGGGAGTCGGGGTCGGGATGGTTATGGCTCAGTATCAGCCAGGGCGATTTGCCCCGGCAGACCGATACCAGCTTTTCGGCTATGGCGCTGTCGATCATTTCCGGCCTTTCCGGCTTTCACCTTAAGGTTTTCAGAAGAGCTTTCAACTCCAGCGTATTGACGATGCTTTTCCCGGTCAGCCAGGCGCGCCGGGCGATATGAATTCCGTAGGTCATCATTTCCAGGCCGGCGGTCGAGTGGGCGTCGGTGTTGACGCAGAGTTTCACCCCCTTCTCTCCGGCCATCCGGGCGTGAATATCGTTGAGGTCGAGGCGGGAGGGATGGGCGTTGATCTCCAGTATCACGCCTTCTTCCCGGGCCACCTTGAAGACCTCGTCCAGGTCGAAACCGTAGGGTTCCCGATCCAGGATCAGTCTCCCGGTGGGATGGCCCAGGATGTGGACCCGGGGATGGCGAAGGGCTTTCACCAGGCGCCGAGTCATCTCCCCTTCCGGCAGGTTGAAACGGGAGTGTACCGAGGCGACCACCAGGTCGCATTCGGCCAGGAAGCGGTCCTTCAAATCCAGGCCGCCATCGGCCAAGATGTCCACTTCGACGCCCTTAAGAACGGTGATCTTCCTTGTCCGGCGGTTTACCTTATCAATCTCCTTGAAATGCTTTGTCAGGGCGGTTTCGTCCAGCCCCCCCGCGACCCTCACCGCCCGGGAATGCTCGGTGATCGCGATATACTCGTAGCCGAGCCCGGCCGCCGCCTCGGCCATTTCGGCGATGGTGTTGGCGCCGTCGGTGGCGGTGGTGTGCATCTGGAGATCGCCCCGGATATTCTCCAGCTCCACCAGCCGGGGAAGCTTCCCATTCGCCGCCGCCTCGATCTCCCCCCGGTTCTCCCTGAGTTCGGGGGGGATCCATTCCAGGCCGAGCGACCGGTAGCATTCCTTCTCCTCCCGCCCGGCCCGGGATTTTTTCCCCCGGAATACCCCGTATTCGCTGAGTTTGAGACCTTTCTCCTGGGCGAGCTTTCTTAAGGCCACGTTATGGTCCTTGCTGCCGGTGAAGTAGAGCAGGGCCGCCCCGTATTGATCTGCCGGGAGCAGGCGGAGATCGATCTGGAGCCCTCCGTCCAGGCGGACCGAGGCCTTGGTTTGGCCCTTGGCCAGAACCTGTTCGACCTCGGGGTGACCGGTGAATTTTTCCATTACCGGCCCGCCGGGTTTTCCCACCGCCAGGATGTCCACGTCCCCGACGGTCTCGCTCCAGCGGCGGATGCTCCCGGCGGCGACCAGTCGGTCCACCCCGGGAGTCTTTTTCAGGTGGGCGATCACGGTCTCCGCCGCCGCCCGCCCGGCGTCGAGACGGAACCGGCCTTCTCCCTTGCGCCGGTTCCCGATCGCTTTTAAGAGGTTGGCCACGGTCTTCTCTCCCACACCCTCCAGGCCGTCGAGACGGCCCTCCCGGGCCGCTTTTTCCAGGGAGTCGATCGAGTCGATTCCCAACTTTTCGTGGAAGAGTTTTACTTTTTTCGGTCCCAGCCCGGATATCCGAAGCAGGGAGGGTAGTTGGGGAGGGATCTTTTCCTTGAGTTCTTCCAGATACTTCAGCCGGCCGGTGGCGGCGATCTCGCCGATCTTGGCGGCGATGCTCTCCCCGATTCCGGGAATGGCGGTCAGGTCTTCTCCCGCTTTCGCCGCCGCCGCCGCGTTCCGGTTGAGGTCGCGGACGGCCCGGGCGGCGTTGAGATAGGAGCGGACGCGAAAGGGGTTTTCGCCGAGAATCTCCAGGATCTCGGCGGTCTCCTCGAAAAAGCGCGCTATCTTGGCGTTGTCCATTTTATGCTTGGAGGATTCGGGCGGACTGCTACACTTGACGAAGTAAACAAGCCATTATACCAACTCCGGCCGGCGGCAACCACACCATTCCGACCGATGGAAGCCCCGGCAAACTAAAAGTTGATAAGCTGATAAGTTGATAAGGATAGTTAAGCAGATTTTAGATTTAAGATTATAGATTTCAGTCCACCCCGCCTACCCCTTATTCATCTCAGGAAGGCAGGAAAACAGGAGGAAAATTAAAATCCCTGGTCTTCTATATTCCTAGTTCAAGGTTCCAGGTTCAAAGTTCAACGTTTAATTCCATCAAAATCGAAATCCAAATCGGGATCGAAATCGTTTTTGGGAAAAGATACAATCCCGGAACTCCTATCTTCCTAAGATAGGTATTCTTTCTTAAACCTGTCGGGTTTGTTTTGATCACATTCAATCACATCCAATCGTTTGTTAGAATTTCGGGTGTTAGGGTGCGGAGCACTTTGCGGCCTTGGCGTCTTCCATGAGAAGGCTTGTCAATAATAGTCCGCCGTGGCGGACACCAATTATGCCTCCGGAGCACCGTCATGCTTCCATTCGCACTATTGT
>PUNC01000117.1 GCA_003551625.1 PVC group bacterium | reverse complement strand
AGATGCTAACCGGGTTGTTGCTCCGCAACCTGTCAAAAGCAGATTGCAGATTCGAGATTCTAGATTCCGGTTATGCTCCGCAGCCTATCCCCCTTCTCTCTGACAGGATAACCCCGATGAAAAACTATCGGGGCAGGCATCCTCAACGGGATAAAATTGCTCCGCACCCTCGGACCCATTATTCTCGCGCCCGCCCTCCATTACTTCGTCCAGGAGAGGCGGGCAGGCCCGCTCTCCATTTCTTCGTTCAGGAGCGGCGGGCAAGCCCGCCCTCCATTACTCCGTCCAGGAGAGGCGGGCAAACAGAGACGCTGAGACGCAGGGAATTGGAATTTTTTCCCTAATAGCCTACAGCCTAAATCCCTACAGCCTGATTTCCATCTCACATAAAGAAACGAAGGGTGGCCAAGCTTTCGCTTGGCACTCCACCCCCCCTCACCCTGACCTCTCCCCCCGCGGCGCGGGGGGAGGGGGTTAAGGTGGGGGGCTTCGTCTGTAGTTTACAGTCTTCCACTCCTCCGGCACAAGGCCGGAGAGGGCGTATTTGGAGTGCGGCGCCAGCGGCGCCGCTTTAAAATAACCCGGATTATTTCTAATCCGGGTTATTTTTAATCAAGAGACCTTGTGGCCCCTTACGCGCCGTAGTAGTGCTGGGCGTAGATGTAGCGGTAGCGGTAGAGATAATAGGGGATGTAAGTTATCACCCCGGTCATTATCGAACCGACGGGGTTGGCCTTAGCCTCCAGGAGAAGGGAATAGGCCCTCTCCACGTCCACCGCCTGGGTCTTGCCGGCCCGGACCACGATCAACGAACCGTCCAGCAGCTTGCCCAGAACGCCGGCGTCGGTCACGGGAATAATGGGGGCGATATCGCAGATAACCCAGTCGAAACGTTCCTTGAGAGTCTCGATGACCTCGCGCATTCGGACCGAGCCGAGCAGTTCCACCGGATTGGCCGGCGTCTTTCCCCCGGGAACAACGTATAAATTGTCGAAGACGGGACGCTCGATAAAACGCTCAAGGTCCTCCTGGCCGGAAAGGATTTCGGCGAGCCCCGGAGAACGTTCCATTCCGAAGATTCGATGGACGTTCGGCTTGCGGAGATCGCAGTCCAGAAGAACGGTCTTGTGGTCCACGCTCTGAGCGAAGGCCACCGACAGGTTGGAAGAGGTCACCGTCTTCCCTTCCCCGCGAAGAGCGCTGGTAATCAGGAAGGAGCGGATCGGATTGCCGGGGGAAAGCGAACTCAGATGGGTGCGGATCGAACGATACTGTTCGGCGATATGCGACCGCATATCGCTGTAAACCACCACCCGGGGATCGACCATATCCTCCTCTTTCCAGGGCTTGGTTACGTAGGAGATTACGCTGATGCTGTCTTTGATCTCATCCCGGTGGGACTTGAAATAGTTTTTCAACCTCTCCAGGCTGAGTTTTTCTTTTTTTTCGGCCATCGTGTTTTCCTCTTTTGGTTATCTTCCATTCAGTGTGGGTAAGAGGAGTTTATTCAAAGTCATTCTGAGCCTGAGCGCAGCGAGGGGGAAGAATCTGACCCAACGGGTCATTCTGAACGAAGTGAAGAATCTCTAGTGCCTCCGAATAAAGATCCTTCAGTCGCCCTGCTCCTTCAGGATGACAGTAAAACTGCCAGATCCTTCGCTATGCTCAGGATGACGGTAAAACTGCCAGATCCTTCGCTCCCGCAGCCTATCCCATTGGTTTAAAGCGGCGCCGTTGGCGCCGCACTCCAAATTTCCCCAATTTAACCCAAACCGGCAGCATCCGTGGCCATCTGCTTGTCCGCCGCTTACCCCCCGCATATTAAAAGTTATATTTAATTCGCGTAGATCTGCGTGATTCGTAGTTGAAATACGGGTCCGAGGGTGCGGAGCATATACCTAATTCGCGAGATCTGTGTGATTCGTAGTTGAAATACGGGTCCGAGGGTGCGGAGCATATACCTAATTCGCGTAGATCTGCGCGATTCGTAGTTGAAATTGGATTTTTTGGGGATTCTGGGTTCTGCTTTATTCGCTCGCTTACCTTCCCCCGAAGATGATCATCATCGCGATCGTAATCATAACAAAGACCAGAACAATCACCAGGCTGAGTACGGCCAAACGTCTCCGGGCCTGCAGAAGCGACTGCTCTTCCGGCGTGAGAATCCGGCTGGTGGCCCCCAACAGGGGAATTGGAAGAAATTCCCGCAACTGGTTGGGCTCTTCGAAGGAATGGTCGGTAGTCTCGGCCAGAACCAGCAATCCCGCTCCCAGAACCAAACCGAAAAAGAAACCGCCGACGACATACACGCTCTTCTTCGGCGCGGACGGCCGAAGCGGACGGCGGGCGGCATCGACAACCCGGAACTGGGTCCCCCGCTCGTCGAACTCCAGCCTCTGGCTGAGTTCAACGTCGCCTAAAAGACTCATCCTTCGGTAATAGTTTCTCTGCAGGATATTGGCCTCCCTCCGAAGCCGGGCGCGTTCCTGCTGTTTTTGCGGCGCTCCCCTCGACCTTTCAAAGGCTTCTTCTGCGACCGTCCGGGTGATATTGATCCTGGTGTGGAGAGCGCTGATCCGGCGGTCGATCTCGGCAAGCTCCATCTGGAGGGCCTGGTAAACCGGGTTGATCGTGGCCTTCTCCTCCCGCACGGTCACCTCGACGGTTTCCGAAAGCGCTCTATCCAGATTGGCGACCTCGGTATTCAGCCGCTGAACGTCGGGGTGATTGGACGTGGCGCCCACCAGAAGGCGGGCCAGCTCCACCTGTTTTCGGGTCTTCTCGTCCCTCAAACTGCGGACAATCGGGTTGGTCTCCGAGAGCCGCTCGGCCACGATGTATTCGGGCTGCCCCTCGAGCTGCTCGATGATCTTGGTCCGGTTGGTCTCAAGCTCCTTGAGTCGGAGGCCGTAGTCCACCAGGCGGGAAGAAAAATGATGGTATTGACGGTGAGCCAGGCTCAAACCGCCTATCGCCTCAGGCTGAAAAGGCGGATACCTCGGTTCGCCTTCGGGATCCTCCCAGCCGAGTTCCGAGTAGATGACCTGGGCGGTCTCATCGGGCAAAAGGTGAGAAAACTGCAACTCCAGCTCCCGGATCGCGGCGTTCTTAGCCTCCATTTCCTTCAAGATAAGTTCCGCTTCCCGGCGGATAATATCTTCCCCGGAAAAGACTTCCCTCTTGTGGGCTTCCAGATTCGCCTTGATGAACTCCCGCGCGAAAATATTGACTATATCCCTGGTGGCGTCCGGATCGGTAAAGGTGCAACGTATCCTCATCAGGTTTCCGCTTATCGACAGGGAGACATTGTTGCGCACTTCTCTCACCAGCGCCCGGAATTCTTCTTCGGTTCGCACGTTTTCGTGCAGGTTGAGTTCCCTGACGATATCCTCCACGTTCGAATGGCTCTTCAGGATGGAAAGGATATGGCGCCAACGATCGGTAACGCTGGAAGCCCGGCCCCGACCCATCATTCTTGAAACGAAAGGATTGTCCCTGGCGCTCTCGTCCACTTCGATCAGGGCTTCGCTCGAATACACCGGCGTCAACGTCCAGCTGTAACCATAGGCCAGAATCGTGGAAAAGATGACGGGAAGAATCAGCAGCCATTTCCGATGAAATAGAATCTCGAGATAGCTGCGGGCGGTGCTTCTGATGGTCGCTGTGATCTGTTCAACCATTGCAAGTTACCTGGTTAGAGATTTTGAGAAAAACATAATTTAACTACGAATCACGCGGATCTACACAGATGCGGACTATTTTGTTGCTCCGCGGCCTCAGCCCCTTTGTTCTCACGCTAAGGCGCCAAGACACGAAGGAAGACTTAGAAGACTAAATGGCTGAAAGGCTGTTCTAATAGATAGCGGTAATTTTACACTTAAAAGCGGGTTTTCGCCAGTGAACGGCGGAAATAAAACCGGGGAAAAGGCACGCTAAACGCGAAAGGTGTCCGTATCCAATTTTGCTTCAGGCAACCAATACCGAACTATGGCATCAATTTAAAACCAGAAGGATAACATCCGAACTAAAAAGAAGAGCGGTGCTCTTCTTTTTAACGTAGATAGTCCCGGCGGAAATCGTCCCACCGTTCATAATCCGAGCCCATACGGGAAAGATCGGTGATCGGCCTGGTAATGGCTTGCAGAACCTCGGAGAACTTGTCGATCGCCAGCATCGGGTAGTAGATGATGGTCCCGGGCTCGATCCGGATGTTGTCCTCCATCTTGCCCTGGTAAAGCATCGCGTAAACGTTGACCCAGCGATGGGTGGGATGGGTGGGGTGAGGTTCGATAACCTGGACCCGCCGCATAGCGGATTGTCCAAGTTGAGGAATACCCGCCCGCCACATACAGTCCCAGAGCGTCATATTGGCCCTGTCCATCACAAACTCACCGCCGCCGCCGCGGGGTTGTAAAACATAGAAGCGCTTGCTCTGATATCGAGTAATAAAGACGTTGACGACCGGCGCCTCGATGTAGGCGGTGAGAAATTTTCGGACCTCTTCGGCCAGTTCATCGCGGGTCAGCCCCTCGGCCATTACGATCTCGTTGGTCAGGGGAATAATCAATTCCCCGCCTTCTTCAATGGGGGTCTCAAAGCTGAACTCGGGATGATTCCTGACCACCACCCTCACCACGTCTTCGGGCCCGATCGTGTAGGCGCGGATGGGATCGTCAACGTCCACCCTGCGGGCTTCCCGCCTCTCCCAGATCTCGGTGTCGAGTTCGCGGAGATAGTATTCCGTGCGCCGGTAACCCTCGCGGCGACGGCGGATATCGGTGAACTTGTCGCGGGCCGCCTCGTATTCCTCCTTCTCCATCAGCGATCGGGCGGCCAGGTAGGCCGTCCGGAGGTCACGCTCTTCCCGTTCGCGGGCGGCGGCGCGGATGGCCGCTTCCTCTTCCATCAGCTCGTGGGCGAGAGCAAAGTCGGCTTCGCGGACCTCATCCTCGATCCGGCGGCGGGCTTCCCGCAAATATCTTTCCGCGCCCTGGTGGCCGGGTTCGAGTTCCAGCGCTTTGGCGAACTCCGCCGCGGCCTCCCGAAATCGGCCGTCCCGCATAAAGTAGCGGCCCCGGCCGTAGGCTTCGGCCGCCTCCCGGGACTCCGCCAAATCGATCCAGCGATCCTCTTCCCGTTCCCGGACCCAGTCTTCGTCAACTATCTTTTCCCAGGCCCGCTCGCGGTAAAAAGCGGCGCGGCGATAACCGGGGTCGATAGCGATTACCTGGTCGAAGGCCTCGACCGCCTTCTTATATTCCTCGCCGCGGTAGGCGCTCACCCCTACCCGGTAGAAATAGCTCGATCTGGCCCGGGGAGAGGCCGGGGCGTCGGAGGTGTCCAGGACGGTCTCGCTTTCATAGACCGGCGGGACCGGGCGGGGCCGCGCGGGGCGGCCGGGGAGCCGCTGGTCGGAAGCGTCGAGCGAGACCCGCAGCATCGAAAGAACCTCGCGGTTGCCCGGGTCCAGCGCCAGGGCGCGCTCGAAGGATTCGTTGGCGGCGGCGTAATCGCCGTCGGCCATCTGGCGCCTTCCCTGACGGACCAGGCTTTCCGGCGTCTCCCGGAGAGAGGCGGCAAGGGGAAGGGCAAGGATCAGCAGGATGATAAAAAAGAAACCGAATCTGGCGGATTTCATAACGGTGTCAACTGTCTCCAGGTTGGCGGAGATGGACCTTATTCGGACAAAGATGGAATCAATATAGGTATGGCGGCTTCAGCCGTCAACCCAAAAATTTCCATTTTATTATAACTACGAATCACACAGATAGACACAGATGCTAACCGGGTTGTTGCTCCGCAACCTGTCAAAAGCAGATTGCAGATTCGAGATTCTAGATTCCGGTTATGCTCCGCAGCCTATCCCCCTT
>PUNC01000026.1 GCA_003551625.1 PVC group bacterium | reverse complement strand
TTGCCCACCTGGCTGGTCTTGCCTTTCCTTTCCAGGTAAAAATGCTCGAGCTTGCCTTCCTCAAGAATCGCCACCCGGTTCTCGAAGGGATGGCAATTGATGAAGATCTCCTTGGCGACGGCCTTCTGCGGGACCGGGGCCGGGGCCTGATCGCCGGTCTGGGCGCTCTTCCGCCGGCGGCGGCGCGTCCGCGGCCGGGAAGCCGGTTCTGGTTTCTGGTTCAAGTGTTTTCTCCTTTGAAACTTTCGGTTGAAATATTCGATTATAGACGGCCGGAAGGCGAAACAACCAGCTAAATTATGCCGCCGGAAAACTCCGGGGGCCGGCGGTAGATCTTCGGGCCGCTAAAACAGCGGCGGGTCCAGAAGGGGTGGCGGCGGGGATCGGCGGCGGCGGGATCGGCCGCTTCCAGTACCCGGCGGGGGGAGGCAGAAACCGGCACCGTCAGCTCATACTCCAGCAGACCGCCGGGAAGAGAGTGGACGGAGATCCGGCCCTCCCCGACCGCCGCCGGCGAACCGGCGGGGACCCCTCCGGGCAGCAGGACCCGGTAGGAGGCGGTCCGCAGACTCTTGCCCAGCGAAGGGGAGTCGGGGTCGGGATAGAAAACGTCTTTCGGGACCAACCCCTCCAGAAGTTCTCTTTTCAAAGCCTCGGTCGCCTCGGCGACGGCGACCTCTTCGATCAGACGAAGATCGATTATCTCGTTCCAGCCTTCCATCCCCACGCTCAAGGGGGGGCAGAACTCGATCCGGGGATGAGGGTTGAAGCCCCGGCTGAACTCAACCGGAATTCCCGCCCGGGCCGCGGCGCGGAAAAACAGGCGCATCAGATCCCGGTGGGAGATAAAACGCACCAGCCCGGTCTTGGAATATATCACCCGAAGTTTCATCCTCGACGCGACCTACCCCGCCCCCCCGGCGGCGTTTTTCAGGGCCCGGCCCCATTCCCCGGCCAGGACCTTATCCGTGACCCCGGAACCGATGTGGCTCCAGGGCAGATTATCGCCCGGTTCATAGGGAAAACTGAAGCAGTCGGACGGCTGGATGCCGGAGCGCTCGAGCGCCTCCTTCCAGGCTGAAGGCTGGAAATACTCGCTCCAATCGTCGAAACGGCAGCCCAGCTTCCAGGCCTCTTCGATGAGACCGGCGGCCCGGCGGTCGCCGCGGGCGATGATCGCTTCGATCAGGCTCACAAAGGTCTGGCGGAATTTCAGTTTCACCTTCCCGCCGGGAACGGATCGCTTTATGAGTAAATGCCGCCGATCGAGTTCGGACGGAGGAAGAAAGTCGGCCCACTGGAAGGGGGTGGCCGCCTTGGGAACGAAGTTGGAGATCGTAACGTTGAGTCCCCCGCCCCACCGGGAGAGACGGTTGATATAGGAGGCGATCTCCAGCACGTCCTCCTCGGTTTCCGTGGGGAGACCGACCATAAAATACAACTTTAGCAGCCGCCAGCCCCGGCGGCGGGATTCAAGGACGATCTTCTCGATCCGGCCGACCTCCAGCGGTTTGTTGATCAGCTTTTGCAGGCGGAGGGAGGCCGCTTCCGGAGCGAGGGTCAACCCGCTCTTTCTGACCTTCTTCAACCCGGCCAGGAAGGCCGGCTCAAAACTGTTGATGTTGAGCGAGGGAAGGGAAAGGCTAACCTGCTCCGGCGCCAGGCGCGCGGAGAGATCTTCCAGCAGGGATTCGATCCCCCGCCAATCCCCGCTGGAGAGGGAGAGCAGGGAGACCTCGCGGTGCCCGCTGGCGCGGTTCAAGGCGAGCGCCTGGGAGATTACCACGCCTCCGGCCTTGCGGCGGACCGGGCGGGAGGTCCAGCCCGCCTGGCAGAACCGGCAGCGGCGGGGGCAGCCCCGCATTATCTCCACGACGTCGCGGTCGTGAACGATCTCGGTCAGCGGAACCAGGGGACGGACGACGCCGGAACGGTCCAGGTTTCCCAGAACCCTTTTTTCGATCACCGGCGGAACGTTCGGGTTAAGAGGGACGATCTCCCGAAAGCGGCCCGACCGGTCATACCGGGGCCGGTAGAGCGCGGGCGCGTAGAGACCCTTCACCCTCTCCACCAGCGCGGATAAAAATTTCTCCTGGCCGGCGCTCTTCCTTTCCTTCCCGAGCGAACGCAGGGCGGAGAGCAGTTCGGGGAGCGACTCCTCGGCGTCACCGACCAGGAAGAGGTCGAAGAATTCCGCCAGGGGTTCGGGATTATAGACGGCCGCGCCGCCGCCCAGGAGCAGGGGGTGCCGGCGGAGGTCCCGGTCGCGGGCGCGGCGGGGAAGACCGGCCAGGTCGATCATATTGAGCAGATTGGTGTAGGTGAGTTCCGCCTGGAGCGAAAACCCCCAGACGTCGAATTCGGCCGCGGGCGTGAAGGTCTCCAGCGAATAGATCCCGATCCCGGCCCGGCGGCAGAGCTTCTCCATATCCGGGCCGAAGGCGAAAGCCCGTTCGGCCGCAGCCCAGCCCATCCGGTTGACCAGATCGTAGAGTATCCGGAGACCGAGATGGCTCATCCCCACCTCGTAGACATCGGGGTAGCTCAACAGAAGACGGACCTCCGGGTCGGCCGGGAGCGCGGAATTTACTTCACCCCCGATGTAACGGGCGGGCCGGTTGACCCGGGGAAGGATCTCTTCGGAAAGAATTCGCTTGAAGCCGGGCGGGCGGAGAGGGTTTTTTGATTCAGCGTTCCGGATACGATTCATGTTTCACACCGGCCGGATTATGAAAAATCCGGGTTAATAGAGGTGCCAGTAGCGGTGGGCGTAAACGCTCTGGCAGAGACCCATCACCGAGAACATCGCCACCGTGACGGTGCCGCCGTAACTGATGAAAGGCAGCGGAAGTCCGGTGGCCGGGAGCAGCCCCATCGCCATACCGACGTTTACGATGACGTGCGTCGAGATCAGTATCATCCCGCCCGCGGCCAGCAGCCGGCCGCCAAGATCGCGGCAGCGGTGGGCGATGACGAAAAGGCGGCAGATGAGAACGGAGAAGAGGCCCAGCAGCGCCGCCGATCCCAGAAAACCCCACTCTTCCGCCACCACGGAGAAGATAAAATCGGTCTGCCGCTCCGGCAGGAAACTGAGCATATTCTGGGTTCCGCCCAGCCACCCTTTCCCGTGGAGCCCCCCGGAACCGATGGCGATCTTGGATTGAATCACGGTGTAGCCGGCTCCCAGCGGGTCGAGATCGGGGTTGGCGAAGACCAGCAGCCGCGTTCGCTGGTAATCGCGGAGCGTAAACCAGAATACCGGCAGCAGGATCAACAGGATCAGCAGCAGGACGATCAGGTGCTTCAGGCGGGCGCCGGCGAGAAAGATCATTCCCAACGCGATCGGAACGAAGACCAGGGCGGTTCCCAGATCCGGCTGCCTCAGGATCAGGGCGGCGGGAACGAGCGCGATCAGGCAGGCGACCAGGCTGTAAGACCATCTCCATCTTTCCGGAAAGCGCTCGGAGAGATACCGGGCCAGGGCCATAACCAGAAAAAGCTTGGCGATCTCGGAAGGTTGTACGTTGAGCCCCCATACCTGCAGCCAGCGGCGGGCGCCGAGACGCGCCTCGCCGGCGACGATTATCAAGGCCAGCATTATCACCGCCAGCCCCAGCAGCGGGTAGGCGAAATATATCAGCTTGCGGTAATCGACCGCCGCCAGCAGGAAATACAGGATCAGCCCCAGACCCAGCCATACTGCCTGCCGGTGGGAAAACCTCACCCCGGTGGCGAGACGAAGCTGGTAGGAAGCGGAATGGATGAAGAAGACGCCGATCACCGCCAGGGCGAGCACCACCGCCAGCAGCGTCCAGTCAAGATGCTTGAGCGCTTTGAAAGAGAACATAAGTTAGGGATTTAGCGGTTCAAGATCCGGGGTTGAAAATACCTCAATTATCATAAGAAACGGCCGGGTTATTCCTACGGAACGAGATAACCGGCCAGGAACCGGCCGGCCAGCGGGGCGGCGTGCTCGCTTCCCCGGCCGGCATGCTCCAGGATCACCGCCACCACCACCTCCGGGTCGTCGGCGGGCGCCATCCCCACGAACCAGGAGTGAGTACCCTTACCGGGCGGGCCCGCCACCTGGGCGGTCCCGGTCTTGCCCGCGATGGAAATGGCGGGATCGGAGATTCCGTGGGCGGTTCCACCCGGTTCGGCGACCGCCCGCAACAGGGATTTCCGCAACTCCGCCCAGGCCGGCCGGGAGAATCCCGCCGCCGTCGCCGGCACGGGATCGAACTCCTCCAACCGCTTTCCTTCCGGCGAAGAGACGGCGCTGACCAGGCGAAAACGGGCCGGGGTTCCCTCCCGGGCGATGACGGCCGCCAACCAGGCCGCCTGGATCGGGGTGACGGTAATGAACCCCTGGCCGATGGAGAGATTGACGGTATCACCGGGATACCAGCCTTCCCCGATCGCCGACCGCTTCCATTCCCGCCCGGGAACCAGACCCGGTCTCTCCCCTCCCAGTTCAATCCCGATCCTTTGCCCCAGCCCCAGCCGGCGGGAGGCGGCCTCGATTCCGTCCACGCCGGTTTCGAGGCCGAGCCGGTAAAAGTAAACATTGCAGGATCGTTTGAGCGCCTCGGAAAGGTCGATCCGTCCGTGCCCGCCTTCCCTCCAGCAACGAAAACTGACGGAACCGAGGGAAAAGATACCGCCGCAGTCATAGGTTCGGGAAGGGGTGATCCCGGAGAACTCAAGGGCGGCCAGCGCCACGACCGGCTTGAATATCGATCCCGGCGGGTATTCGCCGGCCAGAGCCCGGTTGAGCATCGGGGAGCCGGGCGAAGCGAACAGCTCGGAGACGTACCGGTCGTCAACCGGGCGCACCATCAAATTGGGATCGAAGGAAGGGTTGCTGACCATCGCCATAATGTCGCCCCGCACGGGATCGACCGCCACCGCCGACCCCGTGTATCCGTCCATCAGTTCCTCCAAAATTGTCTGCGCCCGGAGATCTATGGTCAGGTGAAGGTTGTTACCGGCCCGGGCCGGACGGCGGCTGAGCAGCCGGTCGCGGAATCCCCGGGCGGTGACCTGGACCTGCTCCCCTCCCGCAGTTCCCCTCAGCTCCCGGTCGTAGACCGCTTCCACCCCGATCTTTCCGATGTCGTCCTGGGCGCGGTAACCGTCCTCCACCAGCCGCTCGAGTTCCCGGGGACTGATCTGGCCCACGTAGCCCAGCAAATGCGCCAATCCGCTTCCAGCGGGATAATTGCGGACGGGATTGACCACCACCTGAACCCCGCCCAGTTCCGGGTTCATCTCTTCGAGGATGGTGGCCTTGAGGATGCCGATATCGGAGGCGACCGTCACCGGCTCGAAGGGACGCTCCCGAAAGGTATCCAGCCGGCTTTCGATTCGGGCGGCGGGCAGATCCAGAATCTCGCCGAGCTTTTCCACCAGACGCCGGCGGTCTTCAACCTCGGGAAGGTTGACCACGACGTCGAACCCCGGGCGGTTGTCGGCCAGAATCTCGCCGTGGCGGTCGTAGATGATCCCCCGGGGGGCGGAAAGCCTGATCAGGCGGATCCGGTTCGTGGTCGCCAGCCGCTGATATTCCTCTCCCCGGACAATCTGCATATACCAGAGGCTTCCCATCAGCACCGCCCCCATGGCCGCGATGAGGAAGAAGACGAGGTTGAGCCGGAGATCGAAGCGGGTGGGTTTCATATTAAACTATTCCGGAAAAATGTTATGGGGAACGAAGATTCAGCTCCACGCTCCCTTACAGCCGTGTCGAAATCGGGTTAGTTTCGCAGCACCCGGGACGAAAGCGGCAACCAGACCGGCGCGGCAACCACGGTCTGCCAGAGATGGGGCCGGATCGCCGACCGCCAAGCTTCCGACCAACCGATCGGCCCGCCGAAAACGTCGTAAAGAGCGAAGTAGAACAACGAAGCGGACAGGGCCGCGACCGCCGTCATCACGATCATCGTCGCCGGATTGGCGCGGTCGAACGGGCGCGAGAGAAAACGAACCAGCGCGCAGGCGCCCCCCAGGGAGACCACGCCCAAGCCCAGCGGGCCGAGCGAGAACAGGTCTTTGACCAGCCCTCCCGCCATCCCGATGCCCCAGCCGTTCCATCCGCCGCGGCGCAGGCAATACCAGAGACAGACCAGGAGGACGAGATCGGGACGGAAATTAAAGCTTCGAAAGACCGCGCCCAGGGAAGACTGAACCAGGGCGGAGACGATCAGGAAGACTGTCAGGACCAGGATCTTCTTCAGCCTCTTTCCCCGGCCGATCTCGAACCGTTGAATGGGGCTGCGATAATCCCTCCTCATCATTCCACCGGCGCCAGGACGATCACGTGTTCCAGGCGGTCGAAATCGGCCGCTGGTTCAAGGTCCGCGTACTGGTAAAGCCCGTGTTCATCAAGATACACCGAGGTGATGGTGCCGATCAAGAGACCGGGAGGATAAATCCTTCCCAGTCCGGAGGTCACCACTTCTTCTCCCAGGTTGATTTCACCCCGGCGGGGAAGGTAGGTGATCCGACAGCCTCCCCGGCCCAAACCCTCGACAATCCCCCCCAGCCGGCTGGCCTGGATAACGCCCCCCACCCTGCTGTCGGGATCGACGATCAGAAGCACCCGGCTGGTCGAGGAGGAAACCTCCACCACCCTTCCTACTACTCCGCGGGCGGAGACCACCGGGGAATCGGCGGTCACTCCGTGAGCGGCGCCCCGGTCGATCACGATGCTCTGATACCAGTGTTGAACATCGCGGCCGATCACCCGCGCGGCGACGCTGGGAACCGGCACCTGCCGGCGGAAGTCGAGCAGCGAGCGCAACTCCTCGGTCTCCCGCTCGAATTCCCGCAACCGGACGACCTCCCGTTCCAGCTCGATGACTCTTTCGGCCAGTTCCCGTTCCCGCTCGGCGGCGGCGATCAGGCGCCCGTAGCCTTCCGCGACGGCGCCCAGGTTCCTTGCCATCGTCTCGACTACCGACTGGGCCGGGCCCAGCGCCCGAAAGATCGTCGTCCTGACGGCGGAGGTGTACTTGAACGGAAGGCTGAAGACCAGGACGAGAAGGAGAACAACCATACCGACGACAACCATCCTCCTCATAACAACCGCCCCGTCTTAGAGGGAAGAACGATCGGAGATCACGATCCGGCGCAGGAAGCGAAGTTCTTCGAGAACCTTACCGGTTCCCAGCGCCACGGCGGAAATCGGATCGTCCGCCACCTGGACCGGCAGTCCGGTCTCCTCGGCGAGCAGCTTGTCGACTCCGCGAAGCAACGATCCGCCACCGGCCAGAACCATTCCCCGATCGACCAAGTCGGCGGAAAGTTCGGGAGGGCAGCGCTCCAGGCTCACCCGAACCGCGTCGACGATGGAAGAAACCGGCTCGGCCATCGCTTCCCGGACCTCTTCGGAGTTGATGGTCATGGTCTTGGGAAGACCCGCCACCAGATCGCGTCCCTTGACATCCAGGGTCAGTTCCTCTTCCAGGGGGTAGGCCGAACCGATGTTGATCTTGATCATCTCCGCCGTCCGGGGACCGATCAGGAGATTGTAGGTTCTTTTCAGGTACTGGATGATCGATTCGTGCATCTCGTCGCCGCCGATCCGGACGCTGCGGCTGAAGACGACGCCCGCCAGGGAGATGATCGCCACTTCGGAAGTCCCCCCACCGATATCGACCACCATATTGCCCGCGGCTTCCTGGACCGGAAGGCCCACTCCGATCGCCGCCGCCATCGGCTCCTCGATCAGGTATACCTCGCGGGCGCCGGCGTGTTCGGCGCTGTCCTTGACCGCCCTTTTCTCCACTTCAGTGATCCCCGAAGGAATCGCCACCACGATCCTCGGCCGCACCAGCGCTTTGCGGTTGTGGACCTTAGTGATGAAGTAACGAAGCATACTTTCGGTGATCTCGAAATCGGCGATCACGCCGTCCTTGAGGGGACGGATGGCCACGATGCTGCCGGGGGTTCTCCCCAGCATATTCTTGGCCTCCTCACCCACGGCCAGGACGTTGTTGGTGCCCCTCTGGATCGCGACCACTGAAGGTTCGTTGAGAACAATCCCCTGGCCCTTGACGAAGACCAGGGTGCTGGCGGTCCCCAGGTCGATCCCCATATCCGAAGAGAACATACCGAGAATGCGGTCGAAAAGCATATCTGCCTCCGGTAGCTTGTAATCTCACGGCGGCCGCCCCCTCTCCGGACGGGCTGAAGAGAGGCGGACACAGTTTGGGTTAATTTATATCATCCCCCGGTGGATAACAACCAATTATTTCGCCTTCACTCTTCGATAACGTAGTCCTTGAAGCGGGCCGCGGCCGGGGGCGTGAGCAGGGCCTCCACGTAGACCACTTCCCGGTGATAATCGATCCGGACGATCTTCCCCTTCTGGTGGAGAAAAGCTATCAGATCCGGACGGCTCTGTGGAATAAGCAACCGGTAACTCGTCAGGGAAAACGAAAGCAGGTGATCCACGCGTTCGAGGAGTTCTTCCAACCCGATACCCTCCCGGGCCGAGATGGCGACGGTTTCTCCCAGCCGTCCGGATAGTTCCCCGACCAGAAACTCGTCGGGGACCAGGTCGATCTTGTTCAGCACGTTCAGCCGCGGGATGGATGACGACCCCAGTTCGGCCAGCACGTTCTCCACCGCCTGCTTCCGCTCCCAGAATGCCTTCCCGGACGCGTCCATCACCAGCAGCAGCAGATCGGCCTGCAGGACCTCTTCCAGGGTGGCCCGGAAGGAATCCACCAGGTGGTGGGGAAGCTTTTGAATAAAACCCACCGTATCGTTGAAGAGCGCTTCCCGGCCCGAAGGCAGAAGCGCCTTTCGGGTGGCCGGATCCAGGGTGGCGAAAAGCTTATCTTCGACCAGCGACGCCGATGAGGTCAGGGCGTTGAAAAGCGTGGATTTGCCCGAGTTGGTGTATCCGATGATGGAGACGACGGGGATGCCGGCGGCAAGCCGTTGTCCCCGCTGAACCCGCCGCTGCCGTCGGACCCCTTCCAGCTCGCCCTTGAGTTGATGGATCTTGTCCCGGATCCGTCGGCGATCCACCTCCAGCTTGGTCTCTCCCGGCCCGCGGGTGCCGATCCCACCGCCGAGACGGGAGAGCTGGACCCCCTTCCCCGCCAACCGGGGCAGGAGATACTGCAACTGGGCCATCTCGATCTGGAGCTTGGCCTCGCTGGTGCGGGCGCGGCGGGCGAAAATATCGAGCACCAGTTCGGTCCGGTCGACGATTTTGAACCCGGTCAGATCCTGCAGGTTCCGAAGCTGGGCCGGCGAGAGATCGTCGTCGAAGATAGCCAGGTCGGCACCGTTTTCCCGGCCGGCGGCGGCGATCTCCGCCGCCTTCCCCTTCCCGATAAAAGTCGCCGCGTGGGGGGCCCGGCGGCGACAGACGGTGCGGCCGGCCACTTCGGCACCGGCGGTCTTGGCCAGCAGGGCGAGTTCATCGAGCGAATCCTCGGTTCGCCAATCTTTTTTTCGCCCCGTCTCCAGGGCGACCAGCCAGGCCCTCTCCCGGCGGTCTTCCTCCCGGCGAAGATCGATCATTCTGCCGTCATCGGCGCTGGGCATAACGATTTCAACCTATAGTATTCTATGGTTCTCTTCGGTTTAGTGTGGTTTAAAGGGGCTTAACTTGAATCCTCATATTTGATTCGTTTTCCACCCACATAATCTGGAGGAGAACCGTCTTTTTTTAATCGGCCCGATCGGTCGCGTCGTTAAGGGCCGTCTCTTGCATCGCGACAAAAAGCTTCTCCGCCGCCGGCTCGTCGCCTTCTTCCGGCTCGAGGTCGACCCAGCGGATTTCCCGGTCCCGGCGGAACCAGGTCATCTGCCGTCGGGCGTAGCGACGGGTATTCGCCGCCAGGCGCTCGGCCGCCTCCGCCCGTCCGCATTCGCCCCTGAGATGCGATTCGATCTCCCGGTAACCGAGCGCCTTCCAGGCGACCCGGTTCCGGCCGGCCCCGGCGGCCAGCAGCCGGCGAGTCTCCTCGACCAGGCCGGCTTCGAGCATCCGGCGGACGCGGGAGGCTATCCGGAAGGCGAGATCTTCCCGCCGACGCCGCAGGCCCAGTTTTAAATAAACCCGCCCGTTCGGGGGCCGGCGGCCGCCGCGATCGGCCCATTGCCGCTGCCAGCCGGAGATCGGTCGCCCGGTGAGAATAAATACCTCCAGGGCGCGGATCAGCCGTTTGAGGTCCCGGGGGTGGATTCGGCCGGCGGCGGCCGGGTCGGATTCCCGCAGCAAGCGATGCAGGGCCCCCGGTCCCTCTTCGGCCTCCTTCTCCGCCAATCGGCGGCGAAGCGCCGGATCGGTGGCCGCGGCGGGGGCGTCGAATATCCCTTCGGCCAGGACCCTGAGGTAAAGGCCCGAACCGCCCACCACCAGGACGGCGCGGGAACGCGCTTCGATCTCCGCGATCGCCGCCAGGGCGTCCCGCCGGAAACGGGCCGCGCTGTAGCCCTCGTTCAGGTCGAGAATGTCGAGGAGGTGGTGCCGGACCCGCCGCCGCTCTTCCGCCGAGGGCTTGGCGGTGGCGATATCCATCCCCCGGTAAACCTGAAAGGCGTCGGCGGAGACTATCTCGGCGCCGATCCTCTCGGCGAGAAGGAGCGCGGAACCGGTCTTGCCGACGGCGGTCGGCCCCAGGATGACGGCGGTCGGCCGGGTCATCTTCTCCCGAATCTTCGCTCGATCTCCTCCCAGCCGAGTTTCAGGGCAACCGGCCGGCCGTGGGGGCAGATCGAAGGATCTTCGCAGCGTCGCAGCCTCTCCCAGAGCGCCGCCCCGGCCGGAGCGGAGAGGTTCTGCCGGGCCTTGACCGCTTCCCGGCAGGCCAGGGACTTGACCGCCCCCTCCCGGGGTTCGGGGCCGCCACCGCCCCATTCGCCCAGACCCGCCAGGAAATCGGCGACGATCTCCCGGCGGACCCGGGTGCCGAGAAAAGCGGGAAGGGCGGTGACCGTGAAGGTGTTCCGCCCGAACGGTTCCAGCTCTATCCCCAACGACCGCAGAAGCGGTATTCTCGCCGCCAGCTCCGGGGCGTCGACCGGGTCGAGCTCGATGGCGATCGGGTTGAGGAGGGCCTGCTTGTCCGGAGGGGCGTCAAGCAATCCTCGGCGAAACTCCTCGTAGAGAATTCTTTCGTGGGCGGCGTGCTGATCGACGATCAGCACGCCTTCGACGGTCTCGACCACCAGGTAACTGCCCCGGAGCTGCCCCAGGATCCGGTCGGTCGGAGCCAGCGGCCGGGATGGCCGGTCGCCGGAATCCGGAAGCTCCAGTTCGCTCTGGGCCGGGGAGAGCGGGGCCGGTTCGCGAACGGCAGGCGTCCCGTCGAGCGAGGAAAGCGGGTAGAAAGGTCGGGCGGGCGGGGCCCCCCGGAGGGCGGTCTCCACCGCTTCCTTCACCAAGTCGTGAACCTTCGTCGGCCGGCTGAACTTAACCTCTTTCTTTGCCGGATGAACGTTGAAGTCCACCAGCCCCGGTTCCGCTTCCACGAAAACGGCCCCGGAAGGATACCGCCCCCGGGACAGGCGGACGGAGAAAGCCTTCATTACCGCGGAGAAGATCACCCGATCGGTGACCGGACGCCGGTTGACGAACAAGTATAGGTGGCCGCGGTATCCGACGGAGACTTCCGGGGGGGAGACCAGCCCGGAGACGGCCAATCCCCCGGACCGGGCCGAGACGGGGAGGAAGGACGCGGCCGCTTCTCCCCCGCGCAGCCCGGCGAGCCGTTCGGCCAGTCCGGCCTCCGCCGGCAGGCTGAAAACGTCCCGGTCTTCTTCCCGCAGCAGAAAGGCCGTCTCCGGATACGCCAGGGCGCGGGCCGCCGTCTCCCGGAAGATGTGCCCGCTCTCCGTGGGGGGGGACTTGAGGAACTTCCGCCGCGGGGGGGTGTTGAAAAAAAGCCTCTTGACCTCCACCACGGTCCCCGTCGGGGACCCGGTCTCGGCCAGCTCCCGGATGACTCCGCCGGAAAGGGTCACCCGGAGGCCGCCGAGTTCGTCGGATCGCCGGGTCGTGATCTCCATCTCGGAGACCGCGGCGATGCTGGGCAAAGCCTCGCCGCGAAACCCGAAAGTGGTCACCCTTTCCAGGTCCGACGCTTTCTCAAGCTTGCTGGTGGAATGTCTCTCCAGGGCCAGGAGGAGATCCTCTCGGTTCATACCCTCCCCATCGTCCTCCACCCGAATCAGCTTTACCCCGGCTCCCTTTACGATCACCTTCACCGAACGGGCGCCGGCGTCCAGGGCGTTCTCCAGCAGTTCCTTGACCACCGAAGCCGGCCGTTCCACCACCTCGCCCGCGGCGATCTGATTGACCACTTCATCGGGAAGGATCTTGACGCGGCTCATAATTAAAACCGGGCAGGCCTGATCCGGCGCCGACAACCGACAGGGGGGGGATTAGCCCGGCGGCAGACCGCCGATTCGCGATAAAAACACGGAACCATTGGAAAAAGACGGTTCAATCGGTTCTTTCCAGCAGCCGCCGGGAATAGGCCACCGCCCAGATATGGCGGCAGGCGTAATCTTCGACCGCGCCGCGAACGACAAAATCCGGGCAGTTGCAACGCGCCCCCAGCAGAGATGCCACCTCCGCCAGTTCCACCGTGTAGCCGACGACCGAAAACTTCCCTTCGCCGGCGATCCGCACCTGGTCGGCCAGCACCCGGCCCAGGGCGGGACGGGTGCCCAGGCGGGTCATCGCGGGCTGCACCCGGACATAACCTTCCGGAAGGCGGAAAGCCAACTCTCCGAGCGCGGCGGCCCGGATACGGTATTCCTCCCGCCGGGACGCGACCAGAACGGGATTCCAGGCCGGGTCCTCGCGCGCGATTTGTTCCATCATTTCCGCCGCCGCGGAATATTTTTCCCAGGCTGCCATCTCCTCTCCCGCGCGGGCCAGCCTTTCTCCTTCCCGCGCCAGTTGGAAAGCCTGACGGTTCAAATCTTCCGGAGCGGCGGGGGCGTCGGCGCGAAGCCCTCGGTCGGGGCCAAACAGCAGGAACAAACCGAGCGCGGCCGCGGAGGCCAAACGAAGACGCGGTACGGCGAACCTCATCTATTCGGCCCCCGGCAACAGCGGAGGAAGGGTAGCCCGGGGACTGGGTCGGACGGCGGCTCCGGCCAACCGCCCGAAAAGCTGGGAGGCGAGCCGGGGGTTGAGTTCCTGGAGCTGTTCGAACCGCTCCCAGGCGGCGTCAAGCTCCTCCAGCCTCAGGTGAGCCATTGCCAGGTTGAAGACGGCGTCGGCGTCTCCCGGATTCAACTCCAATACCCGCTTGAAGGCCCGCGCGGCCTTCTCGTGATCCTCCAGTTCCAGCCCGATCACCCCCATATTGAACCAGGCGTCGACATAATCGGGGGACAGCTCGGCCGCCTTCTCGAAATTGGCCAGCGCGTTGACGGGGTCATTGGCGCGGGTATAGGCCGCCCCGAGATTATTATAGGCCTCGGCGTATTCGGGATCGATCTCGATCGCGCTTTCAAAGGCCTCGATCGCCGCCGGGAGATTGTCCAGCTCGGCGTAAACTACGCCCAGGTTGCTGTAGGCGACCTTGTTGGCCGGATCCGCCATAATCTGAGCCCGATGCTCCTCGGCCATCTCCTCCAGGCGGCGACGGCGATCTCTCTCGATCCGGCGCGCCTCGTCCGGGGGGCGGCACGAAAGAAGCGCCGACGAAAAGATGAAGACCAGCGCCGGGAAAAGGATTGAATTTCGAAAAATCGGAGCAGTCATCGCTGTTCAAGTATCCCATACCGGCGGGCGGGAAATCAACACCCTACTTGTTTCAAAGCGGATTCAGAATGCCGGAGGAGATCCTGAAGGTGACGGCGGCCGGCGGGAAACGCTGAACCGCGGGCGCGGTCAGGATTCGGGCCGGATTTTTTCCAGGGCCCGCCGGGCCTCCTCCTTGACCCACTGGTTGGCGTCTTCCAGCCCCGCTTTCACGGCGGCAATCTCATCTTCCCCCCCCAGTTCGCCGAGAGCGTGCATCACCGCGGAGCGGACCGCCGGAAACGGGTCGGCGGCCAATCCCTTGATCGCCTCGAGATGCTGCCGGGCCCGCAGATCGACCAGAGTCTCCACCGCCAGGATCCGGGCGTGGTGGAGATTGTCGGCGAGGGCCTGCTTGACCGCGTCGGCGGCTTCACCGCCCCCGATCCTCCCCAGGGAACGGATCGCGTTGCGCCGGATGTGGGGGTTGGCGTCGGTAACCAGTTCGGACAGGGGCTCCACCGCGGCTTCCTCGCCGAGACGGCCGAGAACACCGATGGCGTAGTGGCGGACGGTAGGGCTGGGATCGGCAAGTTTCTCGATCACGTCGCCGACCACCGCCGGATCGCCGATCCGGCCGGCCGCCTCGATCGCCCGCCAGCGCAAGCCCTCGTCCGTGCTGTTGAAGGTCTTGACCAGCAAGGGCAGGGCTTCGGCGGCTCTCACTTCCCCCAGAAGGGTGGCCGCGTTCCTGCGAGCGGCGATCGGCGCTTCGGGATCCGGAAGGGTCTCGGTCATAAAATCGACCTCGGCGCCGGGGTCGAGCCGCCGAATCGTGGTCATCGCCCGCCAGCGCACGTATTGGTCGCGGTCGTTAAGCATCAGCCGCGCTATCTCCGGAATGGAGGAGTCGGCCTCGAGGTTTCCCAGCCCGATCAGCGCCGCTTCCCGAACCGAGGCGTCGAAATGGCCGAGGGCCTTCTCCAGATATGGTATCGCCGACTTGAGCTGGCTGTTGCCGAGAGAGTAGACCGCGGAACGAGCCACCCACCTCTGGTCGTCATCGATCAACTCCCCCATCGGAGAGATCGCCTCCTCGACGTGGAGGTCGCCGAGAACCCGGGCGGCGTTGCTCCTCACTCCCGGATCGGAATCTTTCAGGGCCTCGATCAGGGCGGGAACCGCCGCCTCCCCGATGCGGTAAAGCTCGTCGGCGGCGGCGCGGGAAGCCGCGCGGTCCCAGCCGCCCAGCCGCGGGATCAGCCGCTCGATCTCGGCGGCCGGATCGTTATCGGCCCGGGCGAAGAGCGCGATCGCGACCAGAACTACAATCGCGACGCCCATAGTTTTATATTTCATATCTCCTCCTTCCAACTCGGCTTTAGTTTTTAACTATTTTATATTTTAGCATTATTTGGTGGCGACCGGAAGAATCTCCACGGGAACACGGCAGAGTTCCTTGAATTTTTCGGCGTCGGACCGGCTCCCCACCACGTCGCCGAAGTGGATCGGGATCGCCAGTGACGGCCCGATCCGGTTGACCGCTTCGGCTGCCTGTTCGGCGGTCATCGTGAAGGTCCCTCCGACCGGGATCACCACCACGTCGGCTTTTACGGCGGTCAGCTCGGGGACGGCGTCGGTGTCCCCGCACAAGTAGATCCGCTCCCCGGCCATCTCCACCACGTATCCCACCCAGTCGTTGGAACGGGGATGAAACTGCTTGTCCAGGTTGTAGGCCGGCACCGCCTCCAGGCTCACCTCCCCGACCTTGGTTCTCCACCCGGGCCGGACGGGGGTGAATGAGAACCGCTCCAGTTCCCGGCAATCGGCGGGAGCGAAGATCCTGGTCTCCTCTCCCCGGATCTTCTCCACGTCCTCCGGTGAACAGTGATCGTAGTGCGAATGGGTGATCAACACGATATCGGCGGAAGGATTATCCCCGCCGAGCTTCCAGGGATCGATATAGACCGTCTTGACCCCTTCGATCCGGACTGAAGCGTGTCCCAGCCACGATATTCTGTTTCTGGTCATTGTTTCACCTCCATCGTTCTTTCTGCGTACGCGGCGCAGCCCTTCAGGGCTCGTAGTGCAGCCCTTCAGGGCTGCCAAGCCCCCGGAACAAGGTCTTCCCCGCAATGGCCTTGCCGCAAGGAAATCCCGACGGGAGCGCCTATCTCCCGGCCCGTCGAGCGAAGAGAGAGCCGCCGCGCGAATCCAGCGCGGTGAACGCGGGAAAATCGCGCACCCGGATCCTTCTTACGGCCTCGGGCCCCAGTTCGGGAAAGGCGGCGATCCGGGAGGAGACGACGGTCCGGGCCAGCAACGCCGCCGCTCCGCCCACCGCGACCAGGTAAGGAACCGACGCCTCGACCAGGAGCCGTTTCGCTTGAGGGGACAGGTCTCCCTTCCCGATCAACGCCCGCGCCCCGGCCCGGATCAGGCCGGGCAGGTATTCCGTCATCCGGGCGGTGGTGGTCGGCCCGATCGAGCCGCTGGCCTTCCCCGGCGGCGCCGGGGCGGGTCCGGCGAAGAAGACCGTTTTCCCGCGGAAGATCCGGGCGGGGCCGGATTTTGCCGAGAATATCTTGCGGAGTGAAGCGTCCCGGACGGCCAAAAGCTCCCCGGAGATCAGGAGTCGGTCGCCGGCGCGCAATTTCACGGCGTCCTTTTTCAAAAGCGGAGATCCGATCTTCTTCGTCATAACCATTTTTCAAGCCGACGGCGTATCAGCCGGCAACACTCTCGCTTATGCCGCGGGCCGGCCGTCAGTAACCTCGTCCCGGCCGTAAATAATCCGGCTTACAGCCGCTTTTCCCGGTGCCGGTAAACGTGGCAGCTTAAGTTGACCGCCGCCGGCAGGCCGGCGATATGGGTGGGATATGAGAGCGCCCGGACCGCCAGGGCGGTCGGAGCCCCTCCCAACCCCTGGGGCCCGATCCCGAGCCGGTTAACCCGGTCAAGTATGTTTTTTTCCAGCTTTCGCAGCCGGGCCGAGGGGTTGCGGTAGTCAAGCGGCAGCAGCAGGGCTTCGCGGGCCAGGAGCGCCGCCTTCTCCAGGGTCCCCCCCACCCCGACCCCGATCACCAGGGGCGGGCAGGCGTTGGCGCCGACGGCCTCGACTCTCTCCACCACGAACTTCGCCACCCCGGAGGCGCCCGCTCCGGGAGGGAGCATCGCCGCGGCGGCGGCGTTCTCGCTGCCGAACCCTTTGGGGCCGACCCGGACCCGCAGGCCGCTTCCCGGAACGATCCGGGTATGAATGACGGCCGGGGTATTGTCCCCCGTGTTTCCGCGCGCGAGCGGGTCCCGGACTACCGAAGGGCGGAAGTAGTTCTCCCGCCACGAACGGCGGACCCCCTCGTTGACGGCCTCTTCCAGTTCCCCTCCGGTGAGGCGAACTTCCCGCCCGAGGTCGAGCCAGACCACGACCATCCCGGTATCCTGGCAGAGCGGGAGCCGCTCCTCGCGGGCGGCGGCGGCGTTTTTCAGGATCATTCCCAGGACCGCCCGGGCCGTCCGGTCTTTCGCCTCCCGCCGGCGCTTCCGGACCAGCTCAAGAAGGCGCGGATCGGCCTCCAGGTTGGCCCGTCCGCAAAGCTCGGCCACCGCTTCGGTTATTCTTTCCACCCGCACTTCTCTCATCTCGCTATCTCGCGCCAACTCCTTCACGTCAGTGACGATCACGGCCGGTAAGAGGCCCAACACTTCTCGGTCTCCCAGACCCTGATCTCCCGGATTCGGAACGGCTTGCCTTTCAGCAGTTTCGCCAGGCGCTGGCAGAACCGGCGGGCGATCTCTTCGGTGGTCGGCTCCCGGCGGCGGAACTCTTCCAGTTCGTTGAGCAGGCGGTGGTCCCAGGTTTTCACCACCTCCAGGGCGGCGGCGCGCAGAAGGCGGAAGTCCGCCACCATACCCGAGCGTAGCCGTCCGGATTCCGCCACCACTTCGACGCGATAGTTATGCCCGTGAATCCGGGCGCAATCGGCGTCGGCGCCGCCGTGACAATGCGCCGCGCTGAAGCTTATCTCCACTCCCACGTTAAACATCGTCGGCCCTCCTGGTTGCTCCCCTGCCGGTTTTGCATATATGCACGGACTGACCCTCTCATTGAAAGTAGATATCGATTCCGGCGGCGATCGCCTCGGCGATCCGTTCCTGGTATTCCAGGTCCGCCAGCAGGTCCTCCTCGATCCGGTTGGTCAGAAACCCGGCCTCCACCAGGATCGCGGGCATTTGAGTGTGCCGGAGAACGAAGAACTCGGCCGTTCTCACCCCGCGGTCGTTTTCGGGGCTCAAGCCGGCCAGCCTTTTTTGAACCTCTCCCGCCAGCCTCCGGCTCTCCCCGATCCGGCCGGAAGGAAGGGGAGAAGCGGCCCGGGACCATTCCCCGGGGCCGGAAAGATCGTCGGCGGCGGCGGCGAGATTTTCCAGGCGGGCGAGTTCGGCGGCGAAACGATCGGAGGCCGAAGAATAATAGAATGTCTCCGGACCCCGCGCCCCGAGATTCTCGGCGGCGTTGGAATGAATGCTCACGAAAAGATCTCCCCCCGCCTGGTTGGCGGTCATCACCCGGACCGGGAGGGGGATGTATTCGTCCCGGTCGCGGGTCATCACCACTTCGTAACCCCGGATCTCCAGCAGGGACCTGACCCGGCGCGCGATGCTTAAGACCACCTCTTTTTCTTCCGTTCCCCCCGCCCCGATCGCTCCGGTATCCCTTCCCCCGTGGCCGGGATCGACGACCACCAGGCGGCCGGATATCCCGGTCCCCGGAATCGGCGGCGGGGGTGGTTCGGGCGAAATTCTTTCCGCCATCGCCCGGATCGCGAGATAGAGCGGAACGAAAAGCTGGCCGTCGATCTTCTCCACCGGAGCGTCGAGAAGGACCCGTTCGCCGTTTATCTCGACCTCCCGGCTGGACGGCGCCAGGGCCAGCCGGCAGAAACGGGAGGAAAAGACATAGCCGGGGTCCGCGATCTCGTAGCGATAAAGCCCGTAAGCTTCAACCACGGCCGAGAACGGGATGTAAAGCTCGCCCTGATGACGCCGGACCCGGGTCACGGCCGCCCCGGAAGGCCCGCGGATCACCGACCCGGAGACGGCGGAAACGAAAAGCAACAACCCCGGGAGAAGCAAAGACCCCGCCCGGATCAAACCGGCCGGCCTTCTTCTCCCGGCATCGGCTCTTCGGTATGTTCTCATTTCCCGGCCTGCCTTGAACGTTGACCGCCGGCCCGGACCATCCGGGTGGGCCGGAAGGTCCCGAAGAAGATCGGCTCCCGGCTGCCGATCAGATCGGCCAGCGCCTCCCGGACCAGCAGACCGGTCATCCGCCAGTTTATTCCTTCCCGCAGGATACCGGAGAAGACCGGGTTCATCGCCAGGGCATCCGTTACCGCGACCCGGTAATAGCTTTCATCCTCGAGCGGCGAGGCGCCGATCTCGACGCCAAGGAGCCGTTCCCCCGCGGCCAGGGAGGGATCGTAGCGGGCCGTGAGGCCGGAGACCTGAAGAAAGGGCGTGGCGGGATCGAGGCTTTCCTCCAGGATCCGCCTGATAGCGGAACCCTTGACATCCATCGCCACGATCACCCGGTTTTCGGGAAGAACGTGAAACACGTCGCGGCGGACGATATTGCCCTCCAGCAGCGGCGCCTTGACGGCTCCGGGATCGTGAAAGGCCACCTCCACCGCCGCGCTCCGGCGGATGGCGTCGGCAACCAGGTTTCCCAGCGGACTTTCTCCGTCTTTTTTTGAAGTCACATTCTGGAGCGCGAGGCCGAGAACCCGGTCCCAATCGCCTCCCGTCTTTCTCCTGATCTCCGCCAGGTGGGAGTCGATCTCAAGTTGATGCGGGCGGCTCCGTTCCTGGTTGACGAAAACCTCGTAGCGATGGCGGCGGACCCGGTCGGCGCCGTCTCCCAGCCAGAGATCGATCCGCCCGGCGGAACGCCCGTAACCCTCCAGTTGATAAACCAGGGTCCCGCCGCCCGGCTTTCGGACCGGCCGTCTCAAGGTCCGGCTTCCGTGGCCGCCGATGATAACGTCAATCCCTTCAACCCGTCGGGCCAGGGCCAGATTCTCTTCCAACCCCAGGCGGCTCAAGGCGACCACCAGGTCGGCACCCCGGGCGCGCAAGCTCTCCACGCACTCCCTGGCCGCCGAGGCCGGTTCCCTGAAGTCGAGCCGGTCGAGATCGCCGGGAAGCAGGTCTCTCTCCATCCTCCCCGTCGTCAGCCCGAAAAGACCGACCCGAACGCCGTTCACCTCCCGGACCAGGCAGGCCTGGGCGAAGTCCGCCGGCGCGGCCGAACCCCGGCGATGCACGTTGGCGGCCAGAAACGGGAAATCCGCCCGGCCGGAAAGCCGGACCAGGTTGAGGTAACCGAACTCAAAGTCGCCGGCGCCGATCGCCGTCGCGTCGTAACCGACCCGGTTCATCAGGTCCACCACCGCCTCGCCTTTCCGGAAATGACCTTCCGGGGTTCCGTAAAAGATGTTCCCGGAATCCAGGAGCAGGGTGGGAACCCCCCGCCCGCGATTCTCGGCCCGGACCTCTTCCACCCAGGAGGCGAAGACCGCGTATCCCCCGGTGCGGGCGTTCCAGCCCCGAACCTGAACCGGCAGGATATACCCCTTGAGATCGTTGGTATGGATTATGGTCAGGTCCGGCGGCCGGGAACGGCCGCAAG
The DNA here is from genome assembly GCA_003551625.1 of PVC group bacterium. Taxonomy (GTDB): domain Bacteria; phylum Auribacterota; class Erginobacteria; order Erginobacterales; family PUNC01; genus PUNC01. The sequence goes on along the minus strand of PUNC01000026.1, from coordinate 1,941 downwards.
CCGCCGCCAAAAAGAGCGGGACGAAAAGAAACAGAACCCCGGCGATTGGAGCCGGACGGAATATCCCGACCAACCGTTTAGAGCTCATACCGGCGGGCGGAGCCGTTCTTCCCGTTGAAAAGGTCATCCTTCAAACCAGCTCCTCCAGCAGCTCCTCTCTTGGGCGGGCGGAAAGATAGGCGGGAGCGATGTCGAGGACGGTTTTCGCGCCGAAGACGCCTTCCCGGTTGAGGCGGGAAGCCGCGCGGGCGTAAGCGAGCATTACGGAGGCGGTGAACTCGGGGTTGCTGTCGAGCTGAAGCACGAACTCCATAAGATGCCGGCGACCGCCGATGGTTTTTCCGGACCTCAAGACGGTCCCGCCGTGAGGCAGCCGGGAATGCTTGGCCTTCATCTCTTCCCGGGAGATGAAGGTCACCGTAGTTTCGTATCCGAGGAAATAGTTGGGCATCTTCTTGATCGCTTCCTCGATCTCCCGCCGGTCGGCGCCGCGCCGGGGAACCACGTAACAGACCCGGATATGCTGCCGGCGGGCCGAGGGGCGGATCATTCCTCCCCGCTTGATCTGCTTGAAGACGCTGGCCACCGGCACGGTATAGGCACGCGCGTCGGCCACGCCCGGAACCCGGCGGGCGGCGTCGGAATGCCCCTGGCTCACGCCCGGGCCCCAGAAGGTGTAGGAGACCCCCGCGGGAAGGATGGATTCGTGGAAGACCCTCTCCAGCGAGAAGAGGCCGGGGTCCCAGCCGGTGGAGATCACCGCCGTCTTCCTCGCCGCCCGGCTGTTCCGGTCCATCTCCTTGAAATATGCTCCGATCAGGGCGTGGGTGTCGAAACTGTCCACGGTGTTGAAAAGCGAAGCGAAACGCGGCCCCTGTTCGGGCAGGTCGGTAGCCGAGCCGCCGCACAGAAGCGCCACCTCGATCCGGTTCTTGAACCGGGGGGCTTCCTTGACGGGATGAACCTTCACCCCGCGGGGAACCCCCTTGACCTTCTCCAGGGGGCGGCGGGTAAAAACCCCGACCAGCTCAAGATCCGGAAAGAAACGGCGCAGGCGGACCGCGGCGGCGCCGATATTGCCGTAACCGATGACCGCGAAGCGGATCTTTCTGGTTGTTGGGGCCGGCCGGGCGGCGGTTTTGTCAGGCATTGTCACGGGTCGATCACCATTGGTCTGGATTATTTATAATTAATCATAAAAATCGCCGGTTTTCGAATAATTAAGGGGTAATCTAAAGTTAATGCCGTTGATGGTAAAAGTCACCCAAAAATTGTTTTCCCGCAAGAAAGACGCCTGGCAAATTCTCGATGCCTGTGTTAATAATAAATGACGGGCCGGAAACGCGAAAACCCCGTTTTCCGGCACGGGAAGCGCGGGGAACGAACTGGATCCGCCCCGCCGCGATCTTTGAAATTTTAAGCGCACCTACTCGTAAGTATGAAGGGGGCGACACGGTCTCGACTGGATCAGTGAAGCCGGTGCTGCAGGCAGAGGTTGCCGGGAGGCCTCTTCCCGAAAGGGACTCCGCGCTCGCGTGGGGTAAAACACCTGGCAAAAACACAACTGCCAACGAGCAGTTCGCACTGGCGGCTTAAAGCCGTCACGTCCTGTCCGTCCAGCCTGCGGGGCGGATAAGGGCGCACGAGAGCAGGCTGGCCTCGAACCCGGACCGCCGGGGGGAGAGGCGAGATTCATTCGTGGTGGTTAGTCGCGGCCGGATCCTGTTTGCCGGAGCCGGTCGGGACGAATTCAAAAGGCAGACTAAGCCTGTAGAAGCCCGGAGGGATCTGTTTCAGGACGGGGGTTCGACTCCCCCCGCCTCCATCAAGGCCGCTCGGAGAGCGGCCTTGATAGAGCAATCGAGCAATAGAAAGTCGAGCAATCGAAGATTGCGAGACCGGAAACTGCGAGATTGCGGTCGATTCTCTATTCTCTACTTT
>PUNC01000212.1 GCA_003551625.1 PVC group bacterium | reverse complement strand
TCCTCACCTCACCTTTGAAGATCTTCGCCATCCTGGCCGGATTGTGGATCTTCCACGTCATCATCGACCTGATCGGGAAGATCCCCTTCATCGGGGAACTCGGCTGGATGTTCTCGCCGGTCTTCACCTTCCCCATCGGCATCGGGGCCGTGGCCACGCTGCTGGTGCTGCTATTCGGAGGAATGATCCTGCCCATCCTGATCGCGATCGGCCGGGAAGGACCGGTCAGCGAGCTGATCGACTTTCTGCGTAAAAACACCATCAAGTTCGCCGGTCACTTTATTACCGCCCTGATCGTGGCTGTGGTCACCCTTTTCGTGCTTATGGCCGCGATAAACTGGAGCCGCAACGTGTCGCTGGCGGTGATGAGGGAGAAGTATGCTTTCGTTCAGAAACACGTTCCCGGTTTTGTTCAGCACGTCCCCGGGATAAAAGCGTTCAGTGAAGCGAGTCTTCCCGCTTTTGTTCGGTACGCACCGGGATCAGGAATGGTTAGACGGATTCTTCTCCCGACGATGCCGGATGAGTATCGCGAAATGGCCTGGACCGAACCCAAGGCCGACCGCTGGACGCTGAAGCTGGCCGGTTTTGTCTTCGGCATAGTTATGTGGTTGATCCATATGTCGATCTGGGGTTATATCGTGGTCGATTTCGGAGTCGCCGGCTCGCTCTCCTACCTCGGCCTGGCCGGCCTTGAGGAAGAGAAAGAAGAGCCGGAACCGAAGGCGTCTTCAAAGGAGAAGACGCGCGGCCGCAAGAAGAGCGCCAAAAAGGAGAAGGGGAGCGGCGATTCGGCCGCCGCGCCGCCCGCTAAAGAAGAAAAGGCCGACGAGAAAGAAAACAAGGAGGAGTCCGGGTAAACCTCCTCCAACGATCGGATAAGAAGCGGCGCCGCCCGAACGGGCGGCGCCGCTTTTTTGGCCCGCCGGTTTCGGAAGTCCGGCGACGCGGGAAGGGGAAACGGCGTCTCAGGTCCCCCGGGGACGGCGGAAACCGGAACCAGCCAGCGAGCGCAGGCGCCCCCGGAGCAGACGGCCGTAGGTTGTCCGCCCCGAGCTGAGAGCGAAGAGGCTCCGGGCCCGTTCCGGTTCGCCGAAAACCAGTTCATAGGCTTTCCGGGGAAAAAGATCCACCGCCCGGGAGACCAGGTTGGCCCAGACCAGCTCCCTCCGCAACCGGCCCCTGACCGAGCGGTCGTATCCGGAAAGCGGCCTTCCGCCGGCCAGGAAGCCGACCGCCGCCTCGGCCGCCAGCCGTCCGCTGAGGATCGCGGGGTAGATCCCCTCCCCGGTCAGCTGGTCGCAGAGACCGGCGGCGTCGCCGGCCAGCAGGCAGCGGCCGCGGCGGAGAAACCCCAGGCCCAGCCCTCCCCGGATGTAAGCCCCGCGCAGCCAGGACGGTGGCCAGGCTTCCGACAGGCCTTCCCGGTCCAGGTAATTCTTCAACTCCCTTTTAAGGGTGGAGTATGGCGGGCGGCGGACGGCCACGCCCGCGCAGAGATGGTCCCGGCGGGGGAAGATCCAGCAGTATCCCGCAGACGGCCCGCCGAAATCAAAATGCAGGATTCCCTTCCGATCTTCCAAAACCCGGGCGCTCGCCTCCAGCCGCGCCTCCAGGCCGAATCCGAAAGAATCGAGATTTTTAAGGTTCAAGCGACGGGCAGTGACGCTGCCGGCGCCGTCGGCGCCCACCAGCACGCGACCCCTGCGAGGACCCTTCTCGGTGAATGCCGTCACCCCGTGCCGATCCTGCTCCAGCTCCCAGAGCCTTTCTTCATACCTGACCTCCGCGCCGGCGCGGGAGGCCGCTTCCTGGAGGAAAAGGTCGAAGACCTCCCTCCGGGTCAACCATCCCAGTTCTTCGCCGCTTTCCAGGCGGCGGCGGTCGCCTCCCCTCCAGCTGAAGGCCGCCCCCCGAACAACCGTCTCCCAGCAGGGAGAGAGATCGAAGTCGATGATCTTCTTCACCCGGGAGGAGACCCCTCCGCCGCAGCATTTCGGGCGGCCGGGCGCCCCCTTCTCCAGAAGCGCCGTTTTGATCCCCGCCCGGGCCATAAAATAGGCGGCCGTCGCTCCCGCCGGGCCGCCGCCGATCACGATGGCGTCATATGAAAATTTCGGAGAAATCTTCATAGTCCAATCTATTTCTCCAAGCGCTCATACTTGTTCCGAGCGCGGGCGGCCTCCCGGCAACGAACCGCCGGCTCTCCTCTCCATCCCCGGTTTGAGTCCTCCCTTTCCCGTCATCAAGCGGCCGGCCAAGAAGACCGACACCGTCACCAGCAGCGTCAACGGCAACCAGCGGACGTAGTCGTCGGGCTTGATCCAGCCGATCGAGTAACGCTCAAGCGAGAAGGGAAAAAACCACAGGTAACCGGCTACCAGGTGACGCTGGGTGAGGTCGAAAAGAAAATGTAGAAGCGAGCCCGCCCCCAGCGCCAGAAAGACCGGGCGCCGCTGGTCGGCCCGGAAAAAAAGGCTGATCAACCAGCAGAACAGAAATACCACCACCGGGCTGTGGAACGACTGCGCCATCCAGAAGGTGGAGGGAAATACGATATGAATCGGCCGCGAGACCAGGTCGGGCAGGAGGACCCCCAGGTAGAAGACGGCCGCCAGGCGGCGAAGTTTGACGAACCTCCCCGCGAGATAAGCGGTGGCAAGATGCGTGGCCAGGTCGGGCATTGACTTAAAATAAAGGGGTTCAGGTTATAGGGGTTTAGCCCGGTTTATTCTATCCAACTGATGAGATTGCTTCGTCGGCCCGAAGACTTCCGGGCCTCCTCGCAATGACACAGGTCATTGCGAGCGAATGCAATGAGCGAAGCAATCTCTATTGAAGCGTACAATGATGTTCATTTTTATGAACAATCGGATCCAACTTTTCAATTCATTCCTTCAGCGCCAGCCCCCCCTTGCCGACCCGGATCGAGAAGAAAAGAAAGAGGACTACCGCGAGGGCCGTCAACAGGGAGACGACTATCTTCCACTTTCGGAACGGGGAGGCCGAGATCGCTTCCAGGGTGAAGAAACCGTCCCGGTCGAATACGGCCAGCGCCGAAACATCCCGGCCGGGCGGAAGAGATGGAAGCTCGAATCCGGGAGGGACGAGAAGCTCGATATTCCCCTCGGGCTGGGTCACCACCAGGCGGGTGGAGTCGACCGAGACAATTCTCGCCTCCCGCGCCACGGTCACGGTTCTTCCGTGATACTTCTCGGGCCGGGCGAGGTAGTCCACCCAGACCGGATCCCGGACCGACCGATGAGCCCACCAGCCCAGGACGACGATCAGGCCGGCGATAACGATCATCTTAAGCACTCTTAAACGGTCGGAAAACATCGCTTACATTCCATACGGCACGGGTGGAGACAATACGTCATTGCGAGGCCGGAGGCCGAAGCAATCTCGCCCTATCCGCCCCAGCGCAATCGCCATACAAGGACATTTCCCTTCGACATTAGAAATCGGATATTTTTAACCCGCGGTGAAACTTTGCGGGTCGGTGTTCAGGTTTCATTTCGATCCTTCCCACACCTTCCCTCCCTTTATGGTCAGCTCCGGGAAGCCCACGATTTCCAGCCCCTGGTAGGGCGAGAAGTCACAGTTCATATGCAGCTTCTTCCAGTCGATCTTGAAACGCCGTTCGGGGTTGTAGATGAAAAGATCGGCGACGGCTCCCGGCTGGATCGCGCCCTTGGCGGGATAAAACCCGAAGATCCGGGCGGAAGCCGTGCTCGACAGTTCCGCCAGGCGTTCATAGGAAAGCCCGCGCCGGCGCCCCTCGCTCCACAGGATTGGAACCATCGTCTCCACCCCCGCGATTCCCATCGCCAACTTGGTGAAATCGTCCTTGCCGAGATCCTTTTGAGAACACAGAAAGGGGCAGTGATCGGTGGCGACCGTGTCGATGGAGCCGTCGGCCAAACCTTCCCAGAGCGCTTCCCGGTCGGCGTCGGTCCGCAACGGCGGAAAGCAGGCGATGTAATGGGCTCCGGGAAGGTTGTATGCTTCTTCGTTCAGAAGCAGGTGCTGGATACAGACCTCCGCCGCCACATCGATCTTCCGGCTCTTCGCCTTCCGAATCTCCTCCAGTCCCAACCGGCTGGAGAGGTGCACGACATAAATCCTGGTCCCGTGGTTTTCGGCGATAGCCAGCACCTGGCGGATCGCCCCCGCTTCCAGTTCGGGAGGAACGCTCCGGGGGAGGCTTTGAACTGAAAGCCGGCCCTCGGCCAGGAGCTTCTGGCGGTTATTTTCGATCTCCCGGCCCTGCTCGGCGTGAACCAGGAGAAGCCCCCCCAGCCGGGCGACGCGGCGGCAGACCCGGTCGAGAAACTCCGGGCCGCAGCGGTTGTCGTTCATATGGACCTTGAACGTCCTCGCCCCCTCCTCCCAGCACTCGACGATCTGCTCTTCAAGATCCGGGGGCGACTCCAGAATCGCGACGTGAAGGAAGAAATCGGTCAAAGCCCCTTTTTTAGCCAGCTTCCGGCGCTGTCTCAGAGCTTCGACCAGTCTCTGGCCGGGGGCGGGATAGGCGAAATCGCCGATCGTGGTCACCCCTCCCCAGAGAGCGGCGGCGGTACCGCCGGCAAAATCATCGGAAGAGGTCTGCCCGCTGAAGGTCAGAAGATCGAGGTGAACGTGGGGATCGATGGCGCCCGGGGCGACGACCAGGCCGGCGGCCTCGATAACCTTGCCCTCATCGAGCTCCAGTCCCTTGCCGAGACGGGCGAACCGGCCGTCCTCGATCGCCAGGTCGGCGACCGTGGGACCGGCCGGCGCGATGATCATACCGTCCCTGATCAAGAGTCCGGGTTGAGTATTCATTTGAGCTGCTCGGGCGCTCGTTCAAAAGCGTTGGTTATGTCTCTTCCGCCGGCGGCGGAAGCGCCAATCGCGGGAAAAATGTTTCGGGACAAATATAGCAGTAACCGCTCTATCGGGCAAGCGGAGGAGGGCACCCTAAGTCCTAAACGAACCCCCACGATAACCTATACCTAACGCCTCTTAATTGGGAATGTTGAACCGCGGCAGCACGTTTAAACAATCCGGGGAGGATCAATGACTGCACCCTTCGAGCTTCCGGCCATCGGATCATCAACCGAAGTATTTTTTGCTCCCGGCGGTCGCACATTTTTCCCGTGGCCCCCGATAAACCTTTCAACCGCACGACTGCGGAAAACAAGCAACATCGAAAGGAAAAACACCACGATACTGGGAATTAGATCCCGACGGGTGATATACATCCGCATCACCCGATTCTCAAACGGACCGGCATCCGCAGCTGTGAACATTCCGACAAGATGATTTATCAGGTCCCCCAAAGACGTTACGAAAAAGTATAGACCGAGAACGACGATCCATAATGAAAGCGAACGATGGACGGGCGGGAGTTGGGCAGGCGGAGAGGATACAGGCTTGTCTTTCGGAAAAAACCAGGCAGCTATCCTTCCGCTGAAAAAAATAAACGTTATCGCCAGGAATAGCGCAAGTGCAGCGTTGAATATCGAAAGCGCCTGAAGAGTCTGTTGAGCACTAAAAAACTCCGAGAAATCATGTCGAAGAAGGAAATACAGTGATGGTACCTCCCTGATAAAACGAATTAATTGATAAATACCGTAAGCTTTCAGACCCAGATCCAAGAGCTGTCTTCTAGTCATATAATTTCCTCCGCTTTAAGTCCCAATTTCGCAGTTTTTGGGGAAGTCGTAACGTCGGTCGCGAATCCGGCAAATTCTTTCTGAATGACCACCGTCCCCGCAATGAAATCGTGGAGGGCGCGCTTACGCCGATTGAAGAGCAGCACTATGATTTCGCTCCATATCCAAACCTCGGAGAGACGATTAACCGTAATATTCCAGGACGGTTTGTAAGAGTGCAGCAACCAGGAGCGTTCGATTAACCCCATGGATGAGTATTCCCCAGGGTCGACGTGAATAAGAGCCCAAATCGTAATGCCGCTGCTTATCAGGGCAAAGGCGATATCCACGGCCGAACGCTTCCAGGCTTCGATCCATCCGATCGGAGAGCCGTCCGGACGGGTAATCCTGATCTCAACCGCCAGTTTTCCCGGTGTTCCCCCGAAACGCGCGTTGAAATAAACGTTGAACAACGAAAAAAAAACGTCATCGGCAACGTCAGGATCAGGTATAGGTTCCGGCTGTACCGGCCCTGGAGAAGAACGGATAAAACGATAAGCGGGCTCAACACGATGAAGTCTATCAGCATCGCGCCCACTCGCTTCCAAAAGCCGACATAGACGCGCTCGCCCCCTATTTCCAGCGGCAGGAATTTCATCGTCTTTTCCCGGTCCGGTCGGGCGCACGGCGGGAACGCCGGGCCGAGCGAACGCGGTAGAGGCGCTCGGTGAAGCCGCCCTCGGCTTCAAAGGCGTCGGCCTGCGCGGCGATCTGGCGGTCAAGCAGAGGACAGACGACCGCCAAAAGAACGAGAGCGGCGTTGGCGACAATCTCAGGGTAGGCCGGCGCCACGTTGGTAAGTTTGAGTTCGAACTTTCTTGATGTCCCGGAGGCCTGGCTGCCCTCGCCGATATTCTGAACTCCGGACCGGGCGGCCTGAACCATCTGGTCGTGGGTGCGGCTTTTTTTATCGATGTAGCGGTCACAAAAACGAACCGTCACGTCGAAGATAAGCCGGGCCAATTGAAAGCTCTTGAGCTTCCGAAAGCCTCCGTGCTTGGGAATCAGCGCTTCTTCCTTGGCCATATCAACGGCTCATCAGCCGGATTATGAATAATCCGGCTAAGGTCACCCTTCGCGCCGCTGCGCCCGGGCGGACTCAATCGCCCGGGCGAGCGCCTCCGGCTCGTCGGTGCCGATCCGGAACCGGGCGCCGTTCTTCAGCTCCAGCTCCACCGCGCGCAGGCCGGAGACGTTCCAGAGCAGGTAGCGGCCCGGCCGCCAGCGGATCCCCCAGCCGGCATACCAGGGGTTGGAGACCGGGCGGGCGCTTTCAATCTCCGTCAGCGGTATCTCCTTCCGGATCAGGCCGATCCCGAAAACGCAGCGGAGAACGCCGTCGCCGATTTCAACCTTGAGGGAAAAGAAGAGAAGCAGGACCGCCAGGAGGATTACAAGAACCGCCGCCGGAAGGACAAAAAACCTTCCGGAGCCGGCGAAGAGCGCGACAATCAGCGCGACGGCCAGGACCGTCGTCACGACAATCACCGTCCCGAACTGGCGGCGGCGGTATTCGACGTTCGGGGTCATCCGGCTCACCTCCCTTGAAAAAGAACCCAAACTTGATCAGGCATCGATTCCGGAGATAATCCGGAGCGGGCTATTGATCATCCCGGGTTTCATATAGACGCGCCGACTCCCTCAATCTCTCAACGTCGATCTTGTCCTGCGGCCCGCCGGCGGCTTCCTTAGCCCGGATCAGGTCGGACCGCGAAATAAAAAACAACTTGAGATCGTCGAGTTCCACCAGCTCGCGATTCGGCCAGGCTTCTTCAAACGTGATCCCGGGAATCGACATCATAATGTCAACGCGCAACGGCGGCCGGCCCATCTGGTAAAAGTAGCCCGAACGGGAGAAATCATCCGGGGAGAGATTCGTCAGGGGGGCGCCGAATTCTTTCAGCGCCGCGTATACGGCTTGGGCGTTATCCGGGTCGGCGGAGATCAATATATCCAGATCGTTGGTGAAACGCGGTTCGCTGTATTTCATTACCGCGTAGCCGCCGATTATCAGGTAGCGGACCTTATGCTTTCCGAAAAGACTCAACAGTTCTTTGAATTCGGAACTGGTCAGCATTCTTCCCCCTGATCGCGAAGTAATCGCGCAGCATCGCGGAGACCGCCTCGAAAATTGCGCGTTCTCCCCGGGATTGCCAGAATCGGATGTCAAAAGATCTTCCGCCGGAATCAATACGCCGATATTCTTCCCAGATGCCTTTCATTATCCGGCATTATAGACGGCGTGGCCGGTGATGTCAATCGCGCCTTATTCCCCCATCTTCTTTTCCCGCCGGAGCTTGCGGCGAAACGGATGCAGAGGTGTTCCCTTCCGGGCCGGCCGGCCGATGTTATCCCGGAAGGAGATCGGCGGCGGGGAAAAAGAGGGGCCCCGGTAATCGGGGCCCCTCCTGGTTCTCCCTCCTTTTCCCGGTCAGCGGTAGACGGCAGCGTGGACCTCGGCGTCGGAGCTGTTCGCGTCGTAGACGTAGGCCAGGGCGGCACAGCCGTTGGCGGCCGCTGCCACCCGCGGGCGGCAGCAGTAGACCTCGGGATCGGAGATCAAAGTCTGGCTCCAGGTCCCCTCCGCCTCGCTGTAGCGGAACGCCCAGACCTCCTGGTTGTCAACCTGGTAGCCCACAAAGACGTTGCCGAAGCCGTCGATGGCCACCTCCGCGTGACAGGCGTCGGTCGAAACCATCATCGGAGGCGACCACTCGCCGGTCGCTGGCCGGTAGAGCGACATCATAACCGTCTCCTGGTCAAACACGAACGCGCAGGCCGCGGCTCCGCTGTCGTTGATGGCGACCCGGGGGCGGCAGGCGTCGTAGTCCGAAATCACCTCCGGCGCCGTCCAGGCGCCGGCCGTGCCGTCATACCTGGCCGCCATCACCCGGCCGCCGGATCCGTCTTCGAGGAAGACCACAACCGCGTCGCCGTTGCGGCTCACCGCCGACTCGCTGTGGCAGTATTTATCGATGCCGCCGCCGATTTCGGGCGATACCCTGGTCATTCCTTCCCAGCTGTCGGTCGCCGCGTCGTAGCGGTTGGCGAAGACTTCCTTTTCGACCATATAGAAGGGATCAACTCCCGCGCTCTGGACGAAACTGCAGATCGCGTTGCCTTCGGCGTCCATACCGACGGCCGGGCGGCAGGCTTCATAGTAATACCCGTCAACCATCGAGTCGGGCGTGGAGAGGAGGACCGCGTCTCCCCAGGTGCTGGAGGCGGCGTCGAAACGCCGGGCGTGGATCTTGCCGAGATAATAGCCCGATATCCAGGAAAACTCGGGGTGTTCCCACCAGGTTCTTGCCTTGAAGACGCAGACGGCGTTGCCCTCGGGATCGACGGCGACGTCGGGCGCGCAGAAGGTCATTTCTTCGGCGACACCCTGGGCGATCAGCTCAGGCTCTTCAAGCCACTGACCGGTGACCGCGTCGTAACGGTTGGCGTAAACCGAAGGGTGCCATCCCGAGACGTGCATCACCCAGACCGCGACGGCGTTGCCCGCCTCGTCCATGGCGACGCTTTGATTGCATTCGATAGTATCCTCGGTATCGTCGGAGATCAGGACCGGCTCGCCCCACTCGCCGGAGGCGGCGTCATACCTGACCGCGTACATATCGGCATTGTTCGAGTCGTATCGCTTCTTGAAGACGACGATGACGTTGCCCTGCGGGTCGATGGCCAGCTCCGGGCGGCAGCATTTCTCCTCCCCGTGACCCGCCAGGTGTTCCGGCCCGTGCCATTCCCGTTCGATGACGGGTTCAACGACCGGGAAGGCCAGGCTGGAGTGGCCGGTCCGCCAATCCCCCGGTCTGCCCCCATAATACATCGCGCGGTCCACCACGACCGGGCCGGAGGCGGTGACCATAGTCGAGACCTGGTCCACGGAGCCGACCACGTCGTTGACCTTGACCGTGAGGCGGCCTTTCGGACCGACGGTGTATTCCGGGTCGGCCAGCGCCCCCGCCTTGCCCATAAACGACATCACCACGTCCACCGCCTCGTCGCCGGGGTTGAAGACCGTGATGTAGTGGTCGAAGACGTGGGTCGCCCCTTCGACAACCACCCATACGTTGCTCAACGCGGCCACGGGCACCCCCACACTGGACTGACCGCCCTTCCAGAATCCCGGCGCGCCGTTCCAGTACATCGAGCGTTCGGCGTAGACCGGCTGGTCGGATACCACCCGGACCGCGACCTGGCCCCGGCTGCCGACATAGTTGTTGACCTTGACCGTGGCCCGGCCGCCCGGCGCGATCACCCGGTTCGCTTCGGTAAGGGGGATAACGCCGTTGGGGTCGCTGAAGATCACCTCCACGTTCGCGGTCTCGGCGGAAAAGTTTGCCAGGGCGATGTAATAATCAAATATGTGGGTGGCGCCTTCGGCGAAGATCCATTCTTCAAAAAGGCCGGGAAGACCGATCGAGGCGTGAAGGTCGCCCGGACCCCGAAACATTTCGGACTCTTCCTCCCCCCACGGCCAGATCATATCTCTTTCGACCGCGATCGGCTGGTCGGACTCGATCAGGGTGCTGATCCCGCTCTGTCCGGGGAAGATGTCGTTGACCAATAAATCGTAGTTGGAGCCGGCGGGGATGGTGAAGTTGGCCCATTCCGTCATCCCGCCCTGACCGGTGAAGGTCACTTGCACGGCCGCTTCTTCCTCGCCGGGATTAAGAAGGACGATCGCGAAGTCAAAAAGGTGGGTCGCCCCCTCGGCGAAATACCAGGTCGTGTCCAGTTCGGGCGATCCGATCGAACCGTCAGAAAGCGCCCAGCGCGCCCCCCCGGTGGTCACGTAGGTCGCCCGCTCACAGAAGATGGGATGGTCGGCCGAACTGCCGGCGATACCCACGGGCCCGACGCCGTCAACAAAGACGATCGTCGAGACCGGGCCTTCTTGGTCGATCCCGTAATCGCTCATCTTCAACGTCCGGCGGGAAGTGGCCGCGACGGTTATCCCGCTATGTTCGGATATTAGGCCCCCTTCACCCACGAAACGAACCGTGATCTCCACATCGTTGTCGGTGGGGTTGGCGACCAGGATGAAGGTTTCAACCTCGTGCCCGTTCACGCTCCACGCGGCGCCAGAGGGCAGGTACCAGGTTTGCGGTATTAGTGATCGCGAGGTGGTGACCTGGATGTCGTCGATGAAGATATGGTCTGGGGCTTCGGCCCAGGGATCGAGACGGAACTGGAGGTAGAGGGGAGAGGGGAGGGCCGAGATATCGATCGGCCCGGCTCCGAACCAGGATTCGGGACTGGTACCTCTCCGGCTGTGAAAAATCCAGTCACTGCCGTCTTCGGAAATGAAAATATCAAGGGCGGGATTGTCTTCGCTAACCCAGAAACGGAAATAGAGATCCTGGGGGCCGTTAAGCAACGGCGTGGTCAAGGTCGAGTTGGGGTTGAGGTGGACACTGTGAACCGGGGAAAAGGAGTTGACGTCGGTCCAGTCGGCGAACTCCGCCTGCCAGCCCGGCGGAGGAAAGACCGGGCCTTCAAAATCTTCATTGACCAGGTAATTCCCCGTGGCGGGGGACGCGGCGATAACCAGGACGGCAATCAGTATCCCGACAATTGACCCTGTTCTCATTTTCTATTACCTCCCGATGGTGGTTTTCCGGCGTCTGGTTGAACCGGCGATATATGAAACAGTGGAAAAAAATTGGGCGGCTTCTCAAGAAGCCGCCCGGAGTTACAAGAAGAATAAGTACTCGACCACCTTCCAAGAAGGCAGCCGTCTCCCCAACCGAGAATGTTGTTTACTGGGTGAATCTTACACCCCTTGGTTGAAAAGTTTATTAGATAATAATTATAGAAGCGCAGTCAAGATTACAATCAAAAAATGTTAAGCATTTTGCGCAGTTATTCGCGACCAATCCATCCAAAGCTATTCGCCCCGAACGGTTCGCCCTCGTGTCATTTCGCGGAATTTGAAAAACCCCGGCGTGGACCGTCCACGAGGAAGCAGACGCTACCGGTCGGCCCAGTCGCGCAACTCCCGCTTGATCTTCTCCTCGATCTTGCGGCCGATCTCCTCCCAATCCCTCTCCTCGTCCCCCTTCTCCTCGTTCAGCCAGCCGGCGATCGCCCGGCGGACCTTCCTCTCCACCTTCTCTCCGATCTCGTCCCACTCCTTCTCGGAGGAACTCTTCGCGCGGCACTTGATCTTCACCCCTCCCCCCAGACAGATGGCGGCTCCGATCAGGAAGCCCAGGTCATACCAGCCGCCGGTGTTGTTGGTCTCGTAGATCCGGACGGCCGAAGTGAAGAGACTGATGACAAAAGTCACGATACAGATCAGTCCGTGCCAGAGACCGGCCCAGAAACCGGCCGGCTGGTCGGCGGTAAACCGGGAAGCCGGACCGGCCGCGCAGCCGGCCAGGACAAGAACGAACAGCAATACCAGACCCAGCGCCCCCCTGCTTCTCCACTCTTTCATATTTCCCCCTTTCCGGGTGGTTAACGGCTTGATTGGTCGGGATATGGAGCTCAAAGCTAAATTATATTCCCGGGAAGGAAAGAATATACAAAAATCTTTCAAAAAATTTTTCTAAAATAATGTTTATTCCGCTTGACAGTGTTGGTTCATTATGGTTTCTTATGGTCAAATTATGGTTATATCGGTTAACTAATGTTCAGCAATATAAAAACTACACCGCAGGCCGGCCCGGCCGTCGGCAAGCCTCTCAAGGAGGTGCTGACGGGCAGGGAACTGATGGCCCTGCTCAACATCTCAAGGACCACGTTGTGGAAACTGAGAAAGGAGGAGAACCTTCCCTACGCCAAGGTCGGGAAGAAATACCTCTACTTGAGAAGCGAGATTCTTTCCTGGCTGAAAACCCAGAGGGGGAAGAAGAAGCGGCAGCTCCTGATACCGCTTCACACCCCCCCGAATAGAGGAAGCCCAACTTGATGAAAATTATGCCGGATGCCGGCGAGGGAGAACCTCCCGGGCGTGGCGCCCTCAACCGCGCTGAATGGAATGATTGGCACTGGCAACTGCAGCACCGCATAACCACCCTCAAAGCCCTCCTCCACTGGCTGTCGCTCACCCCCGAAGAGATCGAGGCAATCGAAACCGAAGGCGGCCTTCCCTTCGCCGTTACGCCCTATTTTGCCGCCCTGGCCGACCGTTACGATCCTCAATGTCCCATCCGCCGACAGTTCGTACCCGATCTCCGGGAGCAGCAATTCATTCCCGACGACCTGGCCGATCCCTGCGGGGAAGAGAAGCACAGCGTCTTCCCCTGGCTGGTCCACCGCTACCCGGACCGGGTGCTGCTGCTGGCCACCGACGGCTGCGCGACCTTCTGCCGGCACTGCACCCGCCGGAGGATGGTGGGCCGCTGCCGGAGCACTATCGACCGGACGATGCTCGACCTCACGGTCGATTACCTCGCCTCCCATCCCGAGGTCGGGGATGTGCTGATCTCGGGCGGGGATCCGCTCCTGCTTGAGGACGGCGCCCTGGACGAAATCCTGACCGCCCTGCGGAGGGTTCCCAGCGTGCGAATCGTCCGGATCGGCACCCGGACGCCGGTCACCATTCCCCAGCGGATCACCCCCGAACTGGTCGGAGTCCTCAAGAAACATCATCCCCTCTGGATGAATATCCACTTCAACCACCCGCGGGAGATCACGGAGGAATGCGCCGAAGCCTGCGGGCGGCTGGCCGACGCCGGGATCCCCCTGGGCAGCCAGTCCGTTCTCCTGGCGGGGATCAACGACCGCCCGAAAATAATCCGGGAACTCTGCCGCGGCCTGATCGCGATCCGGGTGCGGCCCTACTACCTCTACCAGTGCGACCTGGCGCCGGGGACGGCCCATTTCCGGGCGCCGGTCAAAACCGGAATCGCGATTATGGAAAAACTCCGCGGGCATATCAGCGGCCTGGCGGTCCCCGCTTACGTCGTGGACGCCCCCGGCGGAGGCGGGAAGATCCCGGTCTCCCCCAACTACATCATCAACTGCGAGCGGAACAAGATCCTGCTGCGCAACTGGGAAAACCGGCTCTTCGAGCTTCCCCAGCCGCGAACCGGGAAGTCCGCCCGCTCCAGGGCAAGGGCGCGATTAAGATGAAGATCGGACTGGTCTACAACGGAAAAAATCCCCCGGCGGCGACGGCCCGGCCCCAGGGGGCGGATTGGAACCTGGAGTTCGACGACCAGGAGACCATCGAGGCGGTGGCCCGGGCGCTGTCCCGGATCGGCGAGGTGGTCGAGATCGAAGCCGTTCCCGGCTGCCGGGAGAAGCTCGCCTTTCACCGGCCCGACCTGGTCTTCAATATCGCCGAGGGGTTCGACGGTCCCAACCGGGAAGCCGAGATCCCGATGATCCTGGACGAGCTGGGGATTCCCTATACCGGTGCGGGTCCGGAGGCGCTCCGTTTCTGCCTGGACAAGCACCGCACCGCGGACTTTTTAAGGCGGCGAGGCGTCCCCGCCCCCCGGGGGCGGGTGTTTACGGCCGGGGAGAAGGTGAGCTGGGACCTGTCTTTCCCGGCGATCGTCAAGCCCCTCCGCGAGGGCTCGTCGAAGGGAATCCGCGACGACTGCCTGGTCGGAGACCTGGCGGAAATGGCCGACAAGGTGGACCGGATCACCCGCCGCTACCGCCAGCCGGCCCTGGTCGAAGAGTTTCTCGCCGGGAGGGAGTTCACCTGCGCCCTGATCGGAAATAACGGCGATCTCGAGCTGCTCCCCCCGGTGGAGATCAACCTGGCCGCGCTTCCTCCGGGCGCCCGCCCCATCTATTCCTACGAAGCCAAGTGGGTCTGGGACCGCCCGGAAGACCCGCTGCCGATCTTCACCTGCCCGGCCGAGATCGACGAAAACCTGAAATCCGCCCTGACCGCGACCGCCCGGCGGGCCTACCTGCTGTCCGGCTGCCGGGACTGGGCTCGGATCGACCTGAGACTCGACCGTTCCGGGGTGCCGCATAGCATCGAAATCAACCCCCTGCCCGGAATTCTTCCCCGCCCGGAGGACAATTCCTGTTTTCCCAAGGCGGCCCGGGCGGCCGGCCTGAGTTACGACGACTTGATCGCCCGGGTGGTGGAGACGGCAAAAAAAAGGTGCGCGCTGTGACCAAGCCGGAAAAAGTGGCGATTCTTTTCGACCGTAGCAACTGGGGAGACAACGACCCCTATCCGACCGAGCCGGTGGCCTTTACCGCCCAGATCATTCTCTCCTCCCTGGTGGCGGCGGGTTACCGGGCCCGGATGGTGCCGCTCGACTCGCTGGAAGCCCGTGAGATCGCCGGCGCTCTCACGCCCCGTCCGGATGTGGTCTTCAACCTCTCCGACACCCCGCTCAACGACAGCTCGCGGGAAGCGGAGGTGGCCGAGATTCTCGACCGCCTCCGGCTGCCCTACACCGGCAACCCTCCGTCCGCGCTCTTTAACGCGCAGGACAAGATCCGGGCCAAGCGGATCCTTCAGCGGCACGGAATCCCCACCCCCCGCTTCGCGGTCTTCAGCCGCGGGCGGGAAAAGACCGGGAACTGGAACCTCTTTCCCGCCATCGTGAAACCCGCCCGGGAAGACGCCAGTATCGGCATCGACGCGGACGCGGTGGTCTCCGATCCCGCCGACCTCCAGTCAAGGGTGGAATACGTGATCGCCAGGTTTGAACAGCCGGCGCTGGTCGAGGAGTTCGTCCCCGGACGGGAGTTCAATATATCCGTTCTTGAAAACGACGGGATCCTGGCCCTCCCGGCCTACGAGATCGATTTCTCCGGCCTTCCCTCCGGGCTGCCGCCGATCGTCTCCCACCAGGCGAAATGGTCGCCGGAGAGCCCCGCCTACCGGGGAACGCGGCCGGTCTGCCCGGCTCCGCTCAACCCCCGTCTCTGGAAGGAGATCGAGTCGATCGCGCTTCGCGCCTACCGGGCGATGAACTGCCGCGACTACGCCCGCGTGGATATCCGGCTTTCCGCCGGAGAGAAGCCCTACTGCCTGGAAGTGAATCCGAACCCCGACATCGGGATCGACGGCGGCTTCGCCCGCGCGGCCCGGGTCCACGGGTTTTCCTACCGGGAGCTGATCGACACCCTGGTTAGAACCGCTTTCGGACGCGGCGCCCGCGACGACGATGCAGATCCGGCCGGCGAAGATAACTGATCTGCCGGCGGTGAAGAAGCTGCTGCTGGCCGCCGGCGTCTTCAGCCGGGAGGAGATCGAGGTCGCCGCCGAACTCCTGGAGCTTTCCGCCGCGGAAAGCCGCGATTATTTTTTCCGGGCCGCCGAAGATGAGGATGGAAGAATCTCGAGCATCGTCTGCTGGGGACCGGTCCCGCTGACCCGGGGAACCTTCGATCTCTACTGGATAGCCTCCGACCCCGGCGGGAAGGTCAAGGGCGCGGCGGGCAGCCTCCTCGAACGGGCGGAAGAGGAGATAAAAAACAAAGGCGGACGGCTGCTGGTGGCCGAGACCTCCTCGCGCGACGTTTACCGGCCCGCCCATTCCTTCTACCGGAAAAAAGGATTTTCGCGGGCCGCCGTCATCCCCGACTATTACGCCCCCGGCGACAACCTGATCATCTTCACCAAGAAACTTTAGAAAGCCTCACCGCTCTCCCCTCACACCGTGTTCCTCAAGCTTCCCGGCAGTTGTCAATTCGACATCCGATATTGGATATTCGGTATTCTGCGGTTCTCCGTTATTCCCCCACACCCGCGGCCTTGACCGGAGAGCGGGGGAAGTTTACTATGAGAGACCGAAGGACGGAAGTTCGAGCGGCGCGAGTAATCAAAACCGGAGAAAAGTTATGACGATGCCCCTGGACGGAGTAAAGGTGCTGGACTTCACCCGGGTACTGGCCGGTCCCTACTGCACGATGATGCTGGCCGACCTGGGCGCGGAGGTGATCAAGATCGAGGCGCCGGGAAAGGGCGACGACTCCCGCCATTTCGGTCCCCCCAACATCAAGGGAGAGTCCCTCTACTTCATCTCGATCAACCGCGGGAAGGAATCGATCGTAATCGACCTCAAGACCGGCCGGGGTCAGGAGATTGTCCGGGAGCTGGCGAAAAAGTCCGACGTACTGGTCGAGAACTTCCGTCCCGGCTCGATGAAGCGTCTCGGCCTGGACTGGCCGCGACTGAAGAAGATTAACCCCCGCCTGATCTACGCCTCGCTCAGCGGCTTCGGCCAGTACGGCCCCGACAGTATCAAGCCCGGCTACGACCTGATCATCCAGGCGCTGGGGGGCATAATGTCGATCACCAGCCACAAGGAGAACGGCCCCTATACCAAGGTCGGGGTATCGGAGTCCGACATCATCGCCGGAATGATCGCCGCCTTCGCGATCTCCTCCGCGCTCTACCGCCGGGCGGTCAAAGGGCGGGGCGATTACATCGACGTCTCGATGCTCGACTGTCAGTTCGCCCTGCTCACGCCGATGATGGCCGCCTATCTCAACCGGGGCGTCGTCGCCCGGGCGGTGGGAAACCGACACCCCCTGGTCACCCCTTTCTCCGTCTTCAAGACCGCCGACAAGGACGTGGTGATCACCGCCGGCAACGACAAGCTCTTCTTCCGCCTCTGCGAGGTTCTGGAACTGAAGAAAGTCGCCCGGGATCCGCGTTTCGCCGACAATCCCTCCCGGACGCTCAACCACCGCGCCCTCTACCCGGCCATCGCGGCCAAGATCCGCAAGTGGAAGTCGAAGAAGCTGCTGGAGGTCTGCCACCGGCGCGGGATCCCCGCCAGCCTGATCAATACGGTCAAGGAGACGGTCCGGGAACCCCAGATCCTGGCCCGCGATATGATCCAGACGGTGAACCACCCGGTCACCGGTCCGGTCAAGCTCCACGGAATCCCCCCCAAGTTCGCCTCCGGCGACGACAGGCTGAAGAAACCCGCGCCCCGCCTGGGCGAGCATACCGCCCGGATCCTGAAAAGAGAGCTGGGGTTGAAGCAGAAAGAGATCAACTCCCTGGCCCGGGAAAAGATCGTCTCCCTCGGCGCGAGGAAGAAGTAGCGCCGTGGAGTGCGGAGCGAAAGCTCCGCCAGGGAGTGCGAGGCGAAAGCCTCGCTGAAACAACAGCCGAGCTTTCGCTCGGCACTCCAAATAAATTTCAAGATAATCCGTAACGCCATGAATTTCAGGCGTCACACTCCCCGACATCTCTATCTCGCCCGGAAAACTTACTTCCTGACCGCCGGCACTTATCGACGCCGGAGCTTCTTTCGTTCCCAAGACGCCAAGAAACTGCTGCGCGACGTAATAGTCAAAGGAGCGGATAAATTCGGAGTCTCTATATCCGCGTGGGTGTTTCTGGATAATCACTACCATCTGCTGCTCAAATTGGCAAAAGGGAACGGACTATCCAGACTCGTCGGCAACATTCACGCCAATAGCGCGAGACTATTGAACCGGACTGACCAAATCCCGAAACGGAAGGTCTGGTATAACTACTGGGATTATTGCATCCGAAACGATGCGGATTATTATCGTCATCTCAATTATATCCATCAGAATCCCGTCAAACATCGCTATGTAAATAACCTAGGTGATTACCGCTGGTCAAGCTACCGGGAGTATCTTGAACGTCACGGACCGGAATGGCTGGCTGATTCCTTTCGACGTTTCCCGATTGTTGATTTCACGCCGACCGGGGAAGAATAGAAGATTCTTTGAGTGCGAGGCCCTTTCCGGCAGGATTGACGGAGAAAGCCTCACTGGAGTGCGGAGCGAAAGCTCCGCCAGGGAGTGCGAGGCGAGAGCCTCGCAAAAACAACAGCCGAGCTTTCACTCGGCACTCCATTCTGAAGGAAAGAGTTGAGTCAGCCGAGCTTTCGCTCGGCACTCCAGGAAAACCAGTAGGTGGGTGTAGGATAAGGTTTTTGGTTTGGTTGTTGGGTTTTGGGTTATGGTCTTTAACCCAAATACCATCGACCCACTACCAGACCGACTTCCTTACCCAACACCTATCTTCCGTTCGTTCTTACCCCCTGCCCCACGCCCCCCGCTCCACGCTTCCCGACCGTCTTTCAGTCCACTTCCTTCTTCCCCGACTTGATCGCCATCGCCACCTTCTCGGCGGTAATCGGGATCGACTTGAACCTGATTCCAATGGCGTCGTAGAGGGCGTTGGCCACCGCCGGGGCCACCGGGATCATCGGATGCTCCCCGATGCCCCGGGCCCCGAACGGCCCGTCGTGCTGGGGACTCTCGACGATGACCGGGATTATCTCGTCGGGGATGTCGAGCGCGGTCGGGATCTTGTAGTCGGTGAAGTTGGGGTTCAAAATCCGGCCGGTCTTGGGATCGAAACGCATATCCTCGTAAAGCGCCGTGGCCAGCCCCTGGAGAAACCCGCCGGTAATCTGCTGCCGAACCATCTCCGGATTGATCGCCTTGCCGCAGTCGAGGGCCTCGGCGACCTTGAGCACCCGCACCTTGCCGGTCTGCTTGTCCACTTCCAGCGTGAGCGCGGCGGCGCCCAGCGTGTAATGCGGGTTGGGGTGCCCTCCCTGAGAGGTCGCCGGGTCGCACTTGGTGGACATAAACTCAGGCATAAACATCCCCCGCCCGACGATCGGCCCGCCCCGGAAGGTCCCGTCCTCGAGCATAATGCCGTCAATCACGAAGCCTTTCAGGGGAACGGCGAAGGTGGGGTCGGCGTGGCACTTGACCTGCTCCTCCTCCAGGTAAAGCGACTCGGGGGTGTATTTATAGGCTCGGGAAATGGTTTCGAAGATCTGCTCCCTCGCGTCGAGCGCGGCCCGGCGGACGGCGTTGCCGCACGACCAGGTGACGTGGGAGGCCACCGTCTGCCACTCGTAGGGATTGCGGTCGGTATCCGGCATCTCCACCCGGATCTTGGAGACCGGAACGGTCAGCACTTCCGAGGCGATCTGCGCCATCACGGTTAGCAGCCCCTGGCCCATATCGATCCCGGAGATCAGGATGTTGAGGCTGCCGTCCTCGTTGAATTTGAGGAAGGCGGCCGACGAGGCGTTGGGCGGCATCGCCGGACCCTTCCAGCAGACAGCCATCCCCTTGCCGATAACCTTGTCGGGGTTCTTGGAGACCTCCTTCTTCTCGGGGCGAATGATCTTGGCCACCTTCTCCACGCACTGCTGGAGATCGCCCTCGTTCATCCCGGCTCCGTAGGTCAGCGACTGCCCGCGGCGGATGCCGTTCTTGCGGCGGAATTCAACCGGGGACATCCCGATCTTCCTGGCCAACCGGTCCATATGGGACTCCACGCCGAAGAGCATCTCCGAGTAGCCGAAGCCGCGGTAGGGACCGGCGGCGGGCAGGTTGGTATAGATGCAGTAGGAGTCGATCTTGATGTTGGGGATCGAGTAGGGTCCGGTCGCCGAGAGACCCGAGGAGTTGACCACGTTGGCTCCGTATTCGACGAAAGGCCCGGCGTCCCAGTAGTTGGCCATCTCGAATCCGGTGATGGTCCCGTCCTTCTTGACCCCGATCTTGAGCTTGGAGACCACCGCCTGGCGCATATAGGTATTGTAGAACTCCTGGTCGCGCCGCCAGCGGACTTTTACCGGGTGCCCCTTTACCACCGTGGCGAAGGCGGCGGCCAGGATCTCCATCGTCACCCCGGCCTTGCCGCCGAAGCCGCCCCCGATATGGGGCGTGATCACCCGGACGTCCTTGTGGGCGAATCCCAGGGGCGAGAGCGCTTCGGCGAAGAGGTTGCGCTGGGTGTGCGGCGACTGCGACGAGGCCCAGACGGTCAACCGTCCGGAACGGTCCACCTGGCCGACGGCGATGTGAGTCTCCATACAACAGTGGGCGTAGCGGGAGATGTGGTAGGTGTCCTCGAGGACCACGTCGGCGGCCTTGAAGCCGGCCGCGAGATCGCCCTTGCGGATCTTACGCCAGTGCGCGATGTTGGTCCCCGCCTGGGGAAAGAACCAGGGGACGTGCGGATACTCGCCCAGGTCGGGATGGATCAGAACGGTCTGCTTCCGCACCGCCGCCATCTGGTCGAGCACCGGCTTGATCGGCTTGTATTTTATCTTGATCAGCTTGGCCGCCCGGCGGGCGGTCCGGGCGTCGCGGGCGATCACCCCGGCCACCTGCTCGCCGACAAAGCGGACCCGGTCCTGGGCCAGGATGTAGCGGTCCTTCATATAGAGGCCGTACTTGTAGGGGAAATCCTTGCCCGTCACCACGGCCATCACGCCGGGGAGTTTTCTCGCCTCGGAGACGTCGATCTTCTCGATCAGGGCGTGGGGGTGAGGACTCTCGACGATCTCGGCGTGGAGGAGATTGGGCCCGAACTCGATATCGTCAACGAACTGCGCCGCGCCGGTGACTTTTTCCCTTTCGTCGATCCGGGGAGGCGAGGTCCCGACAACTTTCAACGATTGCATCTGTGCCCCCTTGATTACTTTTTATTCTTTTTTTTGGTCACCGACAGGACGGCTTTGATGATCGGTTCGTAGCCGGTGCAGCGGCAGAGATTGCCGGAGATCGCCTCCTGGACGTCCCCGCGCGTGGGCCGGGGATTCTTCCGCAGCAGTTCCGTGGCCGTCATCAGGATGCCGGGCGCGCAGAAGCCGCACTGGAACGAGCTGTGGGCGATGAACGCTTCCTGCAGGGGCGAGGGCTTTCCGCGCGAAAGTCCTTCCACCGTTTCGACTTTCCGGCCGTCAACTTCGACGGCCAGCATCAGACAGCTCCGGACGCTCTTGCCGTCGAGCAGAACGGTGCAGGTCCCGCAGTCGCCCCTTCCGCAGCCGTATTTCGGCCCCTTGGTTCCGAGCTTGTCCCGGAGCACGTCGAGCAGGATCTCGGCGGGTTCGACGTCCACCGTCCGCTTTTCGCCGTTGAGAGTAAATGTGATGGTCTTTTTCATCTTGCCTCCGCCCTATATCAAATGAGTTCCGTAGGCCGGCCCCTTGCCCTTGAGACGGGAGACGGCCGCCTCCAGCGCCCGCCGGAGCATCACCTCGCACATATGAAGGCGGTATTCCTTGCCGGCCCGAACGTCGGTCAGCGGAGCCACCTCCTCCTTTACCAGCCTGACCGCCGCGGCCAGACGCTGGGGGGTGAGCGCCTTTCCGTTGAGTATCTTCTCGATCTTCGCCGCGCGGATCGGGGCGGGATTAACCGAGCCGAAGGAGATCCGGAAACGGTTGGCGCCGTGCGCCATCACCGCGACGCTGGCCTGCGCCAAGTCCTCGCCGCGATAGCGCTTGAGCTTGACGAAACTCTCGCCCCGTTTGGCGGGAAGCTCGGGGATAACCACCCCCACCACCACCTCGTCGTCGGCCAGCGCCGTCCGGCGTGGTCCGAGAACGAATTCATTCAGCGGGATCGTCCGCTTGCCGGACGCGCCGGATATGGCCACCAGCGCCTCGTAGATCATCAGCGGAGGGGCGCTGTCGAGGCAGGGAACGCAGGAGCAGAGGTTGCCGACCACGGTGGCCCGGTTACGGACCGAGATCGAGGCCACCTCGCCGGCGGCTTCCCACAGCGCCGGGTATCTTCTTTTGACGGTAGCCGAGGCCAGCAGGTCGCTGAAGGTGGTCAGGGCGCCGATGAAGAATCGGCCGCCGGAGAGGTTCACCCGGGCCAGGTCGGAGATCCCCTTGAGATCGATGACCATCTCGGGATCGACAACCTCGTCGTCGAGGTTGTTGATCAGGTCCGTCCCCCCGGCCAGGAAGACCGCCCGGGATCCGAACTCGGCCTTGACGGCCAGGGCCTCGGAAAGTCGGGCGGGCTTTACGTAATCGAAATCCTGGATCAGTGCCATATCATATTCCTCCATTTAAAGACGCGGCCGCGCCGGGCCCGGCGCGGCC
>PUNC01000210.1 GCA_003551625.1 PVC group bacterium | reverse complement strand
CTGTTATCCTGTCAGAAAGAGGGGGATCGGGTGCGGAGCATTACTGTTTACTGCACACTGCTAACTGCTTACTTCCTTTATAGGGGGGTCTGGGCCTTTAACCGGATAACTGAGCACCGATTACTGATCACGGTCTTTTTAGTCCGCGGAGCAACAAACCGGTCCGCATCTGTGTAGATCCGCGTGATTCGTAGTTAAAATAGCCGTTTAGGCTGTTAGTCTTTTAGCTTTTTACTCTGCTAACTGCATACTGTTTACTGCTTACCTCCTTTACAGAGGTGCTGGGCCTTTACCTGATTACCGATCACTGATCACGGATTACCGGATTTTTAAGGCTTGTGAGCGTTAATCTGACAAAGAAAGCCGAAGCGGCCATCCTGGCCGTCATCCTTCTTTTGGGAGCGGCGCTGCGCTTGCTCTATCTTGGAGAAATCTCCTCCCGACCGGACTTCACTCACCCCGGGATCGACGCGGCCTATCACATCCACTGGGCGGAGGGGATCGTTACCGGGGACTGGTCCCCCTGGCCCGGCCGCGACGATCCCCAGATCTACCGCTACCCTTATTACCGTCCGCCGGGATACGCCTTCTTCCTGGCCGCGGTCTACCGCGTTTTCGGTTCCGGCCCGTTGAGATCGCGCCTGGTTCAGATGGCAATGGGTCTGGCGAGCGCGGCGCTGGCCTTTTACCTGGGCCGGAGATGGTCGGGTGTGTTTACGGGGCTGCTCTTTGCCTTTCTGCAGGCGGTCTACTGGATCTTCATCTTCTATGAGGGCGAGCTGCTCGATCCGTCGCTTTCGGTAGTGTTGACCCTGGCTTTCGTCGGGCTGACGGCTTCCGCCGCTTTCGGTTTGAGCTTTTTGAAAGTGGCGGCGGCGGGGCTGGTGCTGGGGTTTCTGGTTTTGGTCCGCCCCAACGCGCTGGTGCTCTACCCGTTGGCGGGCGGCTGGCTGGTGTGGGAGCTGCGCCGCCGCGGCGAGAAGAAAAGATCCTGGCCGGTGGCCGCGCTCCTGGCCGCGGCGGCCGCGGCGGTGATCCTACCGGTAACGGTGCGCAATTACCTGGTCGGCGGGGAGTTGGTACCGATCGCCACCAACCAGGGAATCAGCCTTCTGGTGGCCAACAACCCCGATTCCGACGGGACCACCCACTCGATTCCCGAAATCGGGGAGATCGGCACGCCCTTCGACTGGCCGCGGATCGTCCGCCAGCTCTCCGAGCGGCTGGGGCGACCCCTGACGACGGCGGAGGCCTCGGATTATTTAAGCCGGCAGGCGTGGCGATTCGTCCGCGACCACCCCGGCCGCTTTCTCTGGCTTACCGGCCGCAAGGCTCTGCTCTTCTGGGGTCCTTACGAAATCAGAAATGTCAAGGAGGTCCATTACGCCCGCCTCAACTCCCGCGTTCTGGGGTTGATCCCCCTGAACTTTTCCCTGGTTCTGGCGCTGGGACTGGCGGGGGCGGTCTGCTGGTGGCGGGATATCCGGCGGGGAAGGGCGGGTGAAGGCTGGGCCTCGGTCGGGACACTGGCGGCGTTGACCGGGCTGGGCTACTTTGTCTCGATGCTGCCGTTCGCGGCCGCGGCCCGCTACCGGGTTCCGGTGATTCCGTTCCTGCTTTGGTTCGCCTCCTGGGGAATCGTGCGCTGGGCCGGCCTGCTCCGTTCGGGAAGATGGAAGCTGGCGGCGGTCGCCTTCCTGTCCGCGGCGGCGGTCTGGTTCGTGGTTTCGCGCAACTGGGCGGGATACCGTCCCTCTCCGGAGAAGTGGCACTACGATTTGGGGCTCTCCTACCTCGACAGCGGGGAGTGGGAGAAAGCGGTTGAGTCTTTCGAGGAGGCGATTCGCTACCGGCCGGACTACGGTGATGCCTTCACCAATATGGGGATCGCCTGGCATCGCGGCGGGCGGCTTGATCTGGCGGAGAGGGCGTTCCGCCAGGCCTTGCGCCTCAAGCCCGATTCGCTCGCCGCCCACAAAAACCTGGCCGATCTTCTCTTTCAGGCGGGAAGGTCCGAGGAGGGCTTCGATCATTACCGCCGGGCGCTCGAGATCCAGTCGGTCTCGATTCCCATCCTGATCGATATGGGGAACGCCTTCCGCCGGCAGGGAGAACCGGAGCGGGCGCGGGAGAAATTCCTCCGCGCCCTTGAAGTGGATCCCGCCTCGGTCCGGGCCGGCCTGGGCCTGGCCTCGGTTTACCAGGATACGGGAGATCTCGAGCGGGCCGAGCACTATTACCGGCGGATACTTGAGTTCAACCCCGGGCATCCGCTTACCCGCTACAACCTGGCGTTGCTGCTCCAGGGACAGGGCCGGTTTGAGGAGGCCGCCGAGCATTACCGGCGCGCGATCGAAACCCGGCCGGAATACCTTGACGCTTACAACAACCTCGGCGTAGTCCTGGTTCAGCTCGGGCGGGGTGAGGAGGCGGTCGAGGTCCTCCGCTCCGCGATCCGGATGGAGCCCCGCGATATGGCGGCCAACTTCAACCTGGCGCTGACCTACTTTGAACTGGGAGAGAACGAGAGAGGGGTTCGGCAGCTCGAGCGAACTCTGGAGATCGATCCGGGCTTCGAGCCCGCCCGCAGAATCCTGGAGACAAGGGGACGGTAAGCCCTCAAGCGGCAGTGTGAAAGGTATGAAGCGGAAAATCCGGCTTGCCGCGGCGTTGATAATCGTCGCGGCCGCGGTCGTCTATGGGTGGGGCGGCCTGGACGGGGAGTTTGTATTCGACGACGAATACACCGTCCTGCACAACCCGCATATTAAGAGTCTCTGGCCTCCCCGCGAGGCCTTTGCCGCTCCCGTCAACAGTCCGCTGCGCGACCGTCCGGTGGTCAGCTTAACCTTCTCGGTCAGCTACGCTTTATCGGGGATGAATGTCGCCGGCTGGCGGTCGGCCAACCTCCTGGTTCACATCGCTTCGGCGCTGCTGCTCTTCGGCCTGATCCGGAGGACGCTGGCCGACGACCGGATCCCGCCGGAGCTGCGGAAAGCCTCTCCGGGGATTGCGGCCGCGGTCGCCCTGCTCTGGACGGTGCATCCGCTGCAGACCTCGGCGGTAACCTACGTCACCCAGCGCTGCGAGTCCCTGGCCGGTTTCTTCTACCTGGCGGTATTATACTGTGCGATCCGGAGCGCCTCCTCCCGGCGTCCCGCCGGCTGGATCGCCGCCGCGATCGTCGCTTCGATCCTGGGAATGGGGACCAAGGCGGTGATGGTGACCGTTCCGGTCGCGGTGTTGATCTACGACCGCCTATTCCTGTCGGGATCCTTCAAGGAGCTCTGGAAGAAGAGGGGCGCTCTTTATTCGGGGTTGGTCTTGAGCTGGGGGCTTCTCTTTTACCTGGTGGCGGTCACACCCTATCCCGACATCAAGACCCACCGCTGGTGGGAATACGCGCTGACCCAGCCGGCGGTGATACTCCACTATCTGCGCCTGGTCTTCTATCCCCGTCCGCTGGTTCTGGATTACGGCTGGCAGCCGGCCCTTGCCGCCGCCCGGATAATCCCGGCGCTTCTTCCGGTAAGCGCCGTCTTCGCGGCCACCGTCATCGGTCTCTTCCGCCGGCGTCCCTGGAGTTTTCTCGGGGCTTGGTTCTTTCTGATCCTGGCCCCGACCTCCAGCGTGCTTCCATTGGAGGACCTCGCCTTCGAGCACCGGATGTACCTGCCGCTGGCGGCGGTGATCCTGGCCGCGGCGGCGCTATTCTGGAAGGCTCTTGTCCGTTTCCTTCCCGGGCGGGAAAAGGGCCGCCTTGTTCTGGCGGGTTCGGCCACGCTTGTTCTTGCCGTGGTCCTCGGCCTGTTGACCGTCGGGCGCAATCGCGACTACCGGAGCTCGGAAAGAATCTGGCGGGCCAACCTCGCCGCCCGGCCCGGCAACCCCCGGGCTTACAATTTCCTGGGCAACAGCCTTTCCCGTTCGCGCCGGCCGGCCGAAGCCGAACGGGTCTTTCGCGCCGGCCTGGAGGTGGACCACACCTACTCACCCGCCCACTACAATCTGGCCCTTCTTCTCCAGGGCCAGGGCCGCCTGGAGGAGGCGGCGAGACATTACCGGACGGCGGTGCGTCACCGGCCGGAGTTCGCCGAATCACTCAACAATCTCGGCGTGGTGCTGCTGGAGTTGGGAAGGACGGAGGAGGGGCTGGAGGCCTGGAAGGAATCAATCCGGATCGAACCGGGCGATCCCGCGCCCTACTTCAACCTCGCCAAAGCCCTGGCGGAATTGGGCCGGATCGAGGAGGCGAGGATCTTCCTGGCGGGGGTTCTGGAGCTGCGCCCCGATCACGCCCCCGCCCACGAATTGGCCCGGCGCTTGAGCCGGGCGAGAGACGGCTATCGGGACTGACCGGGGAGGCCGGCCCGGTTCAACTCGGTTCTGATATGCCGGAGGCGGGATTCGAACCCGCACGGGGTTTAAGCCCCACTGGATTTTGAGTCCAGCGCGTCTGCCAGTTTCACCACTCCGGCCCGCTGTGTTATTATAGCCGATGCCCGGCGGCGTCTCAATTAAAACGGTGGCCGGGCGGAGAACGGGTTTCGTATTCGAAAAATGATCGCTAGAATAATAATCGCGCAGGCGGCGGGTTATCTGATCGGCTCGGTCTCGCCCTCCTACATCCTGGGCAAGCTGCTCAAGGGCATCGATATCCGGGAGCACGGCTCCCGCAACGCCGGCACCAACAACACCGCCCAGGTTCTTGGGGTCGGGGCGGCGATCCCGACCGCGATCTACGACCTGGGCAAGGGCCTGGCGGCGCTTTTCCTGGCCCGGGGTCTGGGGTTGGCCGACCATTGGGCGTTTCTGGCGGCGGCCCTGGCGATGGTGGGTCACATCTTTCCCTTCTACCTGGGTTTTCGCGGCGGCCAGGGAGTGGGGACGGCGATGGGGCTGTTGCTTTACTTCTTCATCGGCTATTACGTTCGGGACGTCATACCCTGGTATACCATCCTGGTCCTGGCCGCCCTGGCCGCCGTCTTCCGCTACATCGCCGTTTACAAGGAGGTGGTCGGCAAAGCCATTCTCCCGATGCTGATGTTCTACCTCTTCTACTACCGCCGCCCGGTCGATTTCGAGACGATCTTTCTCTCGCTGCTGCTCGTCTATATCACCGCCATCGGTCTTTACAACATAGTCAATTTCAAGATCGTGGACGCCGGCCTCTTCCCGGAACGGCCGGCCTGGTGGCGGCTGATAATCCGCCCGGTGACGGTCTTCATTCCGCTGCTTTATCTCCGGTTCGGCCGGGAGCAGGTCTTGAGCGTGGTTGGAATCGCCACCCTGGTCGCCATCGCCGTGGAAATCTTCCGTCTCCACACCGGCGGCCTGGGCTGGAAGGTGTTGCGCGGTTTTCACCGGTTGTTTCTCTCCGACGAGCGCAACAAGTTCTCCTCTCCCACGCTCTTCCTGGCCGCTTCATTCATCACCATCTTTCTCTTTCCCCGCCCGATCGCCCTGATCGCCCTTCTCAACCTCATCTTCGGAAACCTGCTGGGAGAGTTCTTCGGCACCCAGTTCGGCCGGCAGAAGTTTTTCGCCGGCACCGTGGAGGGGAGTCTGGCCCATCTTACCGGGTGTCTTCTGGCCGGCTATATCTTCAGCCTGTTCCACCCCGTTCCGGTGGTGATGCTGATCCCCGGCGCGCTTGCCGCCACCTTCATCGAAGCGATCCCCTCCGGCGTGGACGACAACCTGATGGTCCCCCTGGTCTCGGCGGTGGTGATGAGAATCTTCGCCCTTCCGTGGTTTTAACCCCCCGCTGCCCCGGCCTCGTAGCGCAGGGCTTTAGCCCTGCCATTATCGTAGCGCTGTCATTGCGAGGAGCGAAGCGACGAAGCAATCTCTGCCAGGCTCGTGACAGGCTGCGCAATCTCTGAAAAACAATCCCCTCTCCCCCCATTTTCTGGGGGGAGAGGGTAGGGTGAGGGGGGCTTTCTTTGATTTCCCCCCCG
>PUNC01000092.1 GCA_003551625.1 PVC group bacterium | reverse complement strand
GCTGAGAAACGTTTTCGACACTTTCGAGTATTCCCGCCGTCTCTGGGGAAAGTTGAGCCGTTACGACCACAGCCTGGCGGTGGTCTGCCAAAGGGAACTCGGCCTCAAGATAAACAAGATGCCCCAGAAGAGCGACTGGCGCCGCCGGCCGCTGACCCCCGCCCAGATCGAATACGCGGCGTTCGACGCCGAGCTGATGCTGGTCCTCTACGACCATTTTCGGGAACGGTTCGGCGGGGGTTTAGGTCTTTCCTAGGGGATCAGGGTTCTTCGTCCGCGCCCCTCAATTCTCCGGCCAGGCGGTTTATCGCCGAGCGGTTGCCGAAGACGGTAAGCGAATCGTCTTCCCGGAGCCTTTCTTCCGGCTTGGGCGACTGAATGCTTTCTCCCCCTCTTTCGATCGAGATAACGCTGAGTCCGTAACGGCGGGGCAGGGCGAGGTCGGCCAGGGTTTTCCCGGCCCAGGGACTTTTCGGTTCGATTTTGATTTTCTCGACCGCGATCTCCGAAGAAATCTCGGGATCGTCCCGTTCGCGCAGAAGATATTCCTCCGCCCGTTTCCGGGCGGCAGCCACCCCGGCCAGGATCAGGCGGTCGCGGGGGAAGAGGCGAAAATCGCCCGCCGGGTTGAATATCGTCCGGCCGCGGCGGGCGACCCCGAGGATCGAGGATCCGGTTTTGGCCCGCAGGTCGATCTCGGCGATGGTCATTCCCTCCACCGCGCTCTTCAACGGAAGACCGATCTCCTGGAGTTCCACGTTCTCCGGCAATCGTTCGGTGAACTCGTCCAGCGAGGCGGTAAGAGTGTCGGCGGCCTGTTCGGAAGCCTCCAGATAGGGTTGGAGAACGCGGTCCGCTCCCTCCTTGAGGTATTCTTCCGCTTCCTCCGGCTCCCGGGCGGCCAGGGCGACCCGGCCGGAGTAACCCTTCTCCTTGAGACGATTTAAGAGGTGAAGATTCAGCTCCCGATGACGGATGGTGCTGACCACCCAGCGGGCCCGGTCAAGCGGGAGGTTATCAAAAACATCCGGGTCCTCGGCGTCCCCGTAACGGGCGCAGAGTCCCAGACGGCACTCCCGGCTTAAAATCTCCGGGTCGAAGTCCACCGCCACGATCTTCTTTCCCCGTCGCTCAAGTTCCAGGGCGATATTCTCCCCGTAGCGTCCCAGTCCGAACTGGATGATATCGACATCCCCTTCTTCTTCCGGGGAGTCGGATTCTCTTTCCCGGTAGGGGGTCTTTCTCTCGAAGACTTTCAGCGGCCCCGCCAGCAGGCGGTAAAGCGGATAGGAATAAAGAATCATGTAGGTGGACAGTCCGATCGTGGCCAGGCCCACCATCGTAACCAATCCCAGCGTCTCCCGGTCGATATGGCCCAGGGAAAGGCCCAGGGCGATGAAGATCAGCGAAAACTCGCTGATCTGGGCGACGGTGAGCCCGGCCAGGAAACCGGTCCTTCTCCGGTATCCCATTCTTCCCATAATCGCCATTACGATCAGGGGATTGCCGATCAGGACGAAAAGGGAAAGGATGATCGCCGGCGCGATCTGGCCGGAGAAGGCCTCAAGCTCCAACTGGGCCCCGAGGTTGATGAAGAAGAAGAGCAGGAGAAAATCGCGCAGGCTGGTAAGCCGGTTGGCGATGGTGTCGCGGTAGGCGGTACTGGCCAGCGACACCCCGGCCAGGAAAGCGCCGACCTCCTTGCTGAACCCCAGCCCGTCTCCCGCCGCCGCCAGCAGGACGGCCCAGGCGATGGAGAAGAGGAGGAGGAGTTCGCGGGAGCGGGCCAGGCTTTTCAGCAGCGGGGGCAGGACGTAACGGGCCAGGGCGGCGATCGCGGCGATGAAGACCAAACCCAGGGCAAAGACCTCAAGCAGTGAGGATAAAGGCAGCCCGGTCTCGTCTCCGGCGCCCAGGGCGGTCAGGCCGATCAGGGCGACGACCACCACGATGTCCTGCACGATCAGGAAACCGATCGCGATCCGGCCGTGCAGGGAGTCGATCTCGCCCTTGTCGGTCAGGAGCTTGACGATGATGATGGTGGAGGAAAACGTCAGGGCGACGGCGACGTAAAGAGCGGGTATCGGGGCCAGCCCGAGAGCGCGGGCGATCAGGAAGCCGAAGATGGAGGTGAAGGCCACCTGCCCCAGGCCGGTGGCGGCGGAGACCGGTCCCATCGAGCGGATCAGTTTCACGTCGAGCTTGAGTCCGACCACGAAGAGCAGGAGCGTGATGCCGAGTTCGGCCAGCAGGTAAAGAATCTGCTCGTGGGTGACCAGGTTCAACGCGGCCGGCCCGACCAGGATTCCCACCGCGATGAAGGCCACGATCAGGGGCTGGTGGAGTTTGATCGCGACAAACCCCACCGCCGCCGAGATCGCCACCACCGCCGCCACCTCGTAAAAGATGTTTTCGAATCCGAAGGTCATTTTTCGAATTATACCGAATCGGTTTCGCCCAGACAACGGTAGCGAGAAACGGGGGTTGATTTTCGGCGGGATATTGGTTATAAGCAATTCGGCGCCGTGAAGTGAAAAAACCGGCGCAACCTTCAAAGAAAGGAGCGGAGAATGGAAAGAGTGATCAAAGTTTACGCTTTAAGCACCTGTGGCCACTGCCGCGCGGCCAAAAGGATTTTAAGCGAACTGGGAGTTGAGCCGGAAGTTGTGGATGTCGACCTTCTTCAGGGTGAAGAGCGGAGAACCGCTATGAAGGAAGTCAAGGAACTCAACCCCATGGTCTCCTTCCCGACCATCATCATCGATGGTGAGGTGATCGTCGGCAACCGGGAGAACCTGATCCGGGAAAGATTGGGGGAGAGATGACGCCCGAGCAACTTTACGAGCTACTGCGCCCGATTCAGGAGAAGAAGGGGTATCACTTCAACCGTGACCGGGCTCAGACCCTGGATTTGCTGAAGGGATTGCTGATAAACAAGGAGCGCTACGGCTATATGGTCTGCCCCTGCCGGCTGGCTTCCGGCGAACGGGACCGCGACAAGGATATTATCTGCCCCTGTGTTTACCGTGAACCGGACGTCAAGGAATACGGAAGCTGTTACTGCGGTCTCTATGTCTCCGGGGAATGGAACGAGGAGAAGATCGAACATCGCTACGTTCCCGAACGGCGCCCCCCGGAACTTTCGGGGATATAATTTATTTGTCAAACGGTGAAGGGTTGTCCCTCAGATCCTGAGATCATTCGGGATCGAAGGACGCGGCTGGAATCGTCGAACGGAGAACGGTTGCGTAAAACAATCCTGGATTATCGTTAAGCTAGGTGATCAAAAACAGCCCGGATTATTCATAATCCGGGCTAAACGGAGAGATCAATGCTGGGAGATATCGGAAAGAGCTTCATGGAGCGGACGAGATACGAATACGTCGGGATCCCCGATCAGGCCCGGGGTTTCCCGCCGCCGCCGGTGGAGCTTCCCTTCAAACCTTCGGATACCCTGGTGGAGCTGCCCGCACCCGGCGAGATCCGGGTCGGCGAGTTTGATTTAAGGCGGGCGATCGAGGCCCGCCGCAGCGTCAGGAAGTATTCCCGCAAGCCGCTGTCGGCCGAAGAGTTGTCGTTCCTGCTCTGGTGCACCCAGGGCATACGGGAGGTGGTCCAGAAATACATAACCCTGAGGACCGTTCCTTCCGCCGGCGCCCGCCACGCCCTGGAAACCTTTCTTATGATCAACAACGTTGAGGGTGTGGATCCCGGGCTTTACCGTTTCCTGCCCGTGGAACACAAGCTTTGCCGCCTTCCGACCCCGGAAGATTTCACCGAACAATTCACCGCCGCCTGCCTGGGGCAGACCTTTGTCGCCCAGAGCGCGGTTACTTTCGCCTGGGCGGCGGCGGCCTACCGGATGACCTGGCGTTACGGCCAGCGCGGTTACCGTTACCTGCACCTGGACGCCGGTCACGTCTGCCAGAATCTTTACCTGGGCGCGCAGGCGATCGGTTGCGGGGTATGCGCCATCGCCGCCTTCTCCGACGAACAGGTCAACCGGATCCTGGGCCTGGACGGCGACGATCTTTTCGCGGTCTATCTCGCGGCGGTCGGGAAGAGCCGGGGCGGCAGGCAGTAGATTGCCGGTTCGTTGATGAAACGCCGCCGGCCGATCAAAATACCCCCCCGCGATCTCGGTTTCACCTACGTCCGGTCTTCCGGCCCCGGCGGCCAGAACGTCAACAAGGTCGCCACCACGGCGCAGTTGCGATTCGATCTCCGGGGGAGCGAATCCCTGTCCCCGGAAACGCGCGAACGCCTGACCCGGCTGGCGGGAAAGAAGGTCAACGCCGCCGGCAAGCTCGTGATCGAGGCCCGTCGCTACCGGACTCGGGAGGCCAACCGCCGCGACGCGCTTCGGCGGCTGGAGAGGTTGATCGAGAAAGCGTCGGTCAAGCCGCGCCCCCGCCGCAAGACCAAGCCTTCGCCGGCGGCCCAGCTTCGCCGCCTGGAGCGAAAGCGCCGCCAGTCCCAGCTCAAGCGCCTCCGGGCGAAAGTGCTGCCCGGTGATTGAACGCTTCGGAATTTACGGCGGCCGGAAAGAAGGGGCGTGATGTTACCGCCCCCGCGCCTGGGCGCGCTGACCGCGGTTGTGATGGCGGTTGTCTGCTTCTTCCCCTCTCCGGTCTTCGCTTCCGAGCCGGCCGAGGATTTCCCCCCGGAAGATGTCGGCTCCGGATGGGTGCTGGTTCCGTTTCTCGCCTACGCCCCCGAGACCAGCCTGCTCGGCGGCTTCAGCGCCATTTATCACGTTCATCTCTCTCCCGGCAGGGAAAGGCCGTCCACTCTGCAGACCGCCTTCAGCTATAGTTTGAAGGATCAGGCGATGTTCCATTTCATTCCCGCCGTCTATTTGGATGGAGACCGATACCTGCTGTCGGCGCGGGTTTCCTACTTTGATTTTCCCGACAAATTCTGGGGGATCGGGCCGGACACCCCGGGCTCCGCCGAGGAGGACTACACCGCCCGCACCCTCAGGCTTCCGTTCGGCCTGCAGCGCAGTCTCGGCGGGGGGTGGTTCGCGAAGCTCAAGACCGAATTCGGGTGGGTGAAGATGACCAGGGTGGAGGAGGGGGGACTGCTTGACCGGGGGGATATCGCCGGTTCCGACGGGGGACGGGTGGCCGGGGCGGGAGCCGGAGCCGGGTTCGACAGCCGCGACAACATCTTCTTCCCTTCGCGGGGCGCTCACCACCGCTTGAGCGTGGTTCATTTCGCCGGGAAACTGGGAAGCGAATACGACTTCACCCGTTTTGAAACCGATCTTCGTTTTTACCTTCCCCGGGGAAGGGATGTGCTCGCCCTTCAGGCTTACTGGCAGGGAATATCCGGCGCTCCACCCTTCTTCAGCCTCCCGCAATTGGGGGGATTATTCCTGATGCGCGGCTGGTACGGCGGGCGTTATCGGGACCGGCACCTGGCGGCGGCTCAGGCCGAGTATCGTCTCTACCTGGGGGGGCGCTGGGGCTTGGCGGGGTTTCTCTCCGCGGGAACGGTCGCTCCCCGTCCTTCGGATTTCAAGGCGGAGCTGATCCGGGGAGCCGGCGGGATCGGCGCGCGATATCGTTTCTCCGGCGACCAGCCGATCAACATCCGATTCGACCTGGCAAGCGGCGGCCGGGGGGTGGAGTTCTACTTCACGCTTCTGGAGGCTTTTTAGTAGGGTTCAGAAAGGCAGGCTCTGGCTGGCGAAACGGGCGTCGTCAATCTCCCGCGAGAGCCGTTCGATGGTCGCGTTCAGCCGCCGGTCCAGGTCGCCCCGCGCCTCCATCCAGGAACCGGGGAACCTCTTGAGCCCCTCGACGATCCTCCGGTCGATATCCACCTGGAACTCCTCGTTGCCGGAGCGCACCCCGTCTTCCATCCCGCGGTTGCGGCTCAAGCGGAGATGGTCTTCCATCGCCACATAGACCAGCAGAAAATAGGAAGACTGCCAGAGTTCGGCCGTCCGGTCGATCAGGGCCGCGGTCGCGGGGTCCACGTATCCCTTTTCGGCGCCCCGGCGGGCGAAGATGGAGTTGTCGAAGACGCAGCGGTCGCAGACCAGGAAGTCCGGCAACAGGCCGCCGTGCTCGATTTCCAGGCGGATCTGCTCCTTGAGAATCCAGTATTGACCTTTGGTGACCTGGCCGCTCTCGTTGATGTCGAAGGGGCAAAGACGGGAGAGTTCCGGCACCATCTCCGCCTGGAAGGCGCGGTATTTGAGTTCGCTGACCAGGCGATGGGCGAAAGTGGTCTTGCCCACGCCGAAGGTGCCGATGATGCCGATCTTTCGCATAATTGTCACTTCCGCCGGGTTTGATGATTATCATAAGCCCGCCGGCCCGAAACCGCAAAGATTCTCTTTGCCCGGGCTCCTCAGTTCCGCCGGCGCGGTCCGGTCAACTCTTCGAAATGAACCTCCAGAAAGACGACAAAAGAGGGGATGTGATGCTTCCAATGCTCAAAGAAATCGTCGTCTTCATCGGGAATCCGGCGTTCCCAGGTCAGGCGGGGGCCGTATTCCAGGCGCAGCCACGGCCGCCAGATCCGATGGCGGAAACCCAGGCGAAGCTGGTGGTGGTCGAACTTGGTCGAGGGGCGGGTGCGACCTTGAGATATCAACTCCAGGTTTACGGCGAAATGGGGGTAGTCGCCCAGGACGTAGTCGAGGTAGCGCAGAGAGGTTCGCTGGTAGAAATCGACGCCGCTGCTGGTCTCCGAGTAAATAAGGCCGGGATTGAACCGGAGCAGAAGATTTCGCCGCAGCGAGTAGTCGAATCCCAGGTTGGTTTCGGTGCCGAAGCCGTCATCGCTGAACCAGAAAAAATATTGCCGGGGTTCGAAGTAAAATCTCTTCCAGGCGAATCTGCCCCTGGCCATCGGCCTGACATATGCCACCGGCTTGCCGGATCGCAGACGGATGCCGAGGCTGACGCTGGAGTCGAAGTGCTCGTGTCGGCGAAAGAAATACCGCAGGCCGGCGGCGACGGGATTTTCCCTGGCGATATCGAAGTAATCCGGGTCGTCCTCCCGCTCGTCCTCGTCGGTTCCGAGGAAGATCCCCAGTCGCCGCTCCAGGATCGGCAGAGGCAGGAAAGCGCGGAAACGCTGGCTGAATTCGAAGGCCCCGCCTTCTTTCCATTCCACTCCGCCCCGGATTCGAAACCAGGGGTCCCTGATCCTGTCCACCATACCGGGATCGCCGAAAAACAGGTCGAACCGGTGAACCTGTTCGGTGAGCACGGCCGAGATCTCGCGATGAGCCTCGTCGAGGATCGTCTCTTCCGGGCTTTCGGGGGCGGGAAATGTCAGTGTCTCCTCCGGAACGAATGGAGTGGGGGATGGGGAGGGGGCCGTGGCCGCGCCGGCTCTTTCCCCCAGCAGGAAAAGAAAAAGCGCGAGAGAGGCAACGGCGAAAATAACTTCTTGAGTGGTTTTAATTGTCTCCTCCGCGGGTTCAGGCCGGCATCGTCTTGCTCTTTTCCGCGGACGGCACCTTTCCCATCGTTTTTATCTCTCCGTCCACCGGCACCGCCGGCGTCAGCATCACGCCATAGTTCGTGATGAACTTGAGATCCTTGACCTCTGCCAGTTCTGGCTCTTTCCCCGTTCCGGCCGTGGCGGCTGGCGGAGAGGAGATCGCGCCGAAAATATAGCCGGAGAGGGTCGCCATAGTCACCACCAGGGCGATGAATACCAGCGTTTTTTTGATTCCCAGCACGCTGCGGATTACCAGCATATTGGGCAGGCTCAGGGCCGGCCCCGCCAGGAGCAGGGCCAGCGCCGGCCCCCTTCCCATTCCGGCGCCGATCAGACCCTGCAGAATCGGCACCTCGGTAAGCGTGGCGAAATACATCAGCGACCCGGCGAAGGAAGCGAAGAAATTGGCCGCCAGAGAGTTGCCGCCGACCAATCCCGCCACCCAGGCAGAGGGAATCAGTGCTTCGCGGCCGGGACGGCCCAGCAGCAGCCCGGCCGCCAGCACGCCGACAAAGAGAAGCGGAAGTATCTGTTTGGCAAAGGACCAGGTGGCGTTCGTCCAATCCTTCAGCTCGTCCTTTTTGAACCAGAGTCTCAACATTACCAGTACACCCAGCAGGGCGGTTCCG
The DNA here is from genome assembly GCA_003551625.1 of PVC group bacterium. Taxonomy (GTDB): domain Bacteria; phylum Auribacterota; class Erginobacteria; order Erginobacterales; family PUNC01; genus PUNC01. Next base: position 14,569 of record PUNC01000092.1, on the reverse strand, counting down.
GCCAGGGCCCACCGGATACGGAATATGAACGCCCAGAATCCCTCCCGGCCGGCCGCCGCGCCGGACCAGTTGGCGAAGACCAGGAAAGCCGCCATCGCGCCGAAGTAAAGAGCGTTCTTCCAGAGCGGTCGCCCGCTGTTTCCTTGGTCTTCAAAGTCGGCGCAGTCAGACGCTCGCTGCCGTTCTTCCTTGAGGAAGATAAAATGCATCGCCAGGCCGATGGCCACGCTGAAGACGACCGCGCCAACGGCGCGGGCTACGCCCAGTTCCAAACCCAGCACCCGGGCCGTCAGGATGATCGCCAGGACGTTGATCGCCGGTCCGGAATAGAGAAAGGCGCAGGCCGGCCCGATGCCCGCGCCTCGCTTATGGATTCCGGAGAAGAGCGGGAGGACCGTGCAGGAACAGACCGCCAGGATGGTGCCGGAGACCGCGGCCACGCCGTAGGCCAGAATCTTGTTGGCCCGGGCGCCGAAATACTTGATAACCGCCGCCCGGTTGACAAAAACCGATATCCCCCCGGCGATAAAGAAGGCGGGGATCAGGCAGAGCAGGACGTGTTCGCGGGCGTATTCCCGCAGCATCATCAGGGCTTCCTTGACCGGCCCCTCGAAGGGCAGGGCGCCGAAGGGAAACCGGTGGGCGGTGAGAAAGACTGCTGCCATCAGGAGGAAAAAGATGAAATTGTTCTTTTTCATAAAGAAAACCCGCTGGAGTGCCGGGAGAAAGCTCGTCTCCGTCAGGTCTAAAATCAAAATGTCATTGCGGGCGAAGCAATCTCCTCCGGCACGAGATTGCTTCATCGCGGCGGAGCTTTCGCTCCGCACTCCACTGTTTTGGAGTGCCAAGCGAAAGCTTGGCTTGCTTTCTAGCGAGGCTCTCGCCTCGCACTCCATCTGCCAGTTCTCGCGAACCGGTCAGCGGCAGAGTCGCCGGCGGTCGGCGGTGGCGGCTTTTTGGCGGTCGGCCTTGAACAGGGGGTCTTCATTTCCCCAGCCCTTAAGATAGGCCAGGATCGCGGAGACCATCTCGTCGCCCTGATCGGAGAGAGAATAGTTCACCCATCGGCCGGATTTGTCATCCTCGATCAGTCCGGCCTCGCGCAGGATCCCGAGGTGGCGGGAGGCGTTCGGCTGGGCCATCTCCAGGACAGAGGTGACTTCGCAGACGCAGAGGGGCCTTCTCTCCAGCATCTTCAATATCCGCAGGCGGTTGCGGTCGGCCAGCGCCTTGAAGATTTTTTCCATTTTTCTGGACATTTCACTCATATCGGTATATCTATATATATGCATATGTAGGCAAGGCCGGCAAGATTAAACCATAACCGACCGGGTCCATAAACTTTAAAGGAAAGGAGGATTGTTAGGTATGGTTGAGGAACGGACAAGCGGTGCCAAAAATTCCGTCGGCGAGCGCAGGATGACCGGGATCTTCGAGCGCTATTTGACCCTGTGGGTGGCATTGTGCATCGGCGCGGGAATCCTGCTGGGAAGGATCGCCCCCGGCGTGGCCCGCGCCCTGGACGGGATGGCTATCACCGTTCGGGGAGCGCCGGTGGTCTCCATCCCCATCGCCGTCTGTCTTTTCTTTATGATGTACCCGATTATGGTGAAGATAGACTTCGCCCGGGTGATCGAGGCCGGGAAAAGCGGCAAGCCGGTATTTTTAACCTTGTTTCTTAACTGGTGCGTCAAGCCTTTCACGATGTACGGTATCGCGATTTTTTTCCTGGGCTTTGTCTTCCGCTCCCTGATCGGGGCCGAGGCGGTTGACCTGGTGCGGATGCCGTTCGGCCTGGATCTCCCGGTGGGAGCGGAACACGGCGCGGGAACGGTAGTGCTGGTCGAAGGAATGAAGATGCTCCAGATCCCCCTCTGGCGGAGCTATCTCGCCGGGGCGATTCTGCTGGGGATCGCTCCCTGCACGGCGATGGTTCTGGTCTGGAGCTATCTTTCAAAGGGCAACGACGGTCTGACCCTGGTGATGGTGGCGATCAACTCGCTGACGATGCTCGTGCTTTACGGCATCCTGGGCGGTTTTTTGCTGGGCGTCGGCCGTCTCCCGGTTCCCTGGCAGGCCCTTCTGCTCTCAATCGGGATCTACGTCGCCCTTCCCCTGGCTGCCGGGTATTTAACCCGGAAATGGATCATCCAAACCAGGGGTGAGAAGTGGTTCGTCGAAAAGTTTTTGCACCTTCTGACCCCGGTGACGATCGTCGCTCTGCTGACCACGCTGGTACTGCTCTTCAGTTTCAAGGGAGACGTGATCGTGGAAAATCCCCTGACCATCCTCTGGATAGCTATTCCGCTTTTTCTCCAGACGATGCTGATCTTCTGGCTGGGATACACCGCGGCCCGGAAGCTGAAGCTTTCCTATGAAGACGCCGCCCCGGCGGCTATGATCGGAGCCTCAAATCATTTCGAGGTGGCCCTGGCCACCGCGGTAATGCTCTTCGGCCTGGGAAGCGGGGCGGCCCTGGCCACCGTGGTCGGGGTTCTGATCGAGGTGCCGGTGATGTTGTGGCTGGTGCGGATCTGCCTGCGCACCCGCCACTGGTTCACTCCAACCCGGCCCGGGTTCGTTCCGCCCGCCGGCAGTAGTTGAAAGCCTCCCACCCGGCGACGGTTCCCTGATAAGCGGCGGCGATCGCCTGCTTCCAACCGCCGTCGGTGACATCGCCGGCGGCGTAGCAGCCCGGGACGCTGGTTTCGCATCGGCGGTTTACCATTATTTCTCCGCGGTCGCTGATCTCCGCTCTTATCCCCCGTGCCAGGCCGCTGTTGGGAACGACGCCGATGTAGATCAGGACTCCGGCGACTTCCAATCCGTTCTTTCCCCGGTGCGGTTTTTTCAGAACAACGCCCGCGACCTTGTTCTTTCCCTCGATCTCCCGGATGCCGTTGCCGTTGATGACCTCCACTCTTCCCGCCGCGGCCAGTTTTTCGAGTTGAAGCCGGACGCCTCCGGCGGGACGGAGGCTCTTCTCGTCGTTGATCAGGAAGATTTTTTCGGCGTGTTCGGCGGCGTAGACCGCCTCCTTCACCGCGCTCTCCCCGCCGCCGGCCAGGACGATTTTCTTGCCGCGGAAAGAAGGAGCGTCGCAGAGAGCGCAGTAGCTGACCCCCTTTCCGCTCAATCTCTCCTCGCCGGGGACTCCCAGTTTTTTGGGTCGGGCGCCGGTGGCCAGGACGACGCTCGCCGACCGGAAAGTTTTGCTCCCGGCGGCGAGGCGGAACCCCTCTTCGGACGGCACGAGATTGTCAACCCGGTCGATGAGGAGATCGACTCCGTATCCGCGGGCGTGGTCCTCAAGCTTTTGGGACAGGTCCCGCCCGGAGACGCGGGCGAAGCCGGGATAGTTTTCGATCCGGTCGGTAAGGTTAAGTGTGCCGCCGAACGCCTCCCCGATAACCAGGACTTTCAGGCCGGTTCTGGCTCCGGAGATCGCCGCCGACAGGCCGGCCGGCCCGGCGCCGATCACGATGAGGTCGCGGCCGGGATGACGGCCGGCTCTGGGGTCGGGCGCTTTCACGCGGGGATTGGAATATGATTGATCCGGGTCAATCCGGTCCCCGTTTCTCCGGATGGGAGGGGTGAGTGTGATGTTCCCACCAATCGCGCCAGCGGGCGGCGTGTTTCAAAATCCAGTCGATCACGGCGTCCTTGCCGATGTCGTATCCGGCCTTCTCCGACTCCAGCCACTTATGGCGCAATATTTCTTCCCGTTCGTCCTGCAGCGCCCGCATAATCCTTTCCTGGCGCCATTCGCGGGAGAAGCACTTGAGCCAGTCGGCAACCGCCTCTTTCATCCCGACTTCCCGCCCGGTCCGCCGGGAGAGCAGTTTCCGGTGGTCGAGAATCACCCTCCATTCCGCCCGACAGAAGGGACAGCGTTCTTCTTCCGCCGAATCCTCGGGGCCCCGCTTGTTGTTGTCGTAGGAGTTCATTTCTTATAGCCTATAACATGAATAACCGCGTGAATCAATCATTCTCGGGCTGGTTATAATTAGAGGAGTTTGATGATGAAACAAGCGATATTGAAGCTGGTATTCCTCTTCTTGCTGGCGGCGGCGGGATGTTCGGCCCCGCCGCCCGACGAAGCGCCCGCGGCGGCGCCGGCGTCCCCGACCGAGGGGGAGGTCGCCGTTCTGGCGGAGCGTCTGGCCGGGGCCCGAATGGCCCTTCTCGGCGAGGCTTCCCACGGGACCAGGGAATTCTACGAGTGGAGAAAGGCCGTTTCCCGGCGCCTGATCGAGGAACACGGTTTCGACTTCATCGTCGTTGAAGGCGACTGGCCGGCCCATCACCGGCTGAACCTCTTCGTCAAGGGAAAGGAGACGCCGGCGGGAATGGAGGAGCTTTTCTCCGTCTTCGACCGCTGGCCCCCCTGGATGTGGAGAAACGACGTCACGGTCACCCTGGTTCGGTGGCTGGAGGAGTTCAACCGGCAGCAGGGTCGGACCGTCGGTTTTTACGGGATGGACGTTTACGGGATCCCCCGGTCCTACGAGGAAGTTATCGAAGCGGTCCGGGAACTTGAACCCGGGCCGGCCGCCCGCCTGATGGAGCTTTTAGGGCCCCTCGAACCCTACGTCTCCGATATGCACTCCTACGCGAGAATGCTCGCCTCCGGTCGTCCCGGTTTCGCCGGGGCTCTGAGCGAGGCGGGAGAATTAATTCGCGAAAACGTGCTGGAGTCTTTGAGGCCGGAAAAGGCGCTCGCCCTGGAGAGAAATATGGCGGTTCTGGTCCGAGGCGAGAAACACTATCGGGCCATGGTCGATCCCCGGATGGACAGCTGGAACGAACGGGTCGAGTATATGCGGGAGACCGTGGAGGAGCTTCTCCGTTATTACGGCCCCGGCAGCCGGGGAATCCTGTGGGCCCACAACACCCACGTCGGCGACGCCCGGGCCACGACCATGGCCCGGCAGGGCCGGGTAAATATCGGGCAGATTCTCCGGGAGAGCCTCGGTCCGGAGCAGGTCGCCATCCTCGGCTTCGGAACCGGAACCGGCACGGTTAAGGCCGGGCGGGAATGGGGCGCCCCCGGGGAGGTGATGGAGATTCCTTTCCCCGTAGAGGGAAGCTACGAGCGCCTGTTTATGGGGGAGGGGGAGGAGAGGTTGATCTTCATATTCGACGACGTCGATCGCCGGGATGGTCCTTTGATGGAGGTCCGCGGACATCGGGCCATCGGCGTGGTTTACAATCCCGAACGGGAGCATCTGGGAAACTTTGTTCCCACGGTTCTTCCGCTCCGTTACGACGCCTTCGTCTTCTTCCGCACCACCACCGCCCTGAAAGAAAAGGAATTTGGGGTCAAACCTTAGCAATGATACAATTTCTTGAGGCGGCCGGTTTGTTTCATTGCTGAAACCGGTACCAAGCCCATCAGCCAAAAATGGCCCGACCTTTAAGAATCCAGTATCCGGGTGCCTGTTATCATATAACCTGTCGCGGAAACGAAAAAGCCGAGATCTTTAAAGACGACAGGGACAGGCGGAAGTTTTTAGACATACTTGCCGAAAGCGCCCTGACTTTTGATGTGGAGGTTCACTGTTATTGCCTGATGGCGAATCATTTCCACCTCTTGCTGAAAACGCAGCTCGCCAACCTGGACCGTTTTATGCAGCAGTTCAATACCGCGTATATCGTTTATTTTAACTGGATACACCAAAGAACAGGGCATCTCTACCAGGGAAGATACAAGGCAATTTTGGTTGACGCGGATCGCTACCTTTTGGCGCTGAGCCAATATATCCATCTGAATCCGATAAGGACGGCTCGATTCATCAATTCATCCCCGAAGGAAAAGATCATCGCGCTGGAAAGGTACCCTTGGAGCAGCTACCGGGCTTATATAGGGTTGGATCGGGCCGAACTTGTGCGCCGCGGAGTGGTTTTTAATATGTTTGGGGTGGGTGGAGCCGATAAAGAGATTGAATATAAGCGTTTTGTTGAAAAGGGATTGACGGGAGAAATAAAAAGCCCATTGCTTGAAAAGAAGGCCCACAGCGTTTTGGGCGGCGAGGAATTCGTGCGCTGGACATATGACAATTATATCAAGACAAGGAAGGAAGAGCCCGAGTTCAGCGGTTTGAACCAAATTAAGCCGGCTTTGCCGGTGGAGGATATTGTGGAGGTGGTGGCCAAGGAATTCGGAACGGAGACAGATCAAGTCATCCGGGGGTATGCCCGAGCCGGAGGAGCGCGAATCGCGGCGGTGGAATTTTGCTGTCGACACGCGATATTGGACAACAGCTTGAAGCAAATAGGCGAAAAGCTCGGTTTAAGCGTGCCGGGGATGGTCCGGGCGCGGCAAAGATTTCGGGGCAAGGTGGATAGCGATCGTATTTTCCGGGAGAGGTCGGAAAAGGTTGCAAAACTGTTAGGCGATCGCCGAAAAGGTATCATTGCTAAGGTTTGACCCCAAAATACATTTTGCCGGGGTGGGAGGGGTGGGGATGAGCGCGCTGGCGCAGCTGGCCCGCTGGGGAGGGGAGAAGGTGAGCGGATCCGACCGCTATTTTGACGCCGAACCGGATTGTCCCGAACGGCGGATCCTGGAAAGAGAGGGAATCGCGATCCACCCCCAGGACGGTTCGGGTGTCGCCGGGGCGGATGAGGTGGTGGTCTCGGCGGCGGTGGAGAGAGGAGTACCCGATTACGAGGCCGCCGTCAGGCTCGGGATTCCGGTTCTGACCCGGAGCCGGCTGCTGGCCCGTATGGTCCGGAGACGCCGCGCGCTGGCGGTGGCGGGAACCAACGGGAAGTCCACCACCGCCGCTTTCTGCGGCTGGATCCTGTCCGCCGCCAGCCGGGATCCGAGCCTGGCGATCGGGGCCTGCCTGAAAGACCGCCGGCGGGGGCTGGGAAACGCTCTCCGGGGGGAGGGCGAGTGGTTCTGTTTCGAGGCCGACGAAAGCGACCGGGGCCTGGTCGATTACCGACCCGAGATCGGCGTGGTGACCGGGATTACGGCGGATCATCACGATCCCGGCGAGCTGGAGCGGCTTTTCACCCTTTTTGCCGCCTCCTGTTCCCGTGCTCTGGTGGTCAACGCCGACTGTCCGCGGTCCGCCAAACTCGCGACCGGGGCCCGGCGGGTAACTTTCGGCTTCCGTCCCGGGGCCGACTGGCGTGTCGAGGACCTCGAACTTTCCGCCGGGAGCTCTTCGTTCCGGCTGCGCGGGCGAAGCTACCGCGTTCCGATGCCGGGCGTTCACAACGCCCTCAACGCCGCCGCCGCCCTGGCGGCGGCGGAACTGGCGGGGGTCGGGGAGACCGGCGGTCTGGATAGCTTTCCGGGATTGATCCGGCGGATGGAGACGGTGGCCGTGATCTCCGGGATCCGGGTGGTGGACGATTACGCCCATAATCCCGCCAAGCTTGCCGCCGCCCTTGAAACCGGGCGTCTTCTCGGCCGAAGGCTGGTGGCGGTCTATCAACCGCACGGTTTCGCTCCTACCTGGAATCTCCGGAACGAACTGGCGGCGGCCTTCGCCGGCGGTCTGCGAAAAGGAGACAATCTGATCCTGCTTCCGGTATACTACGCCGGCGGGACCGTTGCCCGCCGTTTCGGGGCGGACGGTCTGGCGGAGCTGATCCGGACCCCGGCCCGGGTGGAGGTGTTGAACCGACAGCGGGCCCCGGAACGGGCGGCCTCTCTGGCCCGGCCGGGAGACGCGGTGCTGGTGATGGGAGCCCGGGACCCGGGATTGGGCGGATTCGCCCGCGAGATCGCCGCTCTGCTGGGAGCCTCAAACGGGAATGACGATGAGCCTGCTTAAAAAGAAACGAAAGCCGACCATCAAGAAAGGCCCCATCACCGCCGGCCTCTGGGAGAAGTGCCCCGGCTGCGGCGAGATCATCTTCAAGAAAACCCTGCAGAGAAGCCTCAAGGTCTGTCCCCGCTGCCGCTATCACTTTACCCTTACCGCCGTCGAGAGGATAAATATGCTGGTGGACAAGGGGAGTTTCCGCCCGCTCGATCAAGGGCTCTACCCGCTGGACCCGCTGCAATTCGTGGGGCCGTCTCCATACCGGGAGAAACTGGTTCAAAACCGGAAAAAGACCGGCCTTCCCGACGCGGTCGTCAGCGGGAAGGCGAAAATCGAAGGGTGGGGGGTGGTGCTGGTGATCACCGATTCCCGCTTCCTGATGGGGAGTATGGGTTCGGTGATGGGGGAGAAGATCTTCCGGGCTTTCGAGACGGCCGCGGCCGAACGGCTGCCGGTGACCATCGTCTCGGGTTCGGGGGGCGGGGCGAGGATGTACGAAGGTTGCCTGTCGCTGATGCAGATGGCCAAGACCTCGGCGGCGATCGCTCGTTTCGAGCGGGAAGGCCTGCTCTACGTTTCGGTTCTTACCAACCCGACTATGGCCGGAGTCCTGGCCAGTTTCGCCGCGCTGGGAGACGTTCTGGTGGCCGAGCCCGGCGCCCTGATCGGGTTTACCGGACCGAGGGTGATCCGGGAGACGATCAAGCAGGAGCTGCCGGAGGGTTTTCAAACCTCTGAATTCCTCCTTGAGCACGGCTTGCTGGATATGGTGGTTTCCCGCGACGCTCTGCGCCGGACCCTGGTGGATCTGATCCGGGTATTCTCCGGTCCGTCTCCGGGGAGATGACTCAATGGCCTCGGTCGACCGGGATTACCGGCGGACTCTTACCGAGCTTTACCGGCTTCGGCTTCTGGGAACGAAGCTGGGATTGAAGAATATCCGGCGCTTGCTGAAGTTGATGGACGCCCCTCACCGGGGAAGGGATTTCTTTCATCTGGCGGGGACCAATGGAAAAGGTTCGACGGGCGTTTTGCTGCAGGCCCTGCTGGAGATTCCCGGAGAGCGGGTGGGTTTGTTCACCTCCCCCCATTTGGAGGATTTCCGCGAGCGGATAAAAATCGGCGGCGAAACGGTATCCCGGGAGGAGGTGATCGCCGGCTGGAGCCGGATTCGGCCGCTGCTCAAGAAAGTCGAATCCGCCCCCGGCTGTTCTCATCCCACTTTCTTTGAGGCGGTCACCGCGCTGGCCTGCGACTGCTTCCGCTCCCGGGGAGTCGAGACCGTGATCTGGGAGACGGGAATGGGCGGCCGCCTGGACGCCACCAACGTCGTTCGTCCCCGGGTCGCGGTGATAACCAATATCAGCCTGGATCACTCCGTCTACCTGGGAAGCGATCTTGCCGCGGTGGCGCGGGAGAAAGCCGGGATTATCAAGACCGGGGTCCCCCTGGTGACCGCCGAGAGGGATCCGGAGATTTTAACCTTGCTGGAAAGGGCCGCCCGCCGGAAGGGTTCTCCGATGATCAGGGCGCGGGATCGCTGCCGGATCACCTATCTTGGCCCGTCGCCCTCCGGGCAGCGGATCGACCTGGCAACGCCCGCGCGTCTTCTCCGGGAGGTCGAACTCCCGCTCTTCGGCCTTCACCAGCTGGAGAATCTCGCGGCCGCCTGGGCGGCGGCGTCCATCGCCCGCCCGGAGCTGGAACGGGCGGCCGAAAGCGGTATCCGCGCCGCGTTAAAGAATCTTCGCTGGCCGGGACGCTTCGAGGTTTTCGAAAAAGAGAGGATCATCCTGGACGGGGCCCATAACCCCGCCGGGGCGGAGGCCCTGGCCGAAGCCCTTAACTCCTTTCTGCCGGACGGGAGGTTGACCCTGGTGCTGGGGGTTCTGCGGGACAAGGACGCGGAAGGGATCTGCCGGCCGCTGCTGTCCCGGGCGGCGGCGGTGATCGCGGTCAAGCCACCGGGTTCCCGGGGGCGGCCGGCGCGGGAGCTGGCCCGGATCTGCCGGCGGGTCGTCGGCCGCGACGGAGAAATCGGAACGGCTTCCGGTACGGCCGGGGCCCTCGAAAGGCTCGTCGCTTCCGGCCGCCGGCGGGGTTGGATCTGCGTGGCCGGTTCGCTGCGGCTGGCGGGGGAGGCCCGGAGCTGGCTGAGGAAAAGAAAGGTGATCCGGTAGGGGCCCTGTCGCTTGGACCCTTTTTAACTACGAATCACGCAGATCTACGCAGATGCTAACAGATTTGTTGCTCCGCACCCTTGGACCCATTATTCTCACGCAAAGACGCCAAGGTCGCAAAGTGCTCCGCACCCACGCCCCCCAATTTTGACCCCGACATAAACTGTCGGGGCAGGCATCCTAACAGGATGGACCCCGATGGATAACTATCGGGGCAGGCATGATGAACAGGATTACAATGACATATTAACCCAGCCGGCCATACAAATTTGAAGAGAATCAAATGTAATTTGCGTTATTAGTCCATTCGGGTAATTCGTGTTCCGGTACCTCTGAACAACCAATATTGCTGCAATTGAAAACGCGCGCGACATTGATCCGTAACGCCGTGGTGACCCGGCCGGGACGGGCTTCTTTCCGCGGCGGGGTGCTGATCGAAGCCGGCCGGGTGGCCAGGGTCTTCCGCGGCGAGCCGGACCGCGTCCGCCGCGCCGTTGAAGAGATCGACGCCGGCGGGGACATTCTCGCTCCCGGCCTGCTTGACCTGCACACTCACGGGGGAGCGGGGGGGGACTTCCTAACGGCCTCGCCGGAGACGCTGGAGCGGATCGCGCGCTTTCATTTCCGGTCCGGGGTCACCGGTTTTCTGGCCACGCTGTCCACGGCATCCGCCGGCCGGATCGCGTCCGCCGCGGATACGATACGGAGTTATTATTCCCGGCCGACCCGCGCCGCGTTATTCCTGGGGCTGCACCTTGAGGGCCCGTTCCTGAACCCGGACCGGGCCGGGGCCCAGTCGCGCCGCTATATCAGGCCGCCGGATCCAGAATTGCTGGAAGAGCTTCTGCGGGCGGCCGGAAAGACCGCGAGGATGATGACGTTCGCCCCGGAACTTGAAGGGGCGGAAGAACTCATACCCCGCTTGAAGGCGGCGGGCGTAATCCCTTCGATCGGACACAGCGAAGGTGATTACCGCGCGACCCGCCGCGCTCTGCGGGCCGGGGTGAGTTACGCCGCCCACCTTTTCAACGCTTTTCCTCCCCTTCATCACCGAGCCCCCGGTCCCCTGGGAGCGATCCTCGAGTCCGGCCGGGTCGATACCGAGATCATCGCCGATGGTTTCCATATTTCCCCTCCGGTGGTTAGAATTTTATTTCGCCTTCAACCGCCGGAGAGGATAATATTGGTCAGCGACTCCGTCTCCGCGACCGGCGGTTCCGGGCCGGTCGGGCCGCCCCGCCGTCGGGGGGGCGTTCTGGCGGGCGGCGGGCGGGGACTCGGAGAATGTCTCTGGAACGCGGTTCGCTGGACCGGTCTTCCCCTGCGCGAAGTGCTGAAGGGGGCGACCGTCAATCCCGCCCGGGTTTTGGGGATTGAGCGGGGGGACATAGCAAGAGGCCGGCCGGCCGACCTGACGCTCTGGACGGCGACCGGGGAGTTGAAAAGAACCATCCTGAAGGGAAGAACAGTCTACCGGAAAAGATGAACCGGCAATTGAAGATCTGCCTGATGGCCACCGAGTGCGGCCCTTTTCTTCGCGAGGGAGGACTGGCCGACGCGATCTCCGGCCTCGCCGACGGCCTCACGGCCGGGGGCGATGGGGTCTGGATCGTTCTCCCGCTTTACGGCTCCGCCGTTTCTTCCGGGGAAGAGTTCGCCGATACCGGCATCGAGTTCGAGATAGCCGTGGGCGGAGAGACGGACCGGGGCCGTTTCCGTTCCGTTAAGCTCCCCGGGAAACGCGAAGTTTTTCTGGTCGAGAACGAGCGCTACTTCGGATCCCGAAAAGGTTTTTACGGGGAGAACGGCCGCGATTATCCCGACAATCTCCAGCGTTTCGTTTTTTATTCGGAAGCGGCGCTGTATCTGCTGAGGTCGATGGGGTCGGGGCCGGATATCATACACTGTCACAACTGGCAGACCGGCTTTATTCCCGCCTACCTGAAATATCGAAGGGGGGAGAGCGACTTCTTTTCCCGGACCGCCTCGGTCTTCACCGTTCACAATCTCGCTTTCCAGGGGTTGTTTCCCGGCGAGTCGATGCCGTTGACGAATCTGCCCTGGGGGGCGTTCAATCCCGCCGGGATCGAATTCTTCGGCCAGATCAACCCGACCAAGGCGGGGTTGCTCTGTTCTCACGCGGTCACCCTGACCGGGGATGAGGAACGGCTCAAGGTGTTTGACGACGAAAGAGGATACGGACTGGAGGGGGTTTTGCGCCGCCGGCGGGGGGATCTGAGCTTTATCGAGTGCGGCGGTCCCGGGATCTCCCCGGAGGAGCGCCGCGAGCGCTGGGCGAAGGCGGCGGCGGCTTATCGCCAGGTCTATCTCAGGGCGTTGATGAATCTCAAGGAACAATCCGGGTTATGAACAATCCGGGCCAGCCAAAGGAGGGTGGTATGCGTTCCGGGAAGGTCGTGGCCGTAATCATCAAGGCCGCCACGGCGTCGTCGGCGGTCTGTCTGTTTTTCGCTCTGGTGGCGAACGCCTTCGCTTCACCGAAGAAAACCGTGGCGGTAATCCAGTTCGACAACAAGTCCGGTTGGCGCGGGAGTTGGGAGATCGGCTGGGGTATGCAGGAGATGCTGGCTACCGCCCTGGTCGAGTCCGGCCGGTTCACTGTTCTGGAGAGACAGGAACTCGGCGGTATTCTGACCGAACAGAATCTGGCCGCTTCCGGCCGCAGCGCCGAGGGCGCCGCCGCGGCCATCGGGCAACTGGGAAGGGCGCAGATCGCGATCGCGGGGGCGATAACCGAATTCGAACATAAGGCCGGGGGAGAGGGCGCTGGTGTCCGCGTAAGGGGTATCCGCCTCGGCGGCAGCCAGGAGCGGGCTCACGTCGCGCTCAATATGCGCCTGATCGATACCACCACCGGCGAGGTTCTCGACTCGATCCGGGTGGCGGGTTCGGCGGCCAGCCGCGGCCTCAAGGTCGGATACAGCAGCTCGGACTTCGGGGGCGATATCGGCGGCTTCCGCAAGACCCCGCTGGGCGAAGCCACCCAGGAAGCCATCGACGAAGCCGTCAAGCGGATCATCGACCGGATGGCGGGGGTCCCCTGGCAGGCCAAGGTGATCCGGGCCGACGCGAGCCAGGTCTTCATCAATGCCGGATCCGACGCCGGTGTGACGGCCGGAACCGAGTTCAGCGTCTATCGCGAGGGCGAGGTCCTTACCGATCCCGATACCGGGATGGTCCTGGGCGCCATCAGCAGCAAGGTCGGCCGGATCCGGATCAATTCGGTCCAGGACAAGTTCGCGGTGGCCTCGATCCTTGAGGGGGCCGGATTCGAACGTAACGACATCGTGAGGGAAGAATAGCCCGATCGGCGGAACGGTGTGAAGCCGGTCGTAGCCGGCAGAGAAGTTGACCGGCTTCCCGCCCCGCCGGCAATCGAACGGAAACTGCTATGTTCAGGTTTATATTCAAGCTTGTCGCGCTGGTCCTGGTTCTGATCGTTGTTTATGGGTTCTGGCTGCTCTACCAGGACCAGCCCCCGGAGGCCCGCCAAAATATTCGCGAAAGGGTTGCGAATGCCTTCCGCGACGGCGTTCGCCTGTTTGCCGACGCCGTTTCCAGAGCGTTCGCCCGGGTCGTCTCGCTGGTCCGGAGCCAAGAGCCGGCCATCGGGGAATAGCGCCGATCAACCCGTATTATTCGCGAAAATGGAACCATAAGCCGTGTGATCGCAGTCTTGGGCTTTCTTGGGTTTGATTACTATTCACCCGGCGCTCAGAAACAACCCGGATGAATAATCCGGGTTAAGGAGGAGGTTATGATGAGGACGATGGCGGTAGTGGTTCTGGCGGCGGCGATTCTTTTTCCGGCCTTCGCGCGGGCCGAAACCCTGGAGGAGACGAAAAGCTTAACCTCGATTTTCGGCGGGCTGGAATGGAGTTATCTCCGTCTCAATCTCCGCCGCTGGGAGGACCCGGCCGGCGACCGCCTGGAGCGGCAGCACCTTGTCCGATACGGCGGACGTCTGGGAGTGAGCGGGCCGGTCAGCAAAGACGGAAACCTTTTCTGGCGCCTGGCGGGCGTCATCAACGCGGCGGGAAGAAGCAAGGACGACGTCGGCGATCTCAGCCTGGCGATGATTACGGGGGGATTAGCCGGCGGTCTGAGCTGGCGTCCGGGTCGCGTGGGGCTGGGGGTCGAGCTTGCCGCCGGGGGCGGCCTGGTCTCCACCGAGATCAAGGTCGAAGAGTTGCCGGGAGACTGGGACGGTTACCGGAGGCGGGAGACCGGTTTGCTATACTGGGAGCCGGTTCTGACAATTGATATCCCGGTGTCAGGAAACGTGGTCGTCCGGCTGCTGGGAGGTTATTCATTCGTCTACGGCCAGGGCAGCGAGGTCGGCGGCCCCACCTTCGGCCTGATCTGCGATGTCGGCGGGTGGCTGTAGGCTTGTAGATTCCGGTTATGCTCCGCACCTCATAAAGACCGTGATCCGTAATCTTTAGTACTTTAAAGCTCACTGACTCAAACGGCTATTTTGGAGTGCGGAGGCATGTCCGGTAGAATTGACGGAGAAAGCTCCGCCTTAGAAGCCTGGGGCCAAGCTTTCGCTTGGCACTCCAACCTCCTTCTTTAGCTTTCGTG
>PUNC01000008.1 GCA_003551625.1 PVC group bacterium | reverse complement strand
TTTTTTTCATTTCTTATCCCTCCCCCGCGGGTGGCGCCGTAAGCTCATAGCCGCTCCCGTTTGGCGATTCTTGCCCGGACTCTTCCGCGGTCATCCGGGAAAGCGTCTTGTGGACCGCCCGCGCCATCAACCAGACCACGATTACCGTCACCGCCAGCCCCGGCAGGAGTAACGCGTTGAAACGGGGGAAGATTGCTTCGTCTTCGAAGACCACCAGCCCCGTTCTCACCAGGTTTCCCAGGTAGGCGTAAAAGAATATCAGGGGCGGGCTTCCCAGCAGGGTGCCCAGGAAAAATTTCCGCAGCGGGATCGCGCTGAGGCTGAAGACGTAGTTCATAATCGAGTAGGGAAAGGCGGGGGAGAGGCGGGAGAGAAAGACGACCAGGAAACTGTTCCGCCCCAGGGCCCGGTTGAGCCGATGGAGGCGGGGGTAGCGGGCGATAATTTTTTCGGCCAGCCCCCGGGCGAGGTAACGGCCGATTACGAAGGCGGCGGCGGAGCCGACCGCCACCCCGGCCGCGGCCAGCAGGGTCCCCCGCCAGAGGCCGAAGACCACCCCGGCGGCGAACGCCAGCAGCCATTCCGGAAGGGCGGGGATGAAAAAGAGAACGCAGAGGCCGATGAAGAAGAGGTAGCCGTAGATACCCTGGGCCTCGGTCCAGCGGGCGAACTCGATGAAGCGCCGCCCGACCGGTCCCGCTCCCAGCAGGGTGAGCAGGGCGAAGACCGCCGCCAGGGCGGCCAGGGCGGCAAGTTTTTTCTTCAGTATCACCCGTCTTTGCATAGGCTTCAGGTTGGAACTTCGAATCGGGGATATTTGCTGAAAAATCCTACAACTTCATCGACGATCTGGCCATATTTAATCACGAGGACTTTCCCCGGTTTTTGGGGAATATTAAATTCGGCGAAATTGCGGTTTTACGCTTTTTTATCAAAAAAACGGTTTCAGTTCTTAAATTTTCCTCTCCCCCTTGAGGGGTAGAGGATTAAGGTGAGGGGGTGTGTCTTGACAACCCCTCACCCGGCCTCTCCCCTTGGAAAGGGGAGAGGGGAAAAACTGGGTACGAACCGGATACACTGGTACCCATCTTCCGGGTTGCACATCTTTGGCAAGGCTTCTTCACTTATTGTAATAACCATCTGCTTAACAATAAGCTGGTTATCAGATTTTTAATAAAAGACGGGGAAAGTCCTGCTAATCACCCGTCGCCCGCCGATTTATTCATTGTCATTTCGGCATCCGGCGGTTAAAGTTAACCGGGCTGTCATCCCGGGCTATTCATAATCCGGGTCAAAAGGGAGGCGGATATGGGAGAAAAGATTCCGCAGGAAGAATTCGTTCTCCGGGCGATCAGGAAGCTGAGGCGGGAACCCTACCGGGGGATTCATACCGTTTACAGCGGCTTCAACCAGGCCTTCCGCGCCGAATACGGGGAAGACCCGGTCGCGGTGACCAACCGGATGGCCGGGGAAGGCAAGATTGTCATTCGGCCGGTGAAAGGCGGGGTTATCCTTTACCTGCCCGAGGACGCCCCTTCCGGCTTCGACCCCCGCGCGGTCATCGATAAGATCAAGGGCGATTGATCACCGGGCGGGCTTTCCCCTTTTCGGCGCGTTCCGGGAGGGGAGTCCCCGAATCCGTTCGTCCAGCTTCTTCAGTTCGATCGGCTTGACCAGCCAATCGGTCACCAGGGAAGCGATCTCGCGTCTATCCTCCGGCGGCGGCTTATGTCCGCTGACCACGAAGATGGCGCTGCCCGGCGCGGTCTTCCTCAATTTCCTGATCAGCTCGATCCCGCAGATCCCCGGCATCAGGTAGTCGAGCAGGATCGCCCGGAAACGATGGCGGCGGCAGAGCTTGAGCGCCTCCCCGCCGTTTCCGGCGGCGCTGACCTTAAAGCCCTTCTTCTCCAGGTAACCGCATATCACGTCGAGAAGCTGGTCTTCATCGTCAACCACGAGAATCCGGCTTCCGGGGGGAGTCCGCTCCCGGCGGGTTTTCGGCGGGGGCTTCTTCTCCCCAACCGCCTCCCCGGTGGCGCGGGGAAGCCTGACGGTGAAGGTGGCCCCCTTTCCGGGGGCGCTCTCGACCGCGATCTCCCCTTCGTGACCCTTGACGATCTGGCGGGAGACCCAGAGTCCCAGTCCGAGCCGGTCGGTCTTTTCGTCCTTCCGAACGTTTTCGGTGGAGAAAAAGGGCATAAATACTCTTGGCAGCTCGTCCGCCGCTATCCCCCGGCCGTTGTCGATCACCTTGACCGTCACCGTCTTCTTTCCGCTCGTCGCCCGGATGACGATCTCGCCCCGGCCGGGGGTCACCGCCTGGCGGGCGTTGATCAGCAGGTTTAAGAAAAGCTGTTCCATCTGCGCGGGATCGGCCCGGACGACCAGCGGTTTCCGGTATTCCGTCCGGACCTTGATCCGGCTCATCTTCAGCTCCCCCTTCTGGAAGGCGACGACCTCGTCCAGCACCCGGCTTAAGTCGACCGCCTCCGGCCGCGATTCCCGCCGCCGGCCGAATCTGCCGATCCTTGCGACCAGCTCGGCGGCTCTGCTTGACTGCCGGCTGATTACTTCCAGGGATTTTACGACCAGGGCTTCATCCCGGGGGGCTTGGCGGGCGATCTGGGCGTAGCCGCTGATCCCCATCAGGATATTGTTGAACTCGTGGGAGATGACCAGGGCCAGCGTTCCCAGGGCTTCGAGCCGGGAGGTCTCCCGCAGCCTCCGTTCGGCGGCCTTGCGCTCGCTGATGTCGGTGATGAAGCCCTCCAGTCCCGTCAGTTCGCCTCTTTCGTTGAAGACCCCTTCTCCCCGCTCCCAGACCCACTTGACGGCGCCGTCGGCGGCGATGATCCGGTAGGTGTCCTGGAACGGCTCGCGGCGGCGGAGATGCTCCTGCCATTTCTCCCAGACCCGCTCGCGGTCTTCGGGGCAGATAAGATCGTTGTAGGCGATCACCCGGTTTCCGATCAGTTCGTCCGGTCGATATCCGGTCAGCTCCCGGCAGCCTCGGCTGACGTATTCCATCGTCCAGTTCCGGTCATTCTTGCAGCGATAGACCATCCCGGGCAGGTTGTCCATCAGCGTCTCCAGGAAGCGGAGGCTTTCCTTGAGCCTCTCTTCCAACTCCGACCGGCGGGAGATGTCGGCGAAGTTCACCATCAGGGCCTTCTCGCCCCGGTAATCGATCGGGGCCGACATTCCCTCGATCCAGATGACGGCGCCGTCCGGACGCAGGAGGCGGCAGCGGTATTTTGTCCGGTCCGGGGGCGATTTGATCTTCCGGCCGAAGACCTTGAGGGCTTCGTCCCGGTCGTCGGGATGGATGACGGTGAATACGTCCCGGCCGGCAAGATCGTCCGGCTTCCATCCGGCCAGTCGGTAAAAAACGGTGTTGGCGAAAAGCAATCTCCGTTCCGCGGAGATGATCATAATGGCCATCAGGGAGTTCTCGACCAGCGCGCGGTAACGGCCCCGGGATTCGGCCAGTTTCCCGACCATCTCGGTGTAAGCCGTGATTTCGCGGCTCACCCCTACCAGGCCGATCTTCTTTCCCCGCCGGTCGCGGACGACGTTCTTGATCGTGCTGAAACGCCGCTCCCGCCCGTCCGCGTCGAAGAAGGTTTCCTCGGTCTGGACCGACTTCCCCGAGGCCAGGACCTTCCGGTCGCCTTGGCGGCACTGGCGGGCCAGCCGGGGCGGGAGAAGCTCGTGATCGGTCCGGCCGCGGCATTCTTCCGCCGGTCGGCCGCTGATCTCGGCGAAGGCCCGGTTGACCAGAAGGTGTCTGCCCTTGAGATCCTTGAAATAGACCGCGTCGGGGATCGCCTCGACCAGGTTGGCCAGCCACTCCCCGGTGGTTTCCGGTCCCGCCGTCGCATCTTTCCCGCCGCGGCGGCGGGTTTTTGCGGCGGCGGCTTTCTTATTCGCCGTCATCGAGGCAGATCTCCTGGAATTCGCACCAGCGGCAGAGTCGTTGGTTGTCAACGCGGGGAAACTCGGTCATCGGTGCGGGAAGGTTTTTTCCCCGGTCGCTGAGATAGGCCGCCATCGCCTCCATCTCCCCGCGGATCGTCTTGGCCGCCAGGTTGGTGAGCTTGTCGTCGATTTCGAACTCCTCCTCCCGCCCGGGATCGAGGTAGGCGTTGACGGCCCTGATCCGGCCGGGAGGAACGGCGAAGCGCTGGGCGGTCCAGATCGCGGCCGCCCCCATCTGCAGCCGGTCGTCGTCGTCGGCCCGCCCGGTCTTCCAGTCCACGATCACGGTGTCGTCCCCCTCCCGGAAGACCAGATCGGGCAGGGCGATCGCCTCGAAGGGTTCCACCGAAAAACACGACTGCTCGGAGAAACCGGAATCGGGGCTGTCCGACCAGACGATATCTTCCCGGTTCAGGGAGCGGATCCGGGCGTAGAGGGGGCTCTCCTTGAGGTTGGTCACCGCCCGGCGGGCTTTGTCCGCCATCTCCCGCAGCTCTTCCTTCGGAGGGAGGCGGTCGTAGTAAAGCTCGAAGAGCGGCGGGTAGCGCTTGGGGTTGCTCTTCCAGAGACCGTCGCGGGCGGCCTTCCAGGCCCGCCGCATCGCCTCTACCGGCCTTTCCGGGGGGAGCGGGCGGTCCTGACCGTTTTTGAGGGCCGAGAAGTGGCGGCCCAGGCAGTCGTGGACCGCGGTCCCGACCAGGGCCGGCATCGAGACCATCTTGCCGAGGATGTAGGCCAGGCGGACCGAGGGCTCGGCTCCGGCGTCCCACCCGCCCCAGTGGTGGTAGTAGCGGAAATAATACTTGCGGCGGCAGAAGTTGAAGACCGCCGCGCGGCTTTTCGACCAGCGAAAGCGATTTGCGATTTGCCGACCCAAGGACTTCATCTCTTTCCCCTGGCGGATCTTAAGGGCCGCCCCGGAAGCCTGTCAAGCTCAAACCCGATTCGGAAGAGAACCTGAATAATATGGGCTGAACGGGGAACCTGCCCCAAACTGCGCTGTTGACGGGGCGGTCGAAAGCAAATATAGTAAAAACAAGCCAAACCCAACCCCGGGAGAAGACAATGTTCAAGAACTCCTTCTCGATCGGCTCCATCGGCGGGATCGTAATCCGGATCGACTATTCCTGGTTCATCATCTTCGTCCTCTTCTTCTTCCTCCTCGCGACTTCCGTCTTTCCCGCCAACCATCCGGACTGGCCGGGATACCTGACCTACGCCACCGCGCTGCTGACCACCATCCTTTTCTTCGCCTCCGTTCTCGCCCACGAGCTGGCCCACAGTTTCATGGCCAAGGCCTCCGGCGGCGAGGTCAAGGACATCACCCTGTTTCTCTTCGGCGGCGCCGCCCAGCTTACGGAGGAGCCGAATAAACCCGGCAAGGAGTTCTGGATGGCCCTGGTCGGCCCCCTGACCAGCGTCGGGATCGGGCTGGCCTTTCTGCTCCTGCTCCGTCCCGCCTTCCGGGATCTGGAGCCGCTGGCGGCCCTCGCTCTCTGGCTGGGTCGGGTGAACATCGTCCTGGCGGTCTTCAACCTTATTCCCGGCTTTCCCCTTGACGGAGGCCGGGTCCTGCGGGCGGCGGTCTGGAAGTTCACCGGCGATTTCGTCAGGTCCACCCGGATCGCCAGCAATGTCGGCAAGGCGGTGGCCTACGGCTTCATCTTTCTGGGGATCATGCAGGTTCTCGGCGGAAACCTGGGCGGGGTCTGGATCGCGTTCATCGGCTGGTTCCTCAACAACGCCGCCGCCGTCAGCTACCGCCAGGTGGCGATCGAGGACGCCCTGAAGGGACAACGGGTCGGCTCCCTGGTCGAGACCGACTGTCCGGCCATCTCCGGGGAGATCAGCCTCGACGAGTTCGTCCACGACCACCTCCTGCAGAGCGCCCGGAGGTGCTTTCCGGTGATCGACGGGGGGGAGATGCGGGGGTTGATGACCATCCACGCCCTCAAGCAGCATCCCAAGGAGGAGTGGGGCTCGATCCGGGTCGGGGAGGCGATGATTCCCCGGGAGAAGCTCTTTACCGCCTCCCCCGACGACGATCTGGCCGAGGTCTTCAAGCGGCTCAGCCGGGAGAACGTCAACCAGCTGGTCATCCTCGACGGGGACCGTTTCGCGGGGATGCTCAGCCGGGAGCGGTTGTTCTCGTTCCTGCGGACCCGTTCCGAGTTGGGGATCTGAACCTTTCCCCCCCGCCGGGCCGTTTCAGTCGCGCCGGACCTGATCCATATCGGTGACCAGGAGCGCGTTTCGGCTTCCCTTTCGGGGCGTGGTCAGGACGACCCGGTCGCCGCTCAGGCCGATCCGGTCGCCGCGCCGCAGCTCTCCCCGCAGCGCCCCGTCGTAAACGATAAGTTCCAGGTCGTCCTCTTTCGCCCCTTCCCCGTCGGTCAGGTCGGTCAGCTCCACCACCGCCGGCAGGTAGAAGGAGTGGAGGTCTTCGGACACGGTCGCCTGGAAGCGGAGCCCCTTTTCCCGGGCCTTCATCTCGCATTCGAGCAGGGGGATGTCGGCCGGCCGGGAATATTTGAAGAAGGGGCAGATCAGGGTGCCGGCGTAGTGGAAGCGCAGGGGCCACTCCTTGCCGAGCTCGACCACCTTTGCCTCGGGGTGTTCCTTCTTGTAAGCCTGAATCCGGGCGATCGTGGCCGCGTTCTCCTCCGGGGTGCCGAAGAAGACGATGTCGATGTCGTCCTCGACCAGGCCGTAGGAGAGCGAGCCGCTCACCCCCGGGGTCCGGTCGTCCACTTTCAGCAGTTCGCAGGTCTCCCGGACCGCCCGGTCGATCCACTCGTAGTCCCGGCGCAACTGCCTCAGCGCCCGCCGGTTGTCGAAAACCCCCCGGAAATCCGAGAGGGGGAACTTGACCAGGTGGGCGGCGAAGGGGGGCTTCTCTCCCTGGACGGCGCGCAGTTCCGGAGCGACCCGGAACTGGTTCTCGACCTGCCGGGCGGGGGGGACTATCCTCAACTCGCCGTCGAGGTATTCGCGGTGGGTCCAGCTGTAGCGCCGGCCGAAGACGTCGATGTGCCCCTCGGGATGGGGGTATTTAATGATCATCCCCCAGAGCGCGTCGGGAGGATGACAATACCCCTCGGCGAAGACGAAACTCCCGTCCTTTCTTAAAAAATAGGTGCTGTCGGTGGCCGGAGGTTCAAACTCGTCCATCGGCACCAGGAACTTGGCGATGGTCTCTTCGAATCTGTCTTTCAATATCTTCTCCTTACCGGAAGGGTTCGCGCGAGAGCAGGACGTGGCCCCGCTCCAGGATGGCGTGATGGGGCAGGTTCCAGTCCCGCGGCGTCCAGCCGGTCTGGTAAACCCGCAGCCAGTCCGCGCTCCTCTCCTTCTCCTCAAAGTAGATGCTTAAGTAGTAGCCGGTGAGATAGAAGGCGGCCACCGGCGGGGCGTGATAGATCCGCAGCTCTTCGTAGTCCCCGATATCCGCCGGGAGCCAGATGGCGGATCGGTCTCCGTACCAGGCCACCGCCCACGGCACGTCGGTGACCACGATCTCGTTCGGGTCGATTATCCGGGCCACCTTTTCGATCGTCGCCCGGTGGTGAACCGGGAACCTCCCCACGTAGCGGGGGCCCAGCTTGTCGGAGATCGGCACCACGGAGACCAGGAGGACCAGTGCCGCCGCCGCCGGCCGGGCGGACGCGGAGCGGACCCGGAGCCGGTCGAGGAGCGCGACGAAAAACCCGGCGCCGACCAGCAGCGCCCAGGGGATATAGGCGGGCACGGCGTACCAGTCGGGGCGGTAGAGGGCGAAATAGACCAGTTCGAGGAGGATCAGGAGGTAGAGGACGTGCTTGAGCTGCTGAAAGATCCGGTCGCGGAATTTGTGCAGGATCGCGACGATCGAAAAGATCCCGGCGAAGTTGCCGGTGAGCAGTAGGATTCCCAGGTACTGATCGCGTAGGCCGAAGATCAGTTTCCTGGCCGCCCAGACGTGGCGGCGCGGGATCAGCAGCGACTGGGCGGAAAAACCCCGCCAGAGGGAGTAGCCGGGCCGGAAATAGGTCTCCATCACCGGAGCGAAGCCCCGGAGCGTGAAGAAGGGGTTTCCCGCCACCAGCAGGTTGCGGACCAGCCAGGGGGCGATCGCCGCCGCCGCGGCGACCGCGAACAGCCCGACCCTCCGGCCCCGCCCCTCGCGCGGGTCGAAGAAGAGGAAGGCCGCTCCGGGGAGGATCCAGAGGATGAAGCTGTAGCGGGTCAGGATCGCCAGGCCCGCGACCAGCCCCGCCGCCGCCGCGGCGGCTCCTCCTCCTTTCCGGCTCCACGCCAGGCAGGCAAAGAAGAGCAGCGCCAGGAAAGCGGAAAAGGTCGTCGGGCCGCCGTTGATGCTGGCCGCCAGCAGAAAGGGGTTGATGAAGTAAAGGGCCAGGGCCAGCGCCAGGCCGCGGTCGTCGAGGTACCTCCGGCCCAGGAACCAGAGCAGGGGAACGCAGGCCCAGAAGAAGAAGGCCGAGGTCAGCACCAGGGTGAGGTCGTCGGCTCCCCGCAGGCGGATCGCGCCGGCCAGCGCCAGGATGTAGAGGGGCGGATGGGTCAGTTCCGGATGGTCGGGAAGGTCGGGCCGGAAGCGCAGGCTGATCGGGCGGATGAAGCCGGTGGAGAAACCGCGGCCCTCGGCGACCCTCCGGGCGACCTGGCCGAGATCGAGGGAGGTGATGGCGTCGTAATGAACCAGCCCCGTTTCTTCGTCGAATTGATGGGCGAAGTAAAGCGCCCAGATCACGGCGCCGGCCGCGACGACGGCGGCGGCGACGGCGCGCCAGGGGATTGTTCTCGGACGGCTTGCCATAATGGAGCAGATGGGGATCGAACCCACGACCTCCAGAGTGCGATTCTGGCGCTCTCCCAGCTGAGCTACTGCCCCGAAAGGAAAGGCGGTTTTCCGGTCCTTTCCCGTTACGCGTTACGGCCTCAGGAACGGGCCTTCTTCATTTCTTCGGCGGTCTCGCGGAGGGCGTCCAGGAACGAGTCGATATGGTCTTCGAAGATCACCATCCTGATTCTCTGGTGGCGGTCCGTCTCGCGCTTGAACTGGGACTCCACGATGTCGATAAAGAGCGTGCCGGTATCCTGCTTTTTGAGGTTGAAAAAATATGTCCTCTTTCCGCAGGCGATTTTTTTGCTGTAGATTTCCTCGGTAGCGATTTCAATCACCCCCTTTAAAATTTTCCATCGGAAAATTTTTAGTTTTTGCTTTTCTATGGTCCGGCGGAAGACCTGCCGCTTTCCGCGGAGATTTCGTCTTTTTTTTCGCCGAGCAACCTGACCGCCCAGAGGCTGAGTTCGAACAGCCCGATCAGCGGCACGGCCAGCAGAACCTGGCTGATAATGTCGGGCGGCGTGAGCAGGGCCGCCAGGGCCGTCGCCGCCACCACGGCCATCGGCCGCTGTCTTTTGAGCTGCCCGAGGCCGACCAGCTTCATCCGGGCCAGCAGGACCAAAACCAGCGGCAGCTCGAACGCCAGGCCGAACGCCAGGGCGGTCCTTCCCGCCAGCGCCGCGTAATGGCGCAGCGTCCACTCCGGGATTACTCCCAGCCGTTGAGTATAAAGCCAGAAGAACCTTAGAGACAAGGGCAGAACCGCGAAAAAAGCGAAGGCCGCCCCGAGGTAGAATAACACGCCCCCGGCCGCGAACGCCGGTCCCAGGCTCTTTTTTTCTTTCCGGGTCAGGGCGGGAAAGATGAATCCGGCGCAAAAATACAGGACCAGGGGAAGGGCGGCGACCAGGCCCGCCAGCAGGGAGAGCTGGAGGGAGGTGAGAAAGGCCTCGGCCGGGCTCAGGCTTCGCAGCGCCGGCCCGTTCTCCCATCCCGCCGCGGCCGCCATCCTCGCCAGCGGCCAGCGGACCGCCTCCAGCAGTCGGTCGGCGAAGAGAAAGGCGGCCGCCGCGGCCAGGGCGACCGCGGCCAGGCACTTGATCAGCGTCCGGCGAAGGTCTTCGAGATGCTCCCAGAAGCTCTTGTCTTCCGCCGGCGGTCCCCCGTTACCTGGCCGGGCCATCGGCTTTCGGGGGTCTGTCTTCCGGTTCCGGGGGGGAGGACGGCTCCCGCTTCCCCTCGTCGCCGGCATCCCGGCTTTTGAGCTTTTCCTCGTCTTCCCAGTCCCGGCCGGTATCCTTGAGTTCCTTCTTAAACTCCTTCATTCCCCGGCCCAGCCCCCGGGCGATCTCGGGCAGGCGCTTGGCGCCGAAGAGAAGAAGGATGACCAGGAGAACGAGAAGGATCTCCCAGAAACCGATTCCGGAGATAAATAGCATTGGCGAATGAATCATCTCTCCGCTCCTGAACGGGCTCGCCGCGGCGGGCCGTTCCTGTTCGGTGCGCTCGGGATTCAGGTTCCGCCGAAATGATCCCGGCGGACTTGGCCCTTTCCCGAAAATTTAGGCCGCAACCGGATTATCGTTTCCCCCGGAAGCGATATCAAGTCATAATAGTCAGGTTGGAAGCTTCGACAACAACTATACCATAATCGAAAAGGGTCCGTCCGGACGGCATTCCGACTAAAAAACCCCCTCCCCCCGACGGGGGCAGAGGGCAACTTGTCCCGAGCTTGTCGAGGGAGGGAGAGGGGGGCTGCGGGCTTTTCGAGTATAATATAACTATCCTAACACGAAAAGAAGGGGATGGGATGAGGATACCGATCGAGAGAATTGTCGTGGACAAGGAAGAACGGGTGCGCGTCGAGCTGGGAGATATCGCCGGCCTGCGGGATTCGATCTCGAAGCTCGGCCTGCTCAACCCGATCGTGATCGACGAGAACGACCGCTTGGTCGCCGGCTACCGGAGGCTGACCGCCTGCCGGGAGCTGGGCTGGCGGGAGGTGGACGTCCGGATCGTCTCCTTTGAAGGCGACCTTCTCCGCGAACTGGACGCCGAGGTGGCCGAGAACGTCTTCCGCAAGGATTTCACCCCCGCCGAGGTCGAGCGGATCGAGCAGCGCCGCCGGCGGATTATCCGGATGATGCGGGGCAATATCTTCCAGAGAATCTGGCGCTGGCTTCTGAAACTCTTCCGCCGCCGGCCGAAGAAAGCCGACTCCGTTCGGGAGGGAAGCGGGCCCGTTCGTGGAGAAGAGCCTTCCGGCCGGTAATCCCCCTTTCAGCCCCGCCGCCGACCGCCGTTTCCGTCCCCCGCCGGACTATCGTCCGCGGCCCCCGCCTTTCTCAGCTCGATCTCGGTCGGCAGGCTGACGTAGCCTTCCATCGGGTCGGGGTTGTTTACCTCGATGATGGCCGCGTTGTTGATCCAATCGAGCGTGCGGTAGGTTCTTCTCCCCGTGACTACCGAAGCGGCGGGGTTGATGGAATAGGTGCCGCCGGCGAGATTGGCCCGGTGGTGAAAGGTCACCAGGCACTCCTCGCCTTTTTTCATATCCGGCAGCGGCAGGCCGATCCAGTCGGCGTTGGTCCCGAAGACGTTGAAGCCGTAGCGGTTGCGGAAGATGTTTCCGAGCACGAAGCGCTCGACGTCGGCGTGGAACCGGACGCGGATCCGGATATGAAAGTTCTCGCCGAAATTAAAACTCGTTCGCGGCCGGCCTCCGTCATCGAGAATTTCGATCTCGGTGATCTCGGCTTCCTTGCTGCCGTAGCGGCTGTAGCTGACCGGGGCCTTTCCCTCCGGGGACGGCCCGGAAAGGGAGTGGTGGGACCGCTCCCGGCTGTCGATCAGGGCCAGGTAGTGGGCGGCGATCGTTCCCGGTTCGCCCCGGGCCAGGAGGCGCGAGTAGTCCAGGATCATCGCCTGGTGGCAGAGATTGCGGACCGCCTCGGCGTCGTGGGTGACATAGACCAGGGTTTTGCCCATCTCCTGGAAATCCCGGATCTTCCGGACGCACTTGTGCTGGAAATAAGTGTCGCCGACCGACAGGATCTCGTCCACCAGCAGGATGTCGGGGTCCATGGCGACGGCGACGGCGAAGGCCAAGCGGACATACATCCCGTTGGAGTAGGTCTTGACCGGCTGGTCGATGAAGTCGCCGATCTCGGCGAAGGCGACGATCCCGTCCATCGTCGCCCGGATCTCGTCCGGATGGAGCCCCAGGATCAGCCCGCTTAAGAAAGCGTTCTCCCGGCCGGTAAACTCGGGGTTGAATCCGGCGCCCAGCTCCAGGATGGCGGCCACCCGCCCCCGGGTATCGATCTCTCCCTTGGTCGGCGCCATAATTCCGGCCATCAGCTGCAAAATGGTGGTCTTTCCCGAACCGTTCTGGCCCAGGACGCCCAATGTCATCCCGGCCTCCAGGTCGAGGGTGATCTCCCGGAGCGCCCAGAACTCCCGGTGGTAAGGCTTGCGCTTCCAGTGAAGCGCTTCCTTTAATTTCTGCAGGGGGTTGTCGTAGATCGGGAATTTTTTCGAAACCCCCCGGAGTGATATGACGATCTCGCTCATTTCAAGTCGGATTCCGCCGCCCGGTTCAGATCACGTCCGCGAAGGAACTCTGGGTTTTTTTAAACCACCCCCAGCCGAGAGCGAAGAGCGCGCCGCCCAGGACGGCCAGGAAAAGGAACGTTGTCCAGTCGGGTGTCAGCCCCATCAGGAAGACCCGCCGGTAATTATGAATCAGGGCGGCGGCCGGGTTCAGGGTGAGCCAGAACGCGAACCGGCCCTCGAAGGCGGTCCGCAGCAGGTCTTCGGGATAGAAGATCGGGGTGAGAAACATCCAGCAGAGCGTGCCCAGCGCCGCTACCTGGCGGATATCCCGGATGAAGACGGCGACGCTGGCCAGCATCCAGCCGATTCCCGCCGTGATCAGGAACTGCGGGAGCAGCAGGATCGGGAAGAGCAGCCAGGTCCAATAGACGCTCTTGCCCAGCAAGATCAGGCCCGCCGCCAACACCGCCAGGCCGATCAATTGGTGGATCATCGCCGAAAGCACGACCTGGAGCGGGAGAATCTCGCCTGGGAAGATGACCTTTTTTACCAGGCTGGAATGCTCCGAGATGACGAAAGTGCACCGGAGGATCCCGTCGCTGATCGCCAGCCAGACCACGATTCCGCAGAAAACATAGAGCGAAAAGGCGCTGAGCGAAGTGTCGTAGGGAAGGCGCAGCCGGAAAATACCCCCGAAGACCAGGGTATAGATGGCAAGCAGAACCACCGGCTCTATGATCGACCAGACCAGGCCGAAGACGGAACCCTTGTACCTTCCCGCGACATCCCTTTTGACCAGCGCGACCAGGAGGTGTTGATGACGGCGGAGAAATCGAAAAGCGGTAAGGCTCATGCCGGCAATATATTAGTTCCCGCGTTCGGGGGCAAGACTTTTGCCGGGGGTGATCGCCGCGGCCGGGTCCTTTTCGTTAGGCTTCCGTCTTATATCTGTGATAGATTCCTGTCGGGATCAAGCTCTTTACAAGTATCCCCGGAAAATGTTTGCCGGCGGTATTCCCGTTCTTGACCCCCCGCTTTCGAATCAAGCGCGATATCAGACCGGAGAAAAAATGAAACCCGTCCGCGAGACGATGTCCTTCGATCTGCGCCAGCGCTGCCGGATGACGGCGGAGCTGATCGAGGCCGTCCGGACAAAAAAGCCGCTGCGGATTCTGGACGCCGGCAGCGGCGAGGGCTACCTGGGCGATTTCCTGGCCGGAGACAGGATAGTCAGTCTTGACATCAAGTTTTTTCCCGGGGAGTCTTTCGTCGCCGCCGACCTGCTGCGGCTGCCGTTTGGGCCGGAGACTTTCGATATCGTCGTGTCGCTCGACGTGCTGGAGCATATCGCGCCCGCCCGTCGCCGGGAGCTGTTCGATGAGCTGGACCGGGTCTGCCGGGGCCATCTGATTATCGGCGCGCCGTTTCACGATGAAGCGGTGCTGGAGGCTGAGAGGCTGGCCAACGACTTCTATCTCCGGGCGGTCGGCCGGGAGAATGATTTCATTTCCGAACACCTTCGTCTCGGTCTTCCACGATTAGAGGAGGCGGCGACCTGGGTTGAAGAAAAAAATTACCGGTCCGTGATCCTGCCCAACAATTACCTGCCTTTCTGGATGGTGATGATGGGGCTGAGCGCTTACATCTCCAGCCTGCCCCGGCCGCTGGAGTTGATGACCGCGGTGACCGAGCTTTACGACCGCGTACTCGCCCGTTACGACCGGAGTTATCCGGCCTACCGCCGGATTCTGCTGATCGCCAAGTCCGGGCGTCTCGACGAGGAAGAGTTTCGGAAGCGTTTCACCTCTCCTCCGCTCTCCGGGGATTTCCAGAAAAGGTCCTGGGATTTCGCCGGGAAGGTTTTGCGAGAGTTGGCCGAGAACCGGGAGCGGGTGGTGTCGGACCTTAAGGACGAAAATGAGCATCTGCGGAGGGA
Source organism: PVC group bacterium (assembly GCA_003551625.1). Classification (GTDB taxonomy): domain Bacteria; phylum Auribacterota; class Erginobacteria; order Erginobacterales; family PUNC01; genus PUNC01. The sequence goes on along the minus strand of PUNC01000008.1, from coordinate 8,400 downwards.
AAACGCGCGGCTCCGGGAGGAGCGCGCCGTCCGGGAGCGGGATTACCGCGCCGCCCGGACGGAATTGGACGGCATTAAGAATACTCCTGCCTATCGGTTGTATAAGCTGACCTGGGCCAGGATGCGTGATCTCCTGAAGTAGCGGCCGCCCTTCAATCCGGCTTGCGCCGGCAGCCGGTCGCGATCTCCCGACCCGACTGAGGAATTAAGCGATGACCTTGTCTCTTTCGGATGACAAATCGCGGTCGCCGGGCCCTCCCGCCGGCCGGTCCGAAGAACCTCCGGGCGGGGGTTCCCGGAAGGTGACGATCGTCATCCCCAATTTCAACGGGCTCCGGCATCTGCCGCGCTGTCTGGAGTCGCTCGAATCGACCGTCGGCGTCGACTACGAGATCGTCGTGGCCGACAACGGCTCCTCCGACGGCAGCGTCGAGTGGCTCCGGGAAAATCATCCCGGCGTTGAAGTGTTGGATTTCGGCGAGAACCGGGGTTTCTCCGGCGCCCTGATGATCGCTGTCCGCCGCTCCTCCCGCCCGCTGGTCTGCTTCCTCAACCAGGACACGGAAGTTCGTCCGGATTGGCTGGTCAACCTGGTCCGGGCGCTGGAGTCCGACCGGTCCATCGCCGCCGTCTCCGCCACCCTGCTTTATATGCACGATCCGGAAATCGTCAACTTTGCCGGGGGGAGAATGACGGGGACGGGCTACGGTTACCAGGACCGTCTCGGCTGGCCGTCGGCGGCCCTGAAGGGGTCCCCGGAACTTGAAGATACCCTCTTCCCCTCCGGAGCGGCGATGCTGATCTCCCGCCGCCTTCTGCTGGAGGTCGGCGGCCTGGACGAAGAGTTGCGCCCCGCCTATCACGAAGACGTGGACCTGGGATGGCGTCTCTGGATTATGGGCTACCGGGTGGTCGTCTCCCGGAAAGCGGTGGTGCTCCATTATGAAGGCGGCGGCGCGGGTCCGCGCCCGGGATCGGTGCGGATAGCGAAACTGGGCTTCCGACACAGCATCCGCTGCTCGTTAAAGAACTATGAACCCAAGCGGGCGCTTTACGCCTTGGGAGCGTTGGCGGCATCACAAATCCTCTGCCGGGTTCCTCCTCCTGTCTCCGGTTCGGCCGGTAGAAGGACGCCTCTTTTCAACCCGTGGGCCGTTCCGGCGCTGGCGGTGAGAATTCTTGCCGCCGGCGAAACGCTCGCTGAAGCCTTGCTCTGGAATTTATCGCGGATCGGAGACACCCTCCGGCAACGCCGCTTTATCCAGGGCCGCCGCCGACGCTCCGACGAGGAGCTTTTTGAGCGAGGCCTGATTCGCCGGCGTCCCTGGTTTCCGTTTCAGGCAGATCACGCTTCCGTCGGCAGCCTGCCTTTCGATCAACTTTTCCCGCTCAACGAATTATATCCGGCGGAGGATTCCGCCGTCGGCCGCCTGACGGGCGGCTGGGGTCCGGTGTTCGAACGTGAGGGCCGTCGCGCCCGGACATTGATGTATCACGCCCGCTGCCGGCTCCGGGTTGAGCCTGGGGCCGCCGGGCGCCTGGAGGTTCTCGTCAGCCTGACGGACCCCGCCGACCGGGGCGCGGTCCGGGTCGTCTGTAACCGGGAGGCTTCCGGGTGGGCTGAACTCGGCGGTGTTGACCCGGCGACCGTCGGGTGTGACGTGAAATCCGGAGCCGGGGGAGAGTTGGAGGTGGAGATCGTCGCCGACGCGAGCGGATATTCCCGCCGCCGCCCCGGCTGGTGGTGCGCCGTCTATAAAATAGAATTCATCCCCGCCCGGCCGGCCGGGAAAAGCGAAAGGGAACAGGCCGGCGTTTCCGTGATCATACCCACTTATAACCGCCGCTCATACCTGCGGGATTGCCTGGCCGCGTTGGCGGAACAGAACCTGCTTCCCCGGGAAGTGATAGTGGTTGACGACGGCTCGACGGACGGAACGCCGGAATTCCTGGCCGGCTACTCGGACCGGGCTTCGCCGCCGTTTGCCTTCAAGTATGCCCGCCAATCAAATTCCGGCCCGGCGGCCGCCCGTAACCGGGGGCTCGACCTTGCCGAAGGCGAACTGATCGTGTTTCTGGGGGACGATATGATGGCCGCCCCGGATTGGCTGGAAAATCACGTCAACGCTCACCGGGAGCGGGGCTTTTCCTGCGCGGTCTGCGGATTCACCGACTGGGACCGTTCGCGGTGTTCGATATCGCCGCTGCTGGAATTCGTGAACCTTCACGGTTACCAATTCAACTTCGGTTCTTTTCGGCCCGGGCGGGAAACGCCTTTTACCGGTTTCTATACCAGCAACCTTTCGCTGCCGGCGTATTTCCTGTCGAAACACCGTTTCCACGAGTGGTTCAGAAAGGCCGCTTTCGAGGATATCGAGCTTGGTTACCGGTTGTGTTCCCGGGGAATGCGGATCGTCTATGAACCGGGCTGCGTCGTTCGTCATTGTCATCCTATGACCGCCGCCGATTTCTGCCGCCGCCAACGGGCCCTGGGGGAGATCCTCTTCGAGATGCTGGAGCGTTTCCCGGAAATGAGAATCTTCTTCCCACTCCCCTATCTGGGAGGACTTAATCCCCGTCGCCTGATTGAAGTTTCTCTGCTGGCTTCGAGCCGGCTCCTGGCGGCCCTCGACGACCGAAAGGTCAGATTGCCGGAGAAGGTTTACAGCCTGTGGCTGCACGCGCAGGCGATGGCCGGCGTGAGGGCCGCCCGCCGGCGGCGATTGAACGAAGGCGGCCGGCCGGCGGGAGATAATCTTTGAACCCGTCCGTCCCGGAAATCAAAATCCACCAGATATACTACCGGCCGGATCAGAAGGAGCACCTTGACGGCCGGTTTCAACCCTGGGACAACACCGCCAACCCCCGGCCGGAGTGGGCGGAGTTGTGGGTGATATTGCGGGCGTTGGAAAATCGCTCCGGGAATTTCTCGGCGCTGACCGGTTTCGTGAGCTGGAAGTTTCTCCGGAAGACCGGGCTGACCGGCCGGGAAGTCCGCGACTTCATCGCCTCCCGCCCGGGATACGACTGCTACATCTTCAACCCCTTTACCCTGCAGACCGCCCTTTTCGCCAGCGTCTGGGAACAGGGGGAACGCTGGCATCCCGGCATCCAGGAGCGCGCGGCCCGGCTGCTGGAGGCCTGCGGAATCGCGGCCGACCTCGACCGCTGGGTAGACACCTTCGCCACCACCGCCTACTGCAACTATTTCGTCGCCGGACCGCGGTTCTGGGAGAAGTATTCCGGCCTGATGGGCAAGGTCTTTGATCTTCTTGAAGAGCGCCGCGGCGATAAAAACGGGCTCTGGCAGTCCACCGTCCACGACGGCCGGGAATATAAGTTCATTCCGTTTCTGGTTGAGAGGCTTTTCGGTGTTGTGCTTCGGCGGAACCCGGACTTGAAGGTTCTGCCTTACCGTTATCCGCCGGACCGGCAATCGGAACGGACGCCGGGCTTCGGGGGGTTGATCGAGCTGGCGGACGAATACAAGACGCTCTGCCGCGACGACCGCTCCCGCCGCGCCTTTAAGAAATACCTGCGTGTCCGGAAAAAGATGTTCGCCCTGCTCAAACGGACGCCCGAGACCGGGTTGCTGCTCCGTTGACGTGAAGATTACCGATTATCCGCCATTGCAGTGCTCGCTGTGCGGGCACCCCCGCCTGAAGCCGGTCTTTAAGAAGCAGTCCCGCGTCTTTTATGAGTGTGCCCGGTGCGAGCACGTCAGAGTATTTCCTTACCCGTCCGAAATTGAGACGGCCGCTTATTACGAACAGAGCTATACTCCCAACTACCTTTCCCAGAACATCGCCTGGTTCAAGCTGCTGGCCGGCAAACGCGTGCGGATTCTGAAGGATCACCTTGGTGAAGAATTTGCCGGTTCGCTCCTTGATATCGGCTCGGGCTATGGTTTTTTTCTTAAGGAAGCAGAATCGTGCGGTTGGAAAGTTCTTGGTATCGAGTCATCACCGGACGAGGTTGATTACGCCAGGGAACAACTCGGTGCCGACGTGCTTGACATAGATGTACAGAAGGCCCTCGCCTCGTTGCCAGGCTCGTCTTTCGACGCCGTCACTTTTTGGCACGTGCTTGAACATCTTGAGCGGCCCGCCGCCGCGATTCGGGGATCGAAGCGCCTCTTGAAGAACGGAGGCCTTCTCGCCATTAACTCGCCCAATCTCGACTCGGCTGTTTTCCGTTTGCTGAAAACCGGGTGGAGCTGGATTCACGTTCCCGGCCACTTGCAGTATTTCAGAGCCAAGCCCTTTTCCGGGTGGTTGGAAAATCAGGGACTGACGGTCCAGACGCTTGAAACCTGGACTCTCCCTCCGAACTTGTATTTCACGATCGAGGAGGCCCTTTTACTTCGGTTGTCGAATATCCTGGAGCGGAAGGGAGGAAGAATTGGGAGACTGGGGAGAACTTTAAGATACTTCGTCCACGGCAGTTTTCATCAGCACGTCGTGCAGATGAAAGCGGAGGCGTTATATCGTTTAACTCCCTTTTTGGAACGATATCTGAAAACGCGGCTGCTGGGACACGAGTTCCTGATAATTGCCCGCAACTGTCCCTGAGATTGTTTTGCGAACTCCCCCCGCGGGTTTGAGACCACCAATATTCGGGATTAATGATCCGGATAAATCCTTGACATTACCCGACAGGGGAAGGTAAAAATTAGGTTTTTCCCAGGGTTATGTCAAGAATCGCGAAACAACTGAACTTATTTCTGTTTTGCTGTCTTGCCGTCGCGCTTCTTTCCTGTCGCGAAGCGCCCGATACCGCTCCGGTCGCTCCAGATCCCCCCTCGATCGTCGCTCCCCCCTCGCCTCCCACCCCGAAGGTCGTCTCCCCCCCCGGCCGCTTCATCGCCAACCGGGGGCAGCTCGACGACGAGGTGATCTACTATTTCCGGGGCCGCCGCGGCTCGGTCTTTCTGACCGCGGGGGGCGTCGTCTTCGATTTTGTCCGCGAACGGGCGGAGCCCGCCGAAGAAGCCGGTCGAAAAGATTTTTCGGACAGGCCTCCGGAAGGGGAGGCTGAAAAAATCTACGAGCGTCTCTCCTTCCGGATGGATTTCGCGGGACTCGATCCCGGGGTCGAGATCGTCGGCGAGGAGGAGCTTCCCGGCCGGGTTAGCTACTTCCGCGGCTCCGACCCGGACGGGTGGCGCTCCGGCATCCCCACCTTCGCCGCCGTGGCCTACCGGAACGCCTGGCCGGGGATCGACCTTGTCTTCCGCCTGGAAGGGGGAAACCTGCGCTGGCGGGTTTCGGTCGCCCCCGGCGCCGACGCGGAGGCGATCGCCTTCCGTTACCAGGGCGTGGACGGCCTGGCCGTCGGCGCGGGCGGCGAACTCCGGGTTGACACCGCCTTCGGCGTCTTCGTCGAGCCTCCGCTCACGCTCCGCCAAGAGGGCGACGGCGCGGAGGAGGCGATCGGAGGGGGCTGGAAGCTTGTCAACGAGAAGACCGCCGCCATCGACATTGGCGGCTTCGAGCCCGGCTTCGGTCTGATCATCGAAAGATAAATTAGTTAATAAGTAAACAACGTCCCCTAAAGGAGATGAGAGCAAAAAAGTTTGCGATGCTGACGGCGGCGGCGGCGCTGGCCGTCTTCCCGTCCCTTCTCTTCGCCCGCCCGCCGCGTCTGGCCTTTTCCACCTACCTGGGCGGTGAAAATGGTGACTATGCCAATGCCGTCGCGGTGGACGACCAGGGGCGGGTTTACGTGGCCGGTTCGACGAATTCGCCCGATTTCCCGATCGAGAACCCTTATCAATATACTTTCGCCGGGAGGGCCGCCTTCATCAGCGTCTTCTCCCCTTACGGAAGACTTCTCACTTCCACTTATTTCGGCGGGAACGGTGAAGATCGGGCCTACGGTATCGCCCTGCATCAACTCTCCCCGGATGAGGTCGAGATCTGGTTGACCGGCTTCACCCGTTCCTCGAATTTCCCGCGGAAAGAGGCGTTGCAGGAGGGTTCTTCCGTTCCCGGTCAGCCCGACGCTTTCGTCTCGGGCTTCCTCTTCCAGGCGGAGTCCGGCTCCCTGGACCTGAAATTGTCCACCTATCTCGGGGGAGAGGGGATGGATGTCGGCAACGGCATCGCCGTGGATGGGAACGGTGATGTCTACGTCGTCGGACTGACAAAATCCCCCGACTTCCCTTTCGATTGGATACCGCCTGGGCAGACGGGAGTGCAGATCGGCTTCGTCACCAAGTTCTCCTGCGGCCGAGACCCCTACAGCTGGGATTGGGGTTACTCTCTTTGCCTGACCGGCAGCGGTGACGACCAGGCTATGGACGAAGCCCGGGCGGTGGCGGTTGACGACACCGGAAGCGCCTGGGTGGTCGGGGAGACCAACGCGCCGATATTTTTCGGTAACGACAACCCTTCGGACCCGGACCCGAACAATCCGGGGAGTCTGAGACATTCCGCCTTCATCGCCCGGATCGCCGCCGAACCCGACCAACACGCCTGGCTTCTCCATTCGAAACTGCTTGGGGGGAGTCAGGGTGATTTCGCCCAAGCGATCGCACTCCGCCCCGGGATACTGGCGGGCTCCATCCAGGCGGTCGTCGTCGGCAGGACGGCCTCGGACGATTTCCCGGTTTATGAACTGGGCGGCGATATTTTCCAGCCGGATTACAAAGGGGGAGTCGACGCCTTCGTCTCCATCATCGATTTCACGGATCCGTTGTACAGACTGGAATATTCCACTTACCTGGGCGGAAGCGGCCGGGATAGTGCTGAAGGCGTCGCCCTCGACAGCGGGGGAAATATCTATGTCACCGGTTACACCGGTTCTCCCGACTTTCCGGTCCACGATCCGATCCAGGGAAGCCTGGCGGGGGAGGGGCAATTTGATTACGACGTCTTCGTCAGCAGGCTGAATCGGTCGGGCAACCGGTTGCTCTGGGCCACCTACCTGGGGGGCGGGAAGGCTGACCGCGGCAAAGCGATCGCCGTAGATCCCGCCCGGGCGGCAATTGTCGCCGGCTACACCAATTCGGACGATTTCCCGGTCGCCAACTCCTTCCAGCCCGGGAGGGTAGGAGAGGGTGAGTTGTTCGACGCCTTCGTCGCCCGGATCTCGCCCCCCTTTACCGAGTGGTATCTTCCCGCCGGCGCGGCCAACATCCCCGACGTTACGTTCGACACCTACATCCTGGTCGCCAACCCCAACAACCAGACCGCGCCGGTAAGGGTGGAGTTTTTCGGCCGGGAAGGGCTCACCGCCGACGACGTGGTGGAGATGGCCCCCCTCTCCCGCCGGACCTTCAGAATCGGCGATTACGTGCTGCCTATGGACCCCTCCTCCGACTCCATCTCGACGGTGGTGACTTCGCTGAACGGTCACAAAATATTCTGTGAGCGGGCGATGTATTTCCCCGGCGGCGGCCCGGATGGATGGAAAGGCGGCAACAACACCATCGGGATCAGCGGTCCGGCCACGGAGTGGCACCTGCCCGAGGGGGCGACCCATCTTTTCAACCAGCGCGTCAGCGTCTTCAACCCCGGCCCGTCGGAGATAGACATTCATATGTTTCTGATGGCCGGCGACGATGAACCCGGCAAGCACATATTCAAGCTTGGCCCGAGGAGAAGCATCCCGTTGGATACCGCAAAACTCCCCATCGCCGGCAACGGCTGGGATGACCGGCCCGAGGTCTCCGTCCGGGTCACCAGCAATAACCCGGTGGCCGTGGACCGGACGATGTTCTGGCCTAAGGAAGAGCCGGAGTTCTGGCGGGGCTCCCACTCCTCGCGGGGGATCACGGAGCCCTCGACCATCTGGTACCTGGCCGAGGGGGCCAACCATCTCTTCGACCACTACGTCCTGGTCTCCAACCCGGGAGACGAGCCGGCCGACGTGCATTTTACCTTTATGGACCAGTCCGGCTTCACCGCGCAGACGACCCGTCAGCTCGCCCCTCAGCGCCGCCAGACCGTCCACGTCAACTCCATACCCGGCTGGGAGAACCGGGACCAGGTCTCGACGGTGGTGGAGTCAAAAAACGGCGTCCCCGTCTTTGTCGAACGGGCGATGTATTGGCCCCGGGGTAATCCCGAAGACTGGACCGGCGGCCACAACACGATCGGCGCCCCCGCGCCGGCGGAGAGATGGCACCTGCCGGAAGGAGCCACCCACCACTTTGATATGTATGTCCTGGTGGCCAACCCTGATGAAGCGCAGTGGGCGACGGCGACCTTCACCTTTATGGACGCGGCGGGCAACACCCATCCCGAGGTCAGGCAGGTGGGGCCGAAGAGCCGCCAGACCGTCCACGTCAACTCCATCCCCGGCTGGGAGGACAAGGACCAGGTCTCCACGGTGGTGGAGTCGCCGTACATACCGGTCCTGGTCGAGCGGGCGATGTATTTCCCCCGGGGCGGCCCG
>PUNC01000235.1 GCA_003551625.1 PVC group bacterium | reverse complement strand
CCGGGTTCGAGTTTAATTTGGGCAATTTCAAATATTTGTTCTGTACCTGAATCAGTATAAAATCTTATAAATCCCCCATTACTTATTTCAGACGGAAGAATATCAGATGTCCCTGTGTATTTTGCCCATGAATTGGTAATTGTCCTATGATGATTAAAAATTGTTGTAGTCGATCCAAAAGATTCTTTTGTATTACATCTAACGAACTGTGTGGTAAGATTCGTAACATTTTGAATATTTCTTGCCCAGAAACTATAAGTAATCCTACGTCCAACTAATTGATTTCCTACATCCGCCCCAAATTTTTGGTCTGTAAAAGGAACACCATCAGCCCTTTCTAGCCGATAAGCATACTTTGAATTAGTTGGGCCTGTTACTCTAGAATGAGAGTCTGCTCTACCATGCCACATTGTAGGGCCATAGCCATCAGAACTAAAACTCGTCCCCTCATCCCAATACTCAAAGTTGCCGTCAATCAGGATGTTGGGGTTATATAAAGCGTCAATAAGATAGTCAAAGTTGCCGTCCAGTTCTTCCCAAGTCAACTCTGAGCCTTTTTCTGTTCGTTTTACTATTGTCATATGTTACTCCGGAAGTTTCATGATGTATGCCAGCGCATAGTATATAGCAACTACAACTGAACCCGAGCCAGTAATGCCGGTATTGCCGGACACGGAGTGGGAATGGTTGCCGTTGGGGACTGCTGGTAAGTCACTTATTATCCGCCACTGTGTGGAACACCTAGTAGTCGTAGGAAGGTATATGCTTACTATCCCATCTCCTGGGGCGCGTTGTCGGATGTCATGCGTATGCTCCCCAGTGCTATTCGTGTTCAAACTGACACTATGGTTGTGCTGCGGGATTGATCCGTTCCCGGTTGCGCCTACGCTATACACTCCTCCAGCAGCTATGACAAACCTGTTGCGTAAATCCGGCGTACCATTGTAGCCATCACACAGTGCCCAGCCTGCCGGTATATTCTCAATAGAGCCAGACCACATAATAATCCCTCCGGCAGGGATGCCGGGCTCTATTCCCAAGGCCGCCTGCGCTGTGGCAGGCTCACCGTCTGTACCAAGGAGATGGGCAAGGTAAGATCTTAAGTTGCTTATTGCTGTTTTAAATCCGCCCTCGCTGACTTCCGATCCCGTAAAATCAGCACTCGGGGGTAATGGTGTTGCACTCATTGTAACTCCTTACTATGTCCACATTAATGTTTCGTCGTCCAAGTCCCACATCAGAGTCTCATCGTCAGGATGCCACATCAGATCTGAACTGTCGCTGTAATAAGCCAGGGTCCAAGCACCCCGACCGCCTGTTACAGAACCGATTGGTGCAAGTCTAAGGATTGTCGCATTGCCATAAGTAGCCGGACCAGTCCAGCTATTAGCTCCGGTTTCGCCAACCCTTGACCATGTTTCGCCGTCTGTTGACTCTTCAATCAAATACCAATCAGACCAGGGAGACGGCTCCCAGGATGCCATAATTATTCCGGGATCTCCGGGCTTAGACCTAAGCTGGATACCCCGGACAATAGGGCTGACGGTAAACGCAGGCAGTTGTGAGGCATTGATGGACGGAACTGTTTCACCCGTTTCAGCGATGTGGACATTTTCGTCTTCGTTAACCGCCTCGATTCTAACCATGTTTCCGTCACCACCCAACGGCATGGCGCCCAGAACAACTGCTTCCTGGTACAGGGTTTGCCCCCACCCAAAATAATACTGCGTGCGCTCGCCGTCTGTCAGGTCAGTCCGTGGCTCATAATCCGGCACCTCGCCAAGAAATGCTTCTGTTATCCCATCAGTCGAAAACGTATATCCCGATTCAACATATCCCGGCTCCACATAGTCCCCCGTTCCCGCAACTTTATAGGGACCGGCCATTGATCCATCAGTTTTTCTAAATGCGACATAGTGGGTTTCGCCTTCCTTCCACTCTAACGGCTCACTGACTGTCATCTTGAGTCCTTCGCTGTCCCAGCCTACAACATCGCCATTTTGCCCCCATGCAGGCAGGTCATGAGATATGCCGATTAAGTCTCCGTAACTGGGAATAAACCCCTCCATTTCAGTTTCAAGTCTGACAATCTTGCGCTGATATTTATTAGCCGCCACTTGATACATTCCCTCTCGGAACGCCTGCGCCCGTTCTATTACGCCGAATAGTTCCATCTTGCTTGGCTTTAGAGCTTCTGAGGCGGGGAGTTTTGAAGTTACCGTACGATATGCCCAAACATCTTTGTCGAAATAGTTGACATCAACCATATCAGCAGTGTCTTGCGTAGGCATCAGGTACTCAATGGAAAAGCTGCCTTTTCGGATATTTCTCGGCCCAAACATGGCTACAGGGGTTGATTGAGGCTGGACCCGGTGAAACCTGACAAATCCGGCCTGGATAAATGGCTTGGTCCTGGCGGCTTGCGCTGCTCGCTGCAGGGCTTCCCAGGCAGTAATGAAATTATCAAATCTAGCATCAAAGTAGTCACCGCGGGCAGATAGTGAAACATCCAATCCTGCAAGCGTGTCCAGGTCAATGCGGTTGTCCTGCCAGCCTACCTGTTTGCAAATATATGCTAAAGCCCAGGCAAGAGATCTAGTCGCTTGAGGCGCGGTCCAGTCTGAGTCGGTCCAGGTGGGTAGCTTACGGGTAGCAATAAGATTGACCCTGCGGCTGGCCTGTTGCGATAGTTGAGAACTGGCCTTCATTTTAAAGGCGATTAAAGTGCAGTCACCGTAGTCGTCAGTGTCTTGCAAGTACGCCCGTAGACTGGCCCAGTTCATATCATGGGCAAAAGTGGTCCCGGTCTCCTTGGCGCTATCCCGACGGACGCGGACCTCGTACCGTCCCGGCGTAACTGTATACTGTCTGCTGTATCTGCGGGGAGTGGCAGTGGCAGCGGAAAAAGTATGCTCCCCGGCAATAGTCCAGTTGCCCAAAGGGTCACCCTCATCGTCAATCTCTCTAATCTCCGTTCTGACCTGGATGCTAACTGAACGCAGATTACCATTGGGCTGGACCTCATATAATCCACGGGGGGCTACAAAGTCCACGCCGATAAAATTAGCCTCAGTTCCGGTTGCAGACGCAACAAATGGACCAATGTATTCATTGTAGGGCATGTCCTGCCCGCTCACTTCCGTAGCGGTAATTACGTTACCTGGGAACAAAGTCAGCTCGCCATGCGGGGGGATTACTTCATATTCAATTTCTTCAAAGTTTCCAATCGGTGTGTCTTCAATTTTTATCTGCTCAATATCATACTCGCCTCGGCCAATGCACATAAGCTGATACAAATACTGCTCATTGCCCTGGTATTCCTGGTAGGGAATAGCTGCCAAATCAGGCCAGACAATATGACGGCCAAAATGTTCAGGGATAGCCGCATCAATTCGGGCCCGATTGCCCTGAGCTTGCAGATTGTATGTCGGAGACGGGCTGGCCATCTCTTGCTGCTTGAGATTGCTTAGTTGCTGCGTAGGGGCAGGAAGCAACGCATTAACCAGGGTCGTTCCGCCGATCATGAATCCGGCTGTCAGCACAGAGGTCGCCACTGTTGCCGCAGTTCCGGCCAACGAGGTCATGCCAACAAGGGCAACAGCCGCCTTCGGCGCAGCAACCATCACAGCAAGCATGGCAATGGTGCGCATGGGGTTTTTACCGCCGCCACCGCTGCTTTGCGGGATGGCCCGGACATCAACAAAGGCCAGGACCTGACCGTCCTTGATAACCAGGTCCCAGTCTTTGCGCAAGACCGGCTTACCGTTCAGGACAGCAATATACGGCATATCCCAGGCTGGATTAAGATCAGTAATCGACATGCCCGGAACTATGCTCTCCACTCTGCGCTTTTGTGGGCTTAATACGTGCTCGATATATACACAGGTTGCTCTCATATCTTGCTTCTATGCCTCAAGTATATTTTACGGCCATACCCAGATGCGTGCCATGCGCTATCCTTGACAAACTTAACGCCTAAATCCTTTGTGCAATGCAAGACTCCGCCGCCGTCTATGTTCAGCCAGACGCCATAGTGTCTTGTGGGCCGTCGCATAAATACGACATCGCCGTGCTGTGGTTTTTCCACTCGCACCCAGTTCTCGGTTTCGATGTGCCCGCTCATCAATTCGGCTATCTGATCCTGATCTTCATAGTCCGGAATACAAACTTGAGACATATCAATGCCGAAATGTTTTGACTGGATCTCGCGGACCAAAGCGTAACAGTCAAAAGCGTCCGGTCCTTGTGCGCCCTCTGCCCAGGGTTTGCCTATGTACTGACGGAGTTCCATCACTGATCCCTCACCAGTCCCTTAAAAATATCCGCTCTATATGCCAGAGTAGGAAACCGCTTGTTAAGCAGGTCCGGAAACCGTGCTGTTCCGTGGGCGGCAAAAACATCCGCCTTGACATCGACTAAATACATAGAAATAGGCGGGTCATTCTGTGGGCCGCTCAGGTCCGTCGATATATATTCCCGGTAAGTAATTTCTACCAAGTCAGTTGTAGTTGTGGCCAGGTCCAGGGCCGCGGATATGTCCCGGCTGATGTTGTCGATTTTCAACTGCATCTGGGGTACGCCGTCTGCTGATATTTCTGGTTTGGTGAAATCAAAATCAAACCTCGAAAAAAATACTTCTTCCCCTGGATTTTCCGGCGCGTCTGACTCAAGATAAGCCTCCAAGTCCTGATAGTCCCTGACAACCCTAATTGGAGTGTCAAAGGTCGGGTGTCGGATTTCCAAGGTGTGATAAATAATCACGCCCCTGGGGGCTGAAGCATATGCTTCCCGGATTGCCCGGCTCAGGGTTGGATCAGGCATGTAGTATCTCCAGAACGGCGGTTATGTGCCAACGTTTGTGCGCCACATATACAGCCTGCCAAATACCAAAAAATCTTGCATTGACGTTGACAAAATCCTCATCCATACCAGTCAGCAAGTCGATTTGAAACCAGCCCGCGCCTCCATCCGCGCCGCCCGGGTCGTCAAACCATTCGCGGAACTCAACGAATTGCGCGTTGCTCATGTTCCATTCCGCTGGAAAGTGGTCATTTTTTGCCGCTGTTCTGCGTCGGGACCGGACAGCCCCTTTTTCCATATCTGTTCTAATGGTCGGATCAACAGGCTCAATCCCGTACTCAGATATTAACGGATTGGGTAAGTTAGCGGGCCAGTTCGCCATCTTTCACCTCGTCAAAATTTAATTTTACCGGTTTGGCCGGTTTGTGGGGTTGTCGCTGGGCAACCCGGTCTTTGCGGCTAGTCGGTCCACGCTTGCGCTTTGCAAGCCCGGTATGCTCTTCCAGTGCTACAATTCGATCATGCAGATCTTGTATGTACTGCTCGATTTTCTTGCTCATTAATACACCCCTGCTGCCCGGTTGACCCCATATCTACGTTCAATCGCCGCCGGGACTGGTCCCTTGCCTAGGTGGATATCCCCAGCCAGCTTGTTAGTAATCTGTTCAACAAATACGTCAATAATGTTTTCTCCCCCTGACCCTGTGCGCCTGGACTGCTGGCCGCCTTTGCCGGGGGCTTCGATGACGTTGACTACTACGTTGCTGCCCTTTCCTTCCGCCTTAACGCCAAGGTCGCCGCCGCTGGTTCTGGTCAAAGGTAAAATCGCCTCTGGACCGGCTTCGCCCATCAGGCCAATCCCTTTTGCGAAAGGAAAAACTGTGGGCTGATCTACGATACCCCCTTTTGCAAAGGGCTGGACGTGTCCGTTATCGTATGCATTGCCGTGAGCGTTGGGAAACAACCCCCCGAACCATCCGGCCAAGGGTTGCATGATCTGCTGTTGAATGGCCATCTGAGTGAGCATACGGCCAAACGATTCAAGTATGCGGTCAAACGCAAATTCAGAATCCCAGACCATATCGGCAAGGCTGCGGCTGTATGAGTTGGCCCAACCGTCAAAGGCTTGAGCCATGATGTGTGCTGACTGCTCTGTTTTCTGCTCCTGAAAGCTCAAGGCATCGTCCAAGGCCCGCTGAATGGCTGCGGCTTCGCGTTCGGCAATGTCCGCTTTCCTGGCCTCCTTCCACTCGTAGAGCTGGACCGTATCATCAACAAATTTT
>PUNC01000229.1 GCA_003551625.1 PVC group bacterium | reverse complement strand
TCCCCCAACTCGTTTACCAGGCCCGCTTCCACCAGTTTTTTCAGCATCACGTTCACCGGCCGCAGCGGCAGGTTGAGTTCGGCGGAGATCTCTTCGGCCGCCGGCGGGGATTTCCCTCTAAGAAACCTCAAGCCCACCTTTTCCAGGATCGCCAGCGCGACCCATTCCTGGTTTCCCCATCCTTCCAGGAAATCCAACTCCTTCTTCCGGTAGGCGTGAACGTTCTGGTTGGCGAAGGCGAGTTCCGCCCCCAGCAAAACTATCAGCCAGCTGATATAGACCCAGACCAGGAGAATCGGGATCTGGGCCAGGGCCCCGTAGATCTTGGCGTATTTGACGAATCCGACCTGGAAAGTGATGTAGCCGAAGAGCGCGGCCTGCCAGAGCAACCCGGCGATCACTCCGCCGATCAGGGCGGATTTAAACCGGACGCTGGTGTTGGGCATATAGAGGTAGAGGAAGGAAAAACCCAGGCAGGTCAGCAGCCAGGGGAGAATCCGGAAAAAATTCAGGAAAGCCGTCTGGAAGATCGGGTAACGCATCAGCCCTTCGACCACCTGGTGGGAGCGGAGAGTGCCGGCCAGCGCGGCGCCGGCGATCACGAAGACCGGGGTGATCAGGAGGATGGTCAGGTAATCGCTGACCCTTCTCCAGAAAGAACGGGAACGGCTCACCCCCCAGATCCGGTTGAAAGAACTCTCGATCGTACTCATCATCGAGATCACCGTGAATACCAGGAAGGCCAGGGCCGGGGCGCCCATCGTGGCGGCGTTGATGTTGCTGACATAATCGAACATCTGGTCGCCGATCTCCTCGTTTCCCAGGGCGATGTTCTCCACGATGAATTCCCGCAGGATCGAGATGTCCATCCGGAAGGCGGTGACCAGGGCGAAGACGAAGGCCAGCAGGGGAACCAGCGAGAGCAGCGTGGTATAGGTCAGGGCGGAGGCGCGGACGCCGCAGTCATCCCGGAGAAAATCCCGGGCGGTTATGCAGACGATCTTGATCTGTTTGACGGCGAAACGGCGCGCCCGCGGCAGGGCGGACAGCTGGAGCAGCCAGAGATCGCGGGTGAAAAAATCAATCAGGCGGTCGATCTTACTTTTTTTCTTCATCGGGATTCACCATTGCGGCCAGCCATTTATTGAGCCGGGCGAGATTTTCGGCGGGGTTGCGCTCAACCCGGCAGAAAGCCTCCCGGCCGAGGATCCGGGCGGGAGAGACCAGCGCCGCCATACCGTCGAGCGTTTTCTGCTGACCGGTCCCGCCGGTGGTGCAGAACAGAGCGACGCTCTTTCCCTCCCAGGGCCGGCCGGTCAGATAGGCCCGGACCGCCGGCGCCATATTCCAGGCCCAGACCGGCGTTCCCACCAAGACCAGGTCGTAATCCCGGATATCGTAACGGGGGGGGGCCAGTTCAGCCCTCTTTTTTCGAAGCGAATCCAGGCCGCCGGTGACGAAACCCCGGATCCCAATGCGGCTTTTCCGGTCGCGAAGCTCCTCAATTTCGGCGCCGAGCTTTCGCGCCGCCGTCTCCGCGATCAGGCGGGTGTTGCCGGTGAGAGAATAATAAACAACCAGGATCTTCATCTTCATAAGGCGCCTTATCTTCCCGCGCGGAGAATCCGAGAACATCGGTTGTTCAGTTCTGGTGACGACAGTGAGCAGTGGGCAGTAAGCAGTGAGCAGTAAGCAGTAAGCAGTAAGCAGTTTTTATTCGTACGCAGTGCCTAAAAGACTAATAGACTAAACCCCTAATATCCTTTTGTGCTATAGCAGGCGGCGGCGGAAATCGGCCAGCGAGAAATTGCGGCCGGGACACTCCGTCCGCTCGCCCCGGGAGTCCCGATGGCCGATCACGCGGTTCCGGGGAATGGAAAACTTCGCCTGCAGGTAACGGGTCAGGGCCACCAGCGCTTCCATCTGTTTGGGGGTCGGCGAACGCTCGTTGAAGTTCCCTACCAGGCAGATCCCCAGCGACACCTCGTTGCGCTCCACCGATTTGAGATGGCCCCCCTGCTGCTGAAGAGTCCAGCGGGAGCCGGCCTCGATCGCGCCGTCGGCGCTGCCGCGGCCGTTTCCGATCACGAAGTGATAGGCCATTCCCTGCGGCATCCTTCTCACCCGGCGGTGATGATAATCGAAGCGGTGCAGACTGCCTATCTCGGTGGCGCTGTGGTGGATGACGATATACTGCCAGGAGCGGGTGTTCACCCGGGAGCTGACCGGGAAATGCCGCTCGAAATAGGTGAAGCTGTCGTGGGGGATGATCAGAACCCGGCCGGCCTGGACCCGGGTGGGGTCGCTGATCCCGTTGGCCCGGGAAAGCTCGTCCACGGAGACGCCGTAGCGCTGGGAGATCGACCACATCGTCTCCCCCCTCTCAACCCGGTGACTCAACGAACCGGGAACTCCCGCGCGGGCCGGACCGGCGGCGACGAGGGAGGCCAGGAGAAGCGCGCTGAAAAGGATTTTCCCGATTTTCATCATAGTTGAGTGAATATATACTAAAAACCGGACGGGGGTCAAACTCAAGAACTATCCCGGATTATTCATAATCCGGGCTAAAGGAATGAGTGCGCCCGGGTCGCGCTTCTGTTAGTATAGCGCATCGTTGACGGCAAACGGAACCCCTTCCTGCGACATCGGAGCCGGAGATGACGAAGAAACCGAAAGTCTTTATCAGCCGACCCATACCCGAAGCCGGCCTCGAACTCCTCCGGAGAGAAGAGGTCGATCTGGAGATTAACCGCGATGAAAGGGTCCTGACCCCCGCCGAGCTGATCGCGGGCTGCCGGGGAAAGGAGGGGCTGCTCTGCCAGCTCACCGATCGGATCGACGCCGATTTCCTGGACGCGGTCCCCGGACTCCGGGGCGTCGCCAATATGGCGGCCGGCTTCGACAACATCGACATTGAAGCCGCCACCGACCGCAACCTCCCGGTTACCAACACGCCCGGAGTGCTGACCGACGCCACCGCCGACCTGGCCTGGGCGCTGCTGCTGGCGGTCGCCCGCCGGATCGGCGAGGCGGAGAGATACCTGCGGGCGGGCAAGTTCAAGAGCTGGGGGCCCCTGCTCTTCCTGGGCGCCGACCTCAAGGGAAAGACCCTGGGTATCCTGGGGGCGGGGAGAATCGGAACCGCGGTGGGAAAAAGGGCCCGGGCCTTTGAGATGAAGATAATCTATTTCGATCCCCGGGAGAATCCGGCCCTCGAGCGGGAGACCGGCGCGGAGAAGGTAGGGTTCGAAACCCTGATCCGGGAATCCGACTTCATCACCATCCACCTTCCCCTGACTCCGGAGACCCGGCATATCATCGGCCGGAAAGAGCTGGAAATGATGAAACCCGGCTGTCGCCTGGTTAACACCTCCCGGGGGGCGGTGGTCGACGAGAAGGCCCTGGTGGAGGCGCTAGACCGGGGACGAATCGCCGGGGCGGGGCTGGACGTCTATGAGAACGAGCCCCGAGTCCATCCCGGCCTCTTCCAGCTCGAAAACGCCGTCCTGCTGCCCCACATCGGAAGCGCCACCGTCTCCACCCGGGAGAAAATGGCGGAGATGGCGGCCCAAAACCTCCTGGAGATGCTGAAAGGCCGGCGGCCGCCCAACCTGGTCAACCCCGAGGCGTGGAAGGAATAAATAGCCGCGGGCTATATTCCACTTTGTAGTCCACCCCTTCAGGGGTGGCGGTCACCGTTGGAACCTTGGCCGATACCACGGCTAAAGCCGTGGGCTACAAAAGGGCGGGCGCGGCGGCGGGGCAGTAAATCGTTCATCGACCTCAAGCCCGGCTCGAGGCGGGCGACCAGGGGAACCGAGTTGACCAGGGCGGCGGTCGAGGCTTTATCGCCGTCGACGCCGCCGGGGATGACGACCCGGAGGGAGTTTCCTCCCTTGACCAGGATCTCGTCGCGGGGACGCGCTCCCAGGTGCATCCGGAGATCCATTACGATCCCCTCCCTGCCGTCGACGATTCCCCGGGCGGTCTCCTTGATTCCCTTGACTCTTCCCCGCCCGACTGTGAAAAAGGGGGTGCGGCAGCCGCGGGCGGCGATCGCCGGTTGCAACTCGTTCTCGATCCGCTCCAGCTTCCATCCCAGCCCGGCGGCGATAAAGGCGACCGACTGGCTCAAACCCACGTGGCCGATCGAACCGGAGCGGCGGCGGCGGTTGAACTCGGCCCGCGAAATCCCCACGCCCACCTTGGCCTGAAAGCTGCGGCGGCGGCGGGCCGGATCGAGATGCCTGAGCACCTTCACCGATCTGACGGGTTCCACGATTCCGGCCATTACCAGGGGAAGGTAATCCATCAGGAAACCGGGGTTGATCCCGGTTCCCAGGACGGCCACGCCGGCCTTCTTCGCGGCCCGGTCGATCCGGCGGGCCAGGTCCGGACGGTCGAGCCCGGGAAAGATCAGCTCCTCGGCGGCGGAGACAACGGCGGCGCCGCGGCCGACCAGTTCAAGCAGGTGCGGGGCGACTTCCGGCAGGCGGGAGCCGGCGGCGTGGAGCGCCACCGCCCCCTTGAGGTCGAGATCGACCTCGGAAAGCTTCTTCCTGATCGTGATACCGAGGGGACGGGAAAGGCCGAGAAGCTCGCTCAACTCCCGACCGGCGATTCCGGGATCGGAGTCCACCGCCGCGGCCGGGGAGAGATCCGGCCGGGAGAGAACGATCCGGGCGCAGGCGATCCCGATCTCCCCCAGGCCGTATAAAATGACGCGGGTTTTCTTCATAATTCAGACAGACGGGATAGATAGTTCAACTGTCTTTGCGAGGAGGTCCGGAATTTTTCGGGGCGACGAAGCAATCTCAGGAGTTGCGCCTTGATAAGTCCGTCAGCTTAAATCTTCCCCCGACCGCGTCCGGTCATACGTCCAACGGCCACTCGTCGGACCTCTCCGGCGCCGGCATAACCAGCCACAGGATGATGTATATCAGGACTCCCGGGAAAGCGGCGCTGAAGAGCGTCAGGAGGACGTAGATGATCCTGACCACGGTGGGGTCCCAGTCCAGCCAGTCCGCGATGCCGCCGCAGACGCCGGCGATCATCGCGTTTCTCGATCTTCTCAGTGCCATCGGTCATTCCCTCCTTCCGGCTGCGGCTATCTTATCAGAATAGTATCCTCCCGGTTACTAAACCTTTTTCCGCTTTATCCGTTATAATAAGGGTAGAAAGGGGCGGATATGAAAAACATTTATTTGATCGCGATTTCAGTCTTTTTATTCATTTCGGCGGGCGGAGATCTTTTCGCCTCCCCGATTCCGCTCTACTGGGAGGAGGTGCTCTCCCTGGCGAAAGTAAAGAGCCCTGATCTGCGAACGGGAGAGGAAAGAGTTGAACTGGCAAGACTCAATTACGTCCAATTCTATACCAGGTATCTGCCGGATGTCAGGGCTTCGGCGAGCTGGAGGCGCGAGGGCGATTTTGAAAGCTATGAAACCTCCCGCTCCAGCTCCTACGGCCTGAGCGGCCGGTTTTCGCTCTTCGATGGTTTCGAGGACCTCTCCGAGTTTCGGATCCGGCGAATCGATTTTGAAAGCGCGCGGGTCTCGTATCGGAGAACCGCGTCTGACACCTATTTCAATCTGAGGCGCGGGTTTCTGGAACTGCTCTGGGCGCAGGAGAGCATCGAACTCAGCCGGTGGATACTGGACCGGCGGAAAGATAACCTCGAACTGGTCCGATTGAAGTATGAAGCCGGCCTGGAGGATATCGGATCTTTGCTGCGGACGGAAGCCGACTATCTCCAGTCCGAGAGAGTTTATGAACAAGCAATCCGGCGGGCGGATATTCTGGGACGGCAGCTGGCCCGGGACATCGGCCTGGACGACAGTCGGCCCCTGACGGTGGCCGGAGATCTGGAGAAGATCCTGCCCGAAGAAACCCCGGAGATCAAACCGGAGATCGAGCCTCTGATCGAGACCATCCCGGAGCATCTGATCGCTTCGCTTCAATTTGACCGGGCCCGGCAAGAACTGAACAGGTCCCGTTCAAATTTTTTCCCGGAGCTGTCGCTTAACTACAGCCTTTCCCGCGGCAGCCCCGATTGGAGGGCCGAGCAGGAACACTGGCTGGTGGGATTGAGTCTGTCCATACCCCTGTTCAGCGGCGGGGGAAGCGATTTCCTCGGCGCCCGGATGAGCCGCGTTCGACAAACGATCGCGGAGGAGAATCTACGGCAGGCAACCCTGCGGATCGGAACGGACCTCCACTCGGCCCGGGTCGAGCTGGCCAACGCCTGGGATGAACTCGCAGTCCGGGAAAAATTCCTGGAGGCCTCGGCGGAACAGTCGCGGATCATCACCGTCAAGTATCTCAACGGCCTGATCGGATATTTGGAATGGCAACGGGTGGAAAATGATTATATCGGCGCGCAGCGGTCGATGCTCAACGCCCACCGCGACGCCGCCCTGGCGCTGGCGCGCTGGCTGAGGACGCTGGGCCGGGCGGAAGAGGAACTGCTGCCATCCATTGCACGATAAATCGTAGCGCAGGGCTTTAGCCCTGCCCTGCTCCGGCAGCATCCAAAAGTTTTCAGGAGGAAAACTTTTAATGAAAAAGATAATCATATCGATCATCGTCATCGTCCTGGCGGGCGGGGCGTGGTTCTTTATCAGAAGCCGCCGAACGGCCGAGCCCGTTGCCACGGTCACGCCCCGGAGGGGACCGATCGCCGTCGAGTTCCGTCTCAACGGTTCGGTTCAACCCCGCAACCGGCTGGAGATCAAGCCCCAGTTCTCCGGAAGAATCGAGGAGATACTGGTCGAAGAGGGGCAGGAAATTCACCGGGGAGAGATCCTGGCCTGGATGAGTTCGATGGACCGCGCCGCCCTGCTTGACGTCGCCCGGGCGGCGGGAGAGGAGGAATACCGGCGCTGGGAGGCGGTTTACCGGCCGGCGCCGATCATCGCACCCCTGGACGGTTTCATCATTGCCCGAACGAAGGAACCGGGGCAGACCATCTCCTCCAGCGAGGCCCTGCTGGTGATGGCCGACGAGCTTATCGTCGAAGTCAACGTGGACGAGACCGACCTCAGCCGGATCGCGCTCGAGCAGAGGGTCAGCGTCTTCCTGGACGCTTTCCCCGAAGACCGCTTCCCGGCCCGAGTCGAGCATATCGCCTACGAATCCCGGGTGATCAGCAATGTCACCGTCTATCCGGTCAAGCTCCGCCCCCTGAGAATACCGCCCCAGTTCCGGGCGGGAATGTCGGCCACGATCCGGGTGCGGGCGGACGAAAGGGAGAACGCCCTTCTCCTGCCCCTGGAGGCGGTCTCGGAGCGGCGGGGGGAGAGATTCGTCCGGGTCAAGACGGCCGACGGAAAGGTGGAGGAGAGAAAGGTTGAAGCCGGGATCAGCGACGGTCGGAGGATCGAAATCGTCTCCGGCCTGGGCGAAGACGAAGAGGTGGTCGTTCCCCGCCTGGCCGGCGGCGGCCGCGACGCCGCCCGGAGGGGTTCGCCGGGGATGCCTTCAACGGTGAGGACCGGCGTCCGAGGAAGGAGATGAGCCTGATTCGGCTGGAAAAAGTCGGCAAGGTCTACCGGACCGGAAAGATCACCCTGGCCGCGCTCCGGGAGGCGGACCTGGTCATCGAACGGGGGGAGTTTGTCGCGATAATGGGTCCCTCGGGAAGCGGAAAGTCCACTCTCCTCAACCTCCTGGGACTGCTCGACCGCCCAACCTCGGGAAAATATATTCTCAACGACCTGGAGGTCTCCAAGCTTGACGACCGGCAGGCGGCGGCGGTGCGCAACCGCTGGATCGGCTTCGTCTTCCAGACCTTCAACCTTCTCCCCCGGATGACCGCCGAGGCCAATGTCGCCCTTCCCCTGGTCTATTCCGAGTCCAAGGACGCCGATCGGCCGGCCGCGCTGCTCGAACAGGTCGGACTCAAGGAGCGCGTCCAGCATCTGCCCAGCGAACTCTCCGGCGGAGAGCAGCAGCGGGTCGCGATCGCCCGCGCCCTGGTCAACCGGCCCCGCCTGCTCCTGGCCGACGAACCGACCGGCAATCTCGACAGCAAGTCCGGCGGGGAGATCATATCCCTGATCCGAAAGCTGAACCGGGAAGGGATCACCGTGATTATGGTTACCCACGAGGAGGAGATCGCCCGGGCGACCGACCGGATCATACAGATCCGGGACGGAAGGATCGTCTCCGACCAGAAGACCGGCACGGCGGCGGAGACCGCCGAACTCCCGGAGGAGCCCTCGCTGAAAAGACGGGTCCTGGTCAACACCGCCCGGATCGGCGAATACTTCACCCAGGCCGGGCGGGCGCTCTTCGCCAACAAGGCCCGGTCCTTCCTCTCCGTCCTGGGCGTCCTGATCGGGGTGGCCAGCGTGATCGCGATGCTGGCCCTGGGGAGAGGCGCGCAGGATGACGTCTCCCAGCGGATATCCCGGCTCGGCTCCAACCTTCTCTTCGTGAGGGCTTCCCGGGCCCGGGTGGGGGGGATCGCCGTCGAGGGCGCGCGGGTGCGGTTCTACCCCGAGGACGCCGAGGCGATCCGGGAGACCATACCCGGCGTCAGGGGGATCGCTCCCTACGTCAGCGGCCGGTCCCAGGTCGTCTGGGGAGGGAGAAACTGGAACACCCGCGTCGAGGGGACCAGCGTCGATTACGCCGAGATCAGGGACTCCCACCCCGACTTCGGGCGTTTCTTCACCGAGCGCGAAAACGCCGGCCGGGAGAAGGTCGCCGTCCTGGGACGAACGGTGGTCAGGGAACTCTTCGGCGACGAGAACCCCCTCGGCCACTTCATCAAGATCCGGGGGATCGATTTCCAGGTCATCGGGCTGCTTCCCGAGAAAGGGGCGACCGGCTGGCGGGACGAGGACGACAAGATCATCATTCCCCTCTCCACCGCGATGTACCGGCTTCTGGGCACCAACCATATCGACTCGATGGACGTCCAGGTGGCCGAGATGGGACTGATGGACGAGGTGAGCGAAAGGATCCAGCGGCTGCTCGCCCACCGCCATCGCCTGCCGGAGGGACGGATCGAATCGATCGATATCAGGAACCTGGCCGATCTCCAGGAGACGATCGCCGCCACCGCCCGGACCTTCGCCTACCTGCTGGGGTCGATCGCCCTGGTCAGCCTCCTGGTCGGGGGGATCGGGATTATGAACATTATGCTGGTCTCGGTGACCGAGAGAACCCGGGAGATCGGCCTGCGCAAGGCGATCGGAGCCAACCGCGGCGACCTGCTCTGCCAGTTCATCCTGGAGGCGGTGGCGATCTGCGGCATCGGGGGGCTGCTGGGGATATTCTTCGGAGCGGGGGTCAGCGTGGCCCTGGCCCGCCTGGCGGAATGGACCACCCGCGTCACCCCCTACTCGGTCGCCCTGGCCTTCTTCTTCTCGGTGGCCGTGGGCCTGATCTTCGGGATCTGGCCGGCCCGGAAAGCCTCCAAGCTCGACCCGATCGAGGCCCTGCGCCGCGAGTAATGTCACTCAGAATGCATTGCATTATTAGTGACACGGCGGCCGGGTTCCCTCACCCGACACACTGCCGGACGGAGATCAGGAGCAGCAGCATCAGCGGCAGGAGAAGGATGGCCAACAGTACCCAGGGCTCGCGGCCGAGATGACGGCGGAGACGGCGGTCCTGTTCCCGGTAGCCCGGCGTCTTCAATTTTTTCATCACGTTTGTATTCTATCCGGCAGAAGGTCTCCGCGAAAGGATTTATAAAGCCCAATTATTTGTGCTTCTCTTCCATTTAGTGTGGGCAAGAAGAGCTTATTCGAAGTCATTCTGACCCTGAGCAAGGCGAAGGGGAAGAATCCCGGTTTTTAAGGAGGAGATCCTTCGCTATGCTCAGGATGACGGTAAAACCGTCAGATGCTTTCGGCGCGGTTTACCCCCAGAGATTTCCATTAATCCCCGGCTTTCTCCTGGCTATTGATCTGGCGCCCCCCTGCGGCTTGGTTGGACTTTCGTCCGGCACTCCAAATCGAGCAGAGGAGGAAGTGGAAGGGGCCGGCCGGGAAGCCAAGTTCAAATCCCTCTCAAATCCCTCTTATGCAACAAATTCTTCCAGGTAGAATTTGTTGCATTAGCCCCCCTCGCCCTCGCCTTTCATCACAAGGTTTAGAAGCGGCGGGCAAGCCAGCCATCTCCCCCTGAAAACGGGGGGAGATGGCTTTTCAAGAGGAAGAGGCGGGTATTCGAGAATCCGTAGAGCATAAAAAACCACGGCTGAAGCCGTGGACTACGAAAACATACTGCTCAAGACGGAGGCTAAATACCACGGCTAAAGCCGTGGACTACAGGGGGTGTAAATTCAGTCCATCTGGGCGGAGACGAAGGCGATCAGCTGGTCGGTCTCGATGTGGACCTTGTGGGTCAGCTTCATCTTGTCGGCGGGATCGACCGACTTGCTCGACTCGATCGGGGAAAAGGTCTTCATCAGGCGGGAGTCGGGGAACAGGTCCGCGGCGGCCTCCAGCAGGCGGTTGTAGCGGCTGACGAAGGATTCGGAGTCGTAGTAGCCGGCGCCCCGCTGCTGGATGTTCTGGAGATCCTCGACCAAAGTCATCAGCATCTTGAGCAGGACCTTGGTTTCCGGAGCGCTCATTCGGACTTGGTTTCCTTACCCTTGCCTTTGGCTTTCGCCCGGGTCTTCTTCGCCGGCTCGGCCGGCTGGGCCTTCTCGCCTTCCTCCACCAGGGCCAGCAGGGCCCGGGGCGCGGAATCCCCGCGCCGCTCGGCCATCTTGAGCACCCGGGTATAACCTCCCCGGCGGTCCCGGAAACGGGGGCCGACCTCGGAGAAGAGTTTCTTGACCAGAGTCCGGTCCCCGAGAAAGGCCAGGGCGCGGCGGCGGGCGGCCACGGTGTCGGCCTTGGCCAGAGTGATCATCTTATCGGCGACCGGGGCGGCGGCCTTGGCCTTGGCCAGGGTGGTGACGATCCGGTCTTCCCGGATCAGGCTGCCCACCAGGTTGGAGAGCAGCGCCCGGCGATGGGACGCGGTCCGGCTGAGCTTGAATGTCTTCTTGCGGTGGCGCACTTCATTCACCTTCTTCCGGCAGCGGTTCCTCTCCGATACCCGCTTCTTCCCCCGCCTCTTCGGGCAGGGCGGGAAGCTGCATCCCCAGGGAAAGGCCCAGCTTGGCCAGGATCTCCTTGATCTCCTCGAGCGACTTCTTGCCGAAATTGCGATACTTGAGCATCTCCGACTCCGATTTGGTCACCAGGTCGCGGATGGTCTCGATCTTGGCCGCCTTGATGCAGTTCGAGGAGCGAACCGAAAGCTCGATCTCGCTGATCGGCATATCGAGAAGTTTCTGGAGCCGGTCTTCCTCCTCCTTTTCCTTCTCCTCGGCGGCGCCGGCGAACTCGATCGTATAGCTGCCGTAATCGGTGAAGAGATCGAGGTGCTTTTTCAGAATCGCCGAGGACCTGATCAGGGCCTCCTTGGGGGTGAGCCGCCCATCGGTCCAGATCTCCAGCATCAGTTTATGATAGTCGGTCCGCTGCCCCACCCGGGTGTCCTGAACGTAGTAGTTTACCTTCCGGACCGGGGTAAAGATCGAATCGATCGGGATCACGCCGAGGGAGGTCTCCGGCTCCTTGTTGGCCTCGGCCGGGACGTAACCCCGACCCACTTTGACCCTCATCTCCATCTTGAGGGAAGCCCCCTTGCCCAGGCTGGCGATATGCTGATCGGGATTGACCACCTCGACCAGGCCGCCGGTGTCGATATCGGCGGCGGTGACGTCGCGGGCCCCCTTGGCTTCCAGGGTTATCGTCTTGGGATCGCGGCCGTCCATCTTCAGAACGATTTTTTTAAGATTGAGAATAATGGAGGTCACGTCCTCATAGACCCCGGGAAGGGATGAAAACTCGTGCATAGCGCCTTCAATCTTGACCGAGGTTATCGCCGCCCCCTCCAGGGAGGAGAGCAGGACTCTTCTCAACGCGTTGCCCAGGGTGAAACCGTATCCCCTTTCAAAGGGCTCGGCGATAAACTTGGTATAGGTATCGGTAGCCGTCTCCTCTTCCCATATCAGCCTGTTCGGCAGTTCAAACTTCTCGACAACTATGGACATGTTCTTCCTCCTGTATGAATGATATCCCGCCGACGACTGGAAAACGCCGCAT
The DNA here is from genome assembly GCA_003551625.1 of PVC group bacterium. Lineage (GTDB taxonomy): Bacteria > Auribacterota > Erginobacteria > Erginobacterales > PUNC01 > PUNC01. The sequence continues at coordinate 10,942 of PUNC01000229.1, read as the reverse complement.
CCTTACTGCCGGGTATAAAGAGCCACCACCTGGGACACGTCAACCGGGATGCTGATCTCGCCCAATTTGGGCAGCGAGAGCACCTCTCCCCGAAACCGGTTCTTGTCCAGTTTCAGCCAGCCCGGAACCTCGCGGCTGCGGGTCGCCTCCAGGGCCTCGGCGGCCCGCTGGCGACTGGTGCGGCGGTCGCGAACCTCGATCACATCGCCGGTCTTGACCCGGCAGCCGGGATAATCCACCCGGCGCCCGTTGATCAGCACGTGGCCGTGGCGGACAAACTGACGCGCGTGACGCAGGGAATGGGTAAATCCCAGAACGAAAACCACGTTGTCCAGCCGGGTCTCCAGCATCTGGAGAAGCAGGTCCCCGGTAACTCCCGGATGATGCTCCGCTTCCTCGAAGTATCGGCTGAACTGTTTTTCCAGGATGCCGTAGATTCTCTTGATCTTCTGTTTCTCCCTCAGCTGCAGACCGTACTCCGACACCTTGCGGCGGCGGCGGCGCTGCTCGCCCGGGGGTTTTCTGCCTTTCTCAACCGGGCACTTGCTCATCAGGCATTTCGAGCCCTTGAGAAACAGCTTGGTTTTTTCCCGGCGGCAGATCCTGCACACCGGTCCAAGATACTTGGCCATATCGTTGTCTTCCTCCAGTTAGCCCGGACTATGAATAGTCCGGTTAAATCCTTCTCCGTTTGGGAGGGCGGCAGCCGTTGTGCGGGACCGGGGTGACGTCGCGGATCACCGTGATCGTCAGCCCGAGCGCCTGCAGGGCCCGCACCGCCGATTCCCGGCCGGAACCCGGACCCTTGACCCAGACCTCGATCTCCTTGAGTCCCTGAGCCTTGGCTTCATTGGCCGCCCGTTCGGCCACCACCTGGGCGGCGAAAGCGGTTGACTTCCTCGATCCCTTGAAACCGGCCCGCCCGGCGCTGGCCCAGGAGACCACATTGCCCTGGCGATCGGTGATCGAGATAATCGTGTTGTTGAACGTGGCCTGGATGTGGGCGATCCCGGCCGTGACCACTCGCCCTGATTTCTTCTTCTTAACCGTCTTTTTCTTCTGTTTGGCCATCAATCGCGTCCTTGTAGTTTAAGAGCGGCCGGCCGCCTCAACGCTTGCCCCCCACCGACCTGCCGGGACCCTTTCGGGTACGGGCGTTGGTGTGGGTCCGCTGGCCCCGGGTCGGAAGCCCCCGCCGGTGGCGGAGACCCCGGTAGCAGCCGATTCCGGTCAACCGTTTGATGTTCTGGGTGACCTCCCGGCGGAGGTCACCTTCAACCCGATACTCTTTCTGAATGACCCCGCTGATCCTGGCGACCTCTTCCTCGGACAGATCCTTGGCCCGAACGGAAGGTTCTACTTCCGATTTTTTCAGTATTTCCACCGACCGGGCGGGCCCGATCCCGAAGATGTAGGTAAGGGCCGTCTCGATTCGCTTGTTCTTGGGGAGATCAACCCCGACAATCCTGGGCATTACTCTTCTCCTTCTTAACCCTGCCTCTGCTTATGGCGGGGATTGGTGCATTCGACCCGGACCACGCCCTTGCGCCGCACGATCCGGCATCGTTCGCAGATTCTTTTGACTGAAGCTTTGACTTTCATAATTAATTCCCGGTAAACATTCGCTAAAGCCGGCGGATAACTCTTCCCTTGGTCAGATCGTAAGGGGACATCTCCAACAGGATCTTATCCCCGGGGATGAGCTTGATCCAGTGCATCCTCATCCGGCCGGAGATATGGGCGAGGACGGTCCTGCCCTTACCCACCTCAACCCGGAACATAGTGTTGGGGAGCAGTTCCTTTACCACTCCTTCTACGGTTATCGGTCCGTCGTTGGGCATGTCAATATTTCCGGTCCGTTTTCGGTTATGGCCACGGTGTGCTCGAAATGAGCCGACGGGCGGCCGGAACGGGCTACCACCGTCCAGTTGTCGTTTCCGACTTCAACTTCCGACCCCCCGATCACCAGCATCGGTTCGATCGCCAGAACCATACCCGCCCGCAGGAGCGGCCCGGTTCCGGGGGTTCCGTAGTTGGGAACCTGAGGTTCCTCGTGCATCTCCATTCCAATGCCGTGGCCCACGAAATCCCGGACCACCGCGAACCCGGCGCTCTCGGCGGTATTCTGTATCGCCGCCGAGATATCATACAGACGCCGGCCGGTTCGGGTCTGTTCAATTCCCGCGTCCAGGGCGGCGGCGCAGGTATCGACCAGTTCCCGGACGCGGGAAGATATCTTTCCCACCGGAAAAGTGGCCGCCACGTCGCCCACGTAACCGCCGAACTTTACGCCCACGTCCAGGCTGACGATGTCCCCGGAACGGATCCGGCGGTCGGTTCCGATCCCGTGAACCACTTCCTCGTTGATCGAGATGCAGATATTCCCGGGAAAACCTTTATATCCCAGAAACGCGCTCCGCGCGCCATTTAATCTTATCAGCTTCCCGGCTTGCCGATCCAGCTCGGCGGTGGTTATCCCCGGTTCCAGCAGGCGCGACAGCTCGGCCAGAACCCCGGCCGCGAGCCGGCCGCTCTCCCGCATCCTTTGGAGTTCCCACTGACTTTTAAGACTGATCATCTCAAACCGGCCATAATCTCCCGCAGAAGCCGGTAGGTCTCTTGCCGCGCGATACCCGCGTCCACCCGAACCAGGCGTCCTCCGGATTCGTAATATCCTACCAGGCCGGCGGTCTTCGACTCGTACTGGCGCATCCGCTGCCGGATCGCTTCCGGAGCGTCGTCTTCGCGGCGGTACAACTCCCCCCCGCAACGATCGCAGACTCCCTCCCTCCGGGGGGGGATATTGACGACGTGGAAGACCGCGCCGCAATTCCGGCAGACCCGGCGGCCGGACAATCTTTGAATAATCACTTCCTCCGGCGCGAACAGATAGATCGCCGTGTCAAGGGCCGTCCCCAGCCCCGAGAGGAGCCCGTCCAGCTGCTCCGCCTGGGGGATCGTCCGGGGAAAACCATCCAGGATGAACCCGGCGGAGGCGTCTTCTTTTCCCAACCGTCCGCGGACGATATCAACGGTCACGTCGTCCGGGACCAGGTTCCCCTCGTCGATGTAGCTCCGGGCAAGTTTGCCCAGTTCGGTCTCGGACTTCATCTCCTCGCGGAAGATATCCCCGGTGGAGATATGAGGAACCCCGAATTCCCGCGACAGATCGACCGCGTGGGTGCCCTTTCCGGCCCCCGGGGGGCCTAACAGTGTCACTCTCATCTATTTAAAGGGTTAAAGAAACGTGATGAAGGGTTTACCCAAAGATTACTCGATAACCTTCAGAAGCGGCCGCGCAGTTTTCCTTTCTTCATAAAACCGTCGTAATGCCGCATCAGAAGATGCGATTCCACCTGGCGCATCGTCTCCAGCATCACGCCGACCATAATCAACAGGCTGGTTCCCCCGAAAAATTCGCTGATGGTGAAATCGATGTCCATATAACGGTGGATCAGCGTGGGCAATATCGCGATCATCGCCAGGAAGATCGCCCCGGGAAGCGTGATCCGGGTCATTATTCTTTCAAAATACTGGGCGGTGTTCCGCCCCGGTCTTATCCCCGGGACAAACCCGCCGTATTTCCTCATATTGTCCGCCATATCCACCGGATTGAAGGTGATGGCGGTGTAAAAATAAGCAAAAAAGATGATGCAGATCACGTAAAGAAAAGTATAGAGAAAACGTCCGGGCATCAGATGGAGCGCCAGGGCCTCCAACCGCGGAACGAACTGACCGATAGTGGCCGGGAACATAAGCAGGGCGGAGGCGAAGATGATCGGCATCACCCCGGCCTGGTTGACCAGCAGCGGAATATAGGTGGACTGCCCGCCGTAAACCCGGCGACCCACGACCCGGCGGGCGTACTGAACCGGAATCCGCCGCTGCCCCATCGTCACCATAATGATCGCGGCGATCACCAGCACCAGGATCGTCACCATCACCAGCAACAGGGCCGGGGAGTGGGTGCGGGCGACCGGATCCAGGGGCGAGAAGAGCCGCCAGGCCAGGTTGGCCGCGGTCGGCGCCCGGGAGATGATCGAGATGGTGATGATCAACGAGATCCCGTTGCCGATCCCCCGCTCGGTGATGTGCTCGCCCAACCACATAATGAAGATCGCGCCGGTGGCCAGCGTGATCGCCGAGAGCAGGCGAAAGGTGATGCCCGGGAAGAGTACGAGCTGCGGGGTTCCGGCGCCGAACAGCTGCTCGGGATGCTCCAGGCCCAGACTGATCATATAACCCTGAAAGAGCGCCAGAACCAGCGTCCCGTACCGGGTATACTGGTTGATCTTCTTGCGGCCGACGTCGCCTTCCTTGGAAAGCTTTTCCAGGTAGGGGACGACGGCGGTCAAAAGCTGCATAATAATCGAAGCGCTGATGTAGGGCATTATCCCGAGCGCGAAGATGGTGAACCTCGACATCGCGCCCCCGGAGAAGATATCCATCAGCCCGAAGATGGTCCTGCCCTCGACCAGACGCCGGAAAGCCTCGCTCAAGGCGGCGGCGTCGATCCCCGGAGTGGGGATGAAGCTGCCGACGCGGTAGACCACCAGCAGACCCAGGGTAAAGAGAATCCGCTTCCTCAACTCCGGGATCTTGAAAGTATTGACGAACGCTTCCAGCATAACAGATCAGCTTTTCGGTTTTCTCAAAGGCAGGACCACGCATTCCCCCCCGGCTTTCTCGATCGCCCGGCGGGCGGCGCCGCTGAAGGCGTGGGCGGAGACGATGAGCTTCTTCGAGATCTCTCCCCGGCCCAAAATCTTTATTCCCGCGCCGGCCTTCCGGACGATCCGCTTCTCCAGCAGGGTTTCCGGCGTCACTTCCTCGCCGCTGGAGAATATCTCCAGGCTGGCGACATTGACCACGGCCGGTTTCGAACGCGAGGAGGTGAAGCCGACTTTAGGCAGACGGCGGACCAGGGGCATCTGCCCGCCCTCAAAAGCCGGGCGGACCCGGCCGCCCGAGCGGGCCCGTTGCCCCTTGTGGCCTCTCCCGGCGGTGCCGCCGGTGCCGCTGCCCGCTCCGCGGCCGCGGCGCTTGCGCGGAGAGCGCGAACCCGGAACCGGTCTCAATTCATGAAGTTCCAATTAATCTTCCTCCCTGACCCGGTGGGTCGCCTCCCGACGCCGGATCCTCTCCAGGCCGTCCAGGCCGGCGCGGATCGAGTTAAACGGGTTTCGCGAACCCAGGGTCTTGGCGTAGATATCTTTAATGCCGGCCAGCTCGAGCAGCGCCCTCACCCCGCCGCCGGCAACCACTCCGGTTCCCGGGGGAGCGGGTTTGAGCAGGACTCGGCTGGCGCCATACTCGCCGATCACCTGGTAGGGGATGGTGGTCCCGCGCAGAAAGTCGATTTCGACCAGGCTCTTCTTGGCGCCCTCAATACCCTTCGCTATCGCCTCGGCGACCTCGTTGGCTTTTCCCAGGGAAAAGCCGACCCGTCCGGCGCCGTCGCCGACCACCACCAGGGCGCTGAAATTAAATCTTCTCCCCCCCTTGACTACCTTGGCGCAACGGCGGATGGAAACGATGCGGTCGACCAATTCCGCGGGGGCGGCGGCATCTTTCGTATCCAAACTGGTTTCCGGCATATCTGTTTACACTCCCGTTCTTAGAATTTAATCCCGGCCTTGCGGACGCCATCCGCCAGCGCTTTAACCCGGCCGTGGTACCGGTATCCGCCGCGGTCGAAGACCACTTCCTTGATCTTGAGCCCGGCGGCCGCTTCTCCGGCCATCTCCCCCAGGCGGGCCGCGGCGGAAATGTTTCCGGCCGCGCCGGGAAAACTTTCCCGAAACGCCTGGGCAAGCGTAGAGACGGAACCCAGAGTGGTCCCGGAATCGTCGTCTATGAACTGGACGCGGAGATGGCGGTTGCTCCGGAAGACACTGAGCCGGGGACGCTCGGACGTTCCCCAAACTTTTTTCCGGATCCGGCGCCGGCGGCGCCGGCGGGAAAGGATTTTCTTGTCTTGTCTGCTCATAGTTCTTAAACCAGGTCAGGCCACCGCCTTGCCTGCTTTCTTCCTGACGTACTCGTCCCGGTAGCGGATCCCCTTGCCCTTGTAAGGTTCGGGCGGATAAAACCTCCGGATCTTGGCGGCGGCTTCCCCGACCGCCTGGCGATCGCAGCCCTTGACCACGATCGATTGCGGGGTCTCGACCGTTATCTCCACCCCCTCCGGAGGGGAGAAACGGACGGGATGGGAAAACCCGATCTGCAGGACCAGTTCCTTGCCCTCCATCTGGGCCCGGAAACCCACCCCCACCAGAGTCAATCGCTTCTCGAAACCGCGGCTTACCCCGACGACCATATTGTTGATCAGGCGGGCGTAAAGCCCGTGCAGAGACCGAACCCGCTTGGTCTCGGAATTCCGCCGGACCAGGACGGTTCCCTCCGCCATTTCAACCTCCAGCCTCAAGGGGATTTTGAGCTCCAGGCGGCCCAAAGAACCGGAGGCGCTGATCGAGCGTCCCTCGACAACGACCTTGACGCCGTCGGGTATTTTTATCGGCTTGTTTCCCACTCGCGACATTAATTTCTTCTCCCAGAATAAATTAACTACCAGACCTGGCAGATGATCTCGCCGCCGACTTTTTCTTTCCGGGCGGCCCGGTCGGTGAAGACTCCCCGGGAGGTGGAGATGATGGCGATTCCCTTTCCGCCCATCACCATGGGGACGCGGTCCTTCCTGACATAGATCCGCCGGCCGGGCGTGCTGATGCGCTTGATATTCCTGATCACCGGAACCCGGCCCGGGCCGTAACGAAGGTAAACGCGAAGCTTCCCCTGCCGGTTATCTTCGATAAAAGAGTAATTTTCAATAAAGCCTTCCGCCTTCAGCAACCGGGCGATCTCCCTTTTCAGTCGGGAGGCGGGTATGTCCACCTGGGAGTGCCCCTGCCGGACGGCGTTGCGAATCTTGGTCAGCATCGCGGCGATGGGATCGGTCATTGTCATATTCCCAGCCTCCTCCCTTTACCAGCTCGACTTGGTTACGCCCGGAATCTGGCCGCTGCCGGCCAGCTGGCGGAAACAGATCCGGCAGATCTTGAATTTGCGGTAATAACCGCGGCGGCGGCCGCAACGGCGACAGCGGTTGTAGACCCGTACCTTAAATTTGGGGGGCCGCAGGGACTTCTCTATCAGCGCTTTTTTTGCCATATTCTACCTTATTCAAGTTTTGCTGAATGGAAAACCGAACTGGGCCAGCAGTTCCCGGCCTTCTTCGTCGGTCCGGGCGGTGGTCACCAAAGTCACGTCCATTCCCTGAACCCGGCTCACCCGGTCGATATCGACTTCCGGAAAGACCACCTGCTCCTCCAGCCCGAAGGTGTAGTTCCCCCTGCCGTCGAATGAATTCGGGGAAAAACCGCGGAAGTCCCTGATCCGGGGCAGGGCCACCGCGATCAGCCGGTCGAGGAACTCGTACATCCTCTTTCCGCGCAGGGTCACCCGGCAACCCACCGGCATCCCTTCCCGGAGCTTGAACCCGGCGATGCTCTTGCGGGCCTTGGTCACCACCGGTTTCTGACCGGTAATCATCGCCAGGTCCTCGGAAGCGGCGGCAATCGCCTTGGCGTCGGCGGCTCCCTCGCCGATCCCCATATTGACCACGATCTTGGCAAACCTCGGGATCCGATGGGGATTGGCCAGGCCGAGTTTTTCGGCCAGCGCCGGCGCGATCTCTTTTTGATACCTTTCCGCCAGTCTTGACATTGTCAACCCTTGTCCAGGCTTTCGCCGCAACGGGCGCACAACCGTTTCTTCTTCTCGCCTTCACCGGACATCTTAATCCGGCTTCCCCGCTGGCAACGCGGACAGTAGATCTGCAGATTGGAGATGGCCACCGGGGCCTCCTTCTCCACGATCCCGCCCTTGGGGTTTTTCTGGGTGGGTTTGGTATGCCGTTTGACGTAATTAAAACCCTGAACCAGCACCCGCCCGGTGCGGGGGAAAATCTTGATTATCTTTCCGCTTTTTTTCCCGAACCGCTCCTTGCCCGCCACCGCCACCACCACGTCGCCGGTACGAAGCCTGGTTCTGATGTCCTTCTCTTTCATCAGAACACCTCCGGAGCCAGGGAAACGATCTTGAGATAATTCTTTTCCCGGAGTTCACGGGCCACCGGACCGAAGATCCGGGTCCCCCGGGGATTGAGCTGGTTGTCCACCAGCACCACCGCGTTTTCGCTGAAGCGCAGGGACGAGCCGTCGCGGCGCTGAATAGCGCTCGAGGTCCGCACCACCACCGCCTTGACCACCTCGCCCTTCTTGACCGCGCTCTGGGGGATGACCTCCTTGACCGAAGCCGTAATCAGATCCCCGATCGAAGCGTATCGCTTGCTGCCGGCGGAGACCACCTTGATGCAGCTGGCACGGCGGGCGCCGGTGTTGTCGGCGACCACCAGTCTTGTCCGGGTCTGGATCATCGGCCTCCCTCGGGCTCCGTTCCGGCCTTCCCTCCGGCGGTCCGGATAATTTTAACCAGCCTCCAGCGCTTGGTCTTGCTCAACGGACGGGTCTCGGCGATTTCCACCAGGTCTCCGGCCGCGGCCCGGTTGTCTTCATCGTGAACTTGCCAACGGGCGGTCTGCCGGACCACCTTCTTGTAAAGCGGATGAGGAAACTTCCTCTCTACTTCGACCATAACGGTCTTTCTCATCCGGTCGCCGACCACCCGGCCGCGGCGGATCTTGCGCTTGCCCCTCGGAGTATTCATTCGCTGTCCTCTTTCATAAGCGTTAGCAGGCGCGCGATGTCCCGCTTGACCTCCCCGATCCGGTGGGGTTTCTCAAATTGCCCGCTGGCCATCTGGAAACGGAGGTTGAAAAGTTCCTGCCGCAGCTCCGTGATCTTCTGAAGGCGGTCCGCGGCCGACATTTCCCTGATTTCGCTCGGTTTCATCCTTGCTGGTCTCTTTCGGCTACCGGTGGCGGGTTATGAAGCGGCAGGGCAGCGGCATCTTGAAGGCTCCCAGACGCATCGCTTCCCGGGCCTGTTCCAGGGTGACCCCCTCGAGTTCGAACAGGATCTGCCCCGGCGCGACCACCGCCACCCAGTATTCGGGATTACCCTTCCCCTTCCCCATCCTGGTCTCCGGAGGCTTCTTGGAGACCGGTTTGTGGGGGAAGATCCGGATCCAGAGTTTCCCCTTCCTTTTCACGTGCCGGGTGATGGCGACCCGGATCGCTTCGATCTGGGTGGAGGAGATCCAGCCGCCTTTGAGCACCTGCAGCCCGAACTCGCCGAACTCCAGGGTGGCCCCCCGGGTGGCGAAGGTGGGGATCGTTCCGCGCTGGGTCTTGCGAAACTTAACCCTTTTTGGCATTAAGACCATTTTCTTCCTCTCGCGACAACGTCAGTTTCTCTCCGCGGCAGATCCAGACCTTCACGCCGATCGTCCCATAGGTCGTGAAGGCCTGGGCGAATCCATAGTCGATATCCGACCGCAGGGTCTGAAGCGGAATCTTGCCCTGCTGGTAGCGGTTGAATCGCGACATCTCCGCCCCGCCCAGGCGCCCGGAGACGATCACCCGGATGCCCTCGGCGCGGCGGGCCATCACGTCGGCCATAGCCCGTTTGATCGCCCGCCGGAAAGACACCCTTCTTTCCAGCTGAAGCGCTATGTTCTCGGCCACCAGTTGAGCTTCCAACTCGGGAATCTTGACCTCCCGGATCTCGATGACGACCTCGCGGTTGACCAGTTCCTGCAGCTCTTCCCGCAGCCGGTCGATCTCGGCGCCGCGGCGGCCCACGATCAGTCCCGGCCGGGCCGTGTAGATCGTTACCCTGACCTTTTCCGGAGTCCGGCGCTCGATCAGGATCCGGGGGATCCCGGTATGATAAAACTTCTTCTTGATGCTCTGCTTGAGTTTCAGGTCTTCCAGCAACCAGTCCCCGAAACCCTTCTTGGACGAGAACCACTGGGAGTCCCAGCTGCGGTTGAATCCGAGCCTGAAACCGATCGGATTAACTTTCTGACCCATCGGTCTTCCTCCGTTGGTCGTCTTGGCTCCCGGGCGATTCCTTCTTCGCCCGGCGACGAGCCCGTTGCCGCTCCCGGCCTTCAACGACCACCGTCACGTGGCAGGTCCGGTTGCGGATCCGGTCGGCGCTTCCCCGGGCCCGCGGACGGTATTTTACCCGGGGGAAAAGCGGCCCCTCGTCGGCGAAGATCGCTTTGATCACTATGGAATCGTCGGACACCTTTCCCTTCGACTTCAGGTTGGCCACCGCCGATTGTATCGTCTTCTCCAGTATCCGCGCCGCCTTCCGGGGCGAGGCGGAAAGAACCCCCAAGGCTTCTTCGCCGGTGAGGTTGCGGACCCGGTCAACCACCGGCCGAACCTTGTGGGCGGAGATCTTGGCGTATTTTGTCGCGGCCCGGGCTTCCATTATTTTTTAACCATCGCCCGTTCTTTCTTCAGCCCCGAATGCTTGCGGAAGGTCCGGGTCGGAGAGAACTCGCCGAGCTTGTGCCCTACCATATTCTCGGTGACAAAGACCGGCAGGAATCTCTTGCCGTTGTGAACCATAAAGGTGTGGCCGACGAACTCGGGGGTGATGGTCGATCGTCTCGACCAGGTCTTGATCCCGCGGCTCTCTCCGGGACTGGCCCGGCGGACTTTCTTGAGCAGCTTGGCGTCCACATACGGCCCCTTTTTCAACGAACGTCCCATAACGGTTATTCTTCTCCCTTACTTGCGGGGTTTGACCAGGTGTTTCTTCGATTTTCGCCGGTTGCGCGTCTTGCCGCCCTTGGCCGGTTTCCCGGTCGGCGAACAGGGGTGGCGGCCGCCGGAAGATTTTCCTTCTCCGCCTCCCATCGGGTGATCGACCGGATTCATCGCCACTCCCCGCACCTTGGGCCGACGGCCGCGGAGACGGCGGCGGCCGGCCTTGCCGTCGGAGATGGAGCTGTGTTCCGGATTGCT
>PUNC01000170.1 GCA_003551625.1 PVC group bacterium | reverse complement strand
GAGAATCTCGGCCGCCCCGATCCCGCCGGCGACGCAGAACGTCAGACCGTAATTTTTTATCTCGCTCGGCCGGCCCAGCGGACCGATCAGGTCCCGGATGAAGCCGCCTTCACTTTTTCGGCCCAGCTTGATCGTGCCGGCGCCGGCTTCCTGAACGACCAGCGTGATGGAACCCGCTTCGGGGTCGGCGTCAACGATCGTCAACGGTATCCGCTCCCCCCGGGAGTCGGCCCGGACGATGACGAACTGACCCGGCTTCCTCCTGGCCGCGACCTCCGGAGCCTTCACCTCCATCAGGAAGACCTGTCCGTTGAGGCGCTGATTTTTCAGGATCTTAAACATTCGCGGAGTTATTAAGTTTTTACTTTGATAAGCCGGTAAGTTTATAAGGTTACACCCGAATTTTACACGATTTTATCCGCCTTCGCGAAAAGCTCCGGCAATTTTCGAAAAAGAGCTGAAAATTCCGGAGCCGCTTTTTCAGCAAATCCGGGGGATCGGCTCGCTCCGGGGCCAATCGATCGCCCTTCGGCCGCCGGAAAGGGTATGAAGGAGCGCCACCCCCGGTCGGCCGGCCGCCACTTCCCCGATCTCGACCGCCCGGCGGCCGGTAGGGTTTCTTCTCATCTCCTCTACCAGCTTCCCAACGGACCGGGCCGAGACCACGGCGATCAGCTTCCCCTCGTTGGCCAGCGACAGCGGATCGAGGCCGAGCAGGTCCAGGGCGGCGGCGGTGGCGGGTTTTACCGGCAGGTCCCCTTCCCGGATCTCGACCCCCCAATCCCGGCCCTCGACCAGCTCGTTCAACACCGCGGCCAGGCCGCCCCGGGTGGGATCGCGGAGGAACTTGATGTCGTCCCCGAATTTCGCCATCCGCTCGACCAGCGTCCACAGCGGTGCGCAATCGCTTCGGGGAGGGGGCGCGAGATCAAGCCGCTCCCGGGCGGCCAGAATCGCCAGGCCGTGGTCGCCGACGGGGCCGCTGAGAACGACCCGGTCGCCGGGGGCCGCCCGGCGCGGATCGAGCTTCAGCCGGGGATCGATCATACCCAGTCCGCAGGTGGTGATGAAGACCCCGTCGGCGGCGCCCCGGGGAACAACCTTGGTATCCCCCGTCACCACCTCGACGCCGCAGCGTTTAGCCCAGGCGCCGAGCGACCGGGAGAGCTTTTCCAGGAGGGGGACGCTGAAACCCTCCTCGATGATAAACGAGCAGGCGAAGAAGCGGGGACGCGCCCCCCTCATCGCCAGGTCGTTGACGGTTCCGCAGAGGGCGAGCTTTCCCGCGTCGCCGCCGGGAAAGACCAGGGGGGAGACGACAAAGGAATCAATGGAAACGGCGATCTTTCCCGGCCCCAAGTCCAGCGCCGCGGCGTCGGCCAGGTCGGCCAGCTGACGGTGCGGAAAGGCCCGCAGAAAAACCGAGCGGGTCAGCTTTCGGGAGAGTTCCCCCCCGACTCCATCTTCCAGCGTGATCGTTCTCTTTGCCGCCATCGGTTAAATCCTTAACCCGGATTTTTCATAATCCGGCTGGTTTTTGAGCGCCGTATCTTTCCCCGGTTCAGCTTCCGGTCCCGGCCCGAACCGACCGTATCGGAACCAGGCCGCGCAGGCTCCCTCGGAGGCCACCATACAAGGGCCGAGGGGGCGTTCCGGAGTGCAGCCGCGGCCGAAAAACTCGCAATCGGCCGGGTCGGCGGCGCCGCTGACGACCTTTCCGCAGAGACAGCCCGCCGGTTCCCGCGGCGGTGGAAGCACCACCTCAAACCGCTTCCCGGCGTCCATCGCCTCGAAACCACGGCGCAGCGCGTAACCGCTCTTTTCGATCGTCCCCATTCCCCGCCACTCGGCGTCGACGATACGAAAGGCTTCCGAGATCGCCCGGCGCGCCCGCGGGTTGCCGCGGGGAGCGACCACTCTCCGATACAGGTTCACCGCGGCGGGTCGCTTATCCCTTATCATCAAAACCAGCTCGACAACGGCCGCCAGTATCTCGGAGGCCTCGAAACCGGCGATCACGCAGGGGACTTTAAAATTACGGCTGATCCGCCGGTAGGGGCCGAGACCGATAACGGTGCTGGCGTGGCCGGGGCAGATAAAACCGTCGATCCTGAAGTCCCCGGACTTCAGGAGGTGCTCCATCGCCGGGATCACCCGGCGGCCGGCGGAGAGGAAATAGAAATTGCCGATTCCGCTCCGGGCGGCCTCCGCCACCGCCGCCGCCGCCGGGGCGATGGTGGTCTCGAAACCCACGCCGAGAAGAACCACCTTCCGGGCCGGTTCGGCCCGGGCGAACTCCAGGCTCTCCAGCGGCGAATAGATCACGCGGATATCCGCGCCCCGCCCCCGTTCCTCCCGCAGCGACGAGGCCGACCCCGGAACCTTCAGCATATCCCCGAAGGTGGCGATCGTCACCCCTTTCAAACGCGAAAGGGCGATGGCCCGATCCACCGTCTCGGGCGGGGTAACGCAGACCGGGCAGCCCGGCCCGGCGACCAGCCTGATCCCGGCCGGGAGAAACGACCGCAGGCCGGAACGGAAGATCGCGGCGGTGTGGGTCCCGCAGACCTCCATCAGCCTCAAATTCATCCCCGCCGCCGCGTCGCGCAGACGCGCGCTCAGCTTTTCATTGGTCGAGATCACAATTAGCAGATTTCAGATTTCAGATTATAGATTCCGGTTACTCCCCGCCCCGCCCCCCTTTTCATCTCAGGAAAGCATAAGCCCGTCAGGAAAGTTGATAAGATGATAAGTTGATAGGTGAAACCGGATTGCAGATTTCAGATTAGAGTATGTGTAAGAGTACGAATAAGAGTACGTTTAAGAGTATCTTTTGTTCGATTAGGTGTCCGAGGCCCTGGGCCTTTTCCTGATCACGGATAACCGATCACTGATTACGAGTCTTGTACCGCCGCTCCTGAACGGAGTAATGGAGGGTGGGCGTGATTCGTAGTTAAAACAAGTTTTAGCCTTTTAGATCTTTTCTTCGTTTCTTTGTGCCTCCTTCGACTTCGCTCAGGACAGGTTCGTATGAGACAAAAGGGGGTGAGGCTGCGGAGCAATTATCCTGTCCATCCTGTTATCCTGTCAAAATTAAGGGGCCGGGGGTGCGGAGCAACAAACCGGTTCGTATCTGCGTAAATCCGCGTGATTCGTAGTTTCGATAGTTGTTATTTCAGTTCCTCCATCTCCCTGACATACTCCAGGATCTCTTTCGCCCGTTCCGGCTTGACCCTCTCGATCGCGAAACCGGCGTGGACCATAACGTAGTCCCCCTTCCTCGGCCGGTCGATGAAGCGGACGTCGGCCCGCACCTTCAATCCCCCGCGGGAGACGACGGCTTTCTCCCCCTCGAGTTCGATAATCTCCATTGGAATCGCGAGACACATAGTCGGATTTAAAGGCTCAACGTTCGTAAAACAGATTCTGGTTTTGAGATTGCAGATTCCAGCCAAAACCGGTCCAGGCCCTTATTCATCTCAGGAAAGCATAAGCCCGTCAGGCCACGTTGATAAGATGATAAGTTGATAGGTGAAACCGGATTGCAGATTTCAGATTAGAGTATGTGTAAGAGTACGTGCAAGAGTACGAATAAGAGTACGTTTAAGAGTATCTTTTGTTCGATTAGGTGTCCGATGCCCTGGGCCTTTTCCTGATCACGGATAACCGATCACTGATTACGAGTCTTGTACCGCCGCCGCCCCGATCGCCGCCTGACCCAGAGCCAGGCCCGCGTCGGAGACCGAAACCCGCCGGGGCAGAAGCACCTCGAGCCCTTCGCGGGCGAGCCGTTCGGCGAGCCCCTCCCTCACAATCTCATTCTGAAAGACTCCCCCCGCCGGCACGACCGTTTTCAATCCGGTCCTTTTCGAGATTCTCAACGCGATTCCGAGACCGGCCTCGATCACGGTGGCGTGGAAACGCGCGGCGACGGCCCCGGCCGAGCGGCCGGCGGCCAGGTCGCCGGCCATCTCTTCCAGCATCGGCTTGAAACCGATCCGGGCGGGCCGGCGGCGGAAGAATAAATCGAACGGGTATGGGTCTCCGGCCCGGCCGGCCGCCGCGGCCTGGAGTTTCCGGGCGGCGGCCGCCGGCCCCACCTTCCCGGCGGCCAGTCCCAGCAAAACGGAGACCGCGTCGAAGAGCCTCCCCATACTGGAGGTTTGCGGACAGTTGATCCCTTTCTCCAGAGCCTTCAAGAGCAGTCCCAACCGGGAAGCCGGAAGCCGCTGGAGAAACGGCCGCGGCCATTTTTTCGGCGAGGGGCCGTAGCCGTAATAGAGCAGCGCGGCCGCCATCCGCCACGGCTCCTCCACCGCCCGGTCCCCGCCGGGCAGGGGCAGGTATTCAAGATGAGCCCGGCGCCGGAAACCTCTCAGATCGCCGGTGAGGAACTCGCCCCCCCAGATCCGGCCGTCGGCGCCCCAGCCGGCGCCGTCCCAGACGATCCCGAGCGCCGGGGAGCTTATTCCCCGTTCGGCCAATACCGAGGCCAGGTGCGCCCAGTGGTGCTGGACTTTGAGCCGCCGAACAGCGCCCCCGGACGGGGAAGCGATCTCCTCCGTCCGGCGGACGACGGCGTAGCCGGGGTGAAGATCGGTGACGATCAGGCGGGGGCGGAATTTCAGGCGCCGGGCGGCGCGCGAGTAATGCCCGGCCAGGGCGCGAAAATTGTCGTAATCGTCCAGATCTCCGAAAGGCGGGCTCAAGTACCACTCCCTTCCCCGGGCCAGGCAGTAACGGCCGGGGTTCTGCCCCCCCAGGGCGGCGACCGGAAGCGGGCAGTCCAGTTTCACCGGGATCCTGACCGCTTTCATTCCGGCCGGTTTTTTATCCGCGCTCGTCATCTCTTCCTGATCCCTCAATAGGCCCGGATAGAATCCTTGATCCGGCCATACTTTCTCCGGCTGATTCCCCGCACGTTCATCAAACTCTTGATCGAGAAGAATTCCCCCCGTTTTTGCCGGTAATCCAGGATCCGGCCGGCCAGCACCGGACCGATTCCGGGCAGGGCGACCAGTTCCTCGGCGGTGGCGGTGTTGATGTTGAGGCGGGAGTAATACTCCCGCCACCACAGGTATTGAACCACCGGCAATAATTCTTTGCCGCCGGAAGAGTAGAATTTTCGGAAAAACTCCTCGCTTCCCGGTTCCGCGTCCCAGTCAAGCTCCTCCGGCCAGACCACGAGGGAATCCATATCGGGCAGGGCGCGCAGCAGGTTGAGATAAAGATCTTCGGGCGGCTCCGCCCGGACGGCGGCGCGGCGGCGGGACTCGACCAGGAGCCCGGCCGCTCCCCAGCAGAAGACGGCGGCCAGGAATAAACCCGCCGCTCGTTCCTTCGGGGTCAGGAGACCGAGCCAGCCCCGGGAAAAGAAACGGCGGGAAAAATCTTTCAGCCCTTCCAGCCTCTCGCGCGCTCGGTGAATATACCACGCCGGGTTCATATTCAGCTGCCCTTCCAGAATCGCGATAAGGCGGCCGGGAGAAAAACCGGATGCTCACCGGCCGTTTCCCAAAAGGTTCGGCTTCTTTTATCTCCGAATCGCCCCTTTGGCCGGGCGAAGGGGTCGGCGAGTTCAGGTTGCCAGGATCCGGATCGGAACCGGGATGAAGGACAACGCGAGAATGACCAGGGCCAGCCATCCCAGCAGCCGGCGTTTCCCGTCCAGGGGAGTCAGGTTGTCCAGCGGCGGCAGATGGCGGGTCCCCATAAACAGGATCAGGACCACCCAGATCAACCAGCCCTCCCACAGCGCCAGCCCCATAACCGCCAGGACGCCCAGGAACAGGAACGTGATCGGCTTGTGGCGGCCCTTGAAGAGGGCGAAGGAGATATGGCCGCCGTCGAGCTGGCTCATCGGAAAGAGATTGATCGCGGTCACCAGCAGGCCGACCCAGCCGGCGAAGGCCACGGGGCCCAGCATCACGTCGTGACCGGGGGGAATCTCGGGGAAACGGGCGCGGATCAGCAGCCAGGTAAGGATGGAATCTCCGAACTTGAATATCTCAACGCCGGGAGGGATCTCGACCACGGCGGCCGTCCGCAGGCCGACCAGGAGAGCGAAGGTGGAAAGAATGAAGCTGGCCAGCGGGCCCGCCACTCCCACGTCGAGCAGGCTCCTGCGGTCCGGGAAGGGGGAGCGGCTGACGATCACCGCCCCCATCGTCCCGATCAGCGTCGGGGCGGGGATGAAATAAGGCAGGCTGGCGCGGATTCCGTGGCGGAGCGACATATAGTAATGGCCCAGCTCGTGCAGGCCGAGGATGGTCAGTAGCGTGAAGGAGAAGGGAAAGCCGCGGAAGATGAGCGCGGGATTGGCCCGCAGGTCGGATATCCCGACGTTATCCATCAGCGCGCCGGCGGCCAGAGTGGTCAGAACGGTAATCGCCAGCAGCAGCAGGTTGACCAGGGGACGGCGGCGGCGGGAACGGTCCTTCTTTACCGGGGCGAAACTCAAGACCGCGCCGGCCGGGTCCGCCTCGAGAAAAGGCAGCAGGCCGGTCGAAGCCGTCTGCCGCCTTACTCTCTTGAAGGCCTGGTCGGAGGGAAGTTTCAGCCGGCCCCGGAAATACATAAACGGCCCGCGGTATCCCCAGTTGGCGATCTCCATCACCTCGGATACGGCAGTCTGAATATTCCAACCGCCCTCCTGCCGGAATTCGCTCATGACTCCGTTCCGGGACCTTTCCGGTCCGGACGGGCGACCAGATTTATCAACCGGTTGGGAACGATGACCGCCTTGACCACTTCCAGGCCGTCCAGCCAGCGCTGGACGGAGGAGTCGCCCAGGGCGGCGGAACGGACCTCTTCTTCGCCGCTGTCGCGCTCCACCGTGACCTTGCCCCGAAGGCGCCCGTTGATCTGAACGACCATCGTCACCGTCTCCGAGCGGAGCGCCTCGGCCGAGAAACGGGGCCAGCCGCCCTGGAAGACGCTCTCCTTCCCGCCCAGCTCCCGCCAGAGTTCCTCGCAGATATGGGGCACGAACGGAGCCAGCAGGCGGACCAGGCTTTTGAGGGCGAAAAGAGGCAGGGAGGCCTTCCCCTCCCCCGCGGAACCGGCAAAAGAGTGAATTTCGTTCATCAACTCCATCGCGGCGGCGATGGCGGTATTGAAGTGGAAATCGCCTTCCAGGTCGGCGGTCACCTTCTTGATCGTCTGGTGGGTTTTGCGGAAAAGCCGCTTTTCGGCCTCGTTCATCCCGGCGGGGTCGGGCTCCACTTCTTCCCCCTCCGCCGCCGGGGCGAGTTCCCGGGTCTTCTTCCATAGGCGCTTGAGAAACCGGCTGGCGCCTTCCACCGCCTGGTCGTTCCACTCGGCGTCCTTCTCCGGCGGCCCGATGAATAGGGTGTAGAGCCGGACCGTGTCGGCGCCCAGCCACTCCAGGAGCCGATCGGGGCTGACGACGTTGAGCTTGGATTTGCTCATCTTCTCCATCCGGGTCTCCACCTCCCGTCCGGTGGAAAGGTGGACCGCCTTTCCGTCGCGGATTTCGACCTCTTCGGGCGGACAGTATCCCTTTCCCGGCAGGTAATAGGCTTCCCGGCAGATCATCCCCTGGGTGAAGAGGTTGCGGAAGGGCTCGTCGAAGCCCAGCAGCCCCTGGTCCCGGAGCGCCTTGACCACGAAACGGGCGTAGATCAGGTGCATGGTGGCGTGCTCGATGCCGCCGATATACTGGTCCACCGGCAACCAGCGGTCGCAGAGCTCCCGGTCGAATGCCTTCCCGGAATCGTCCGGGGTCAGGTAACGGAGGAAATACCAGCTCGAATCGACGAAGGTGTCCATAGTGTCGGTCTCGCGGACCGCGGGGCCGCCGCAACCGGGACAGGCCGTATGCTTGAACTCTTCGGAAAGCGCCAGCGGCGACTGCCCGGTCGGGCGGAAGTCCACCTCCCGGGGCAGCAGGACCGGCAAATCTTCCTCCGGGACGGGAACCGTCCCGCAACGGGAGCAGTAAACGATCGGGATCGGCGCCCCCCAGTAGCGCTGGCGGGAGATCAACCAGTCCCGCAGACGGTAGTTAACCGCGAAACGGCCCAGCCCCCCGGCTTCCAGCCAGTCGGTCACCACCTTCTTGGCCTCCCGGACCGGGGTGCCGTCGAAGTCCCCGCTCGCCGTCATCGTCCCCTCCTCGATGTCCTCCCAGGCTTCTTCCAGCTCTTTTCCCTTCCACCCCGGGGGCGCGATCACCACCCGGATCGGGATGCCGAACTTCCGGGCGAAGTCGAAGTCGCGCTGGTCGTGGGCGGGAACCGCCATAATCGCCCCGGAGCCGTAGCTCATCATCACGTAGTCGGCGGCGTAGATCGGGATCTTCTCCCCGTTGACCGGGTTGACGGCCCGGGCGCCGGTGAAGATCCCGGTCTTCTCCCGGTCGGCCGCGGCGCGGTCGACCTCGCTGACCGAGGCCAGGGAGGACCGGTATTCCGCCAGCTCGGCCCTCCGGTCGGCGGCGATGATCCGGTCGAGCAGGGGGTGTTCCGGCGCCAGCACCATAAAGGTGGCCCCCCATAGCGTGTCGGGGCGGGTGGTGAAGATGGGGATCTCGTCGCCGCCCTCGGTCCGGAAGACCACCTCGGCCCCCTCGCTCCGCCCGATCCAGTTTCTCTGCATCGTCTTGACCCGTTCCGGCCACCGGTCGAGCGTGTCGAGATCGTCGAGCAGCCGCTGGGCGTAATCGGTGATCCGGAAGAACCACTGCTCCAGGCTCTTCTTCTCCACCGTCGACCGGCAACGCTCGCAGTCGCTGTCGAGCACCTGCTCGTTGGCCAGCGTGGTGGCGCATTGCGGGCACCAGTTGGCATCGGCCCGCTTGCGGTAGGCCAGGCCGGCCCGGTAAAGGACCAGGAATATCCATTGGGTCCAACGGTAATACTCCGGCGAACAGGAGGAGATCTCCCGGTCCCAGTCATACCCCACCCCCCACTGGCGAAGCTGGCGCTTCATAGTGGCGATGTTGGCCCGGGTATACTCCTCGGGATGGATATTCTTCCTGATC
Source organism: PVC group bacterium (assembly GCA_003551625.1). Classification (GTDB taxonomy): domain Bacteria; phylum Auribacterota; class Erginobacteria; order Erginobacterales; family PUNC01; genus PUNC01. The sequence continues at coordinate 14,228 of PUNC01000170.1, read as the reverse complement.
GCGGCGTTCTCCGCCGGCAGGCCGAAGGAGTCCCAACCCATCGGAGCGAGCACGTTCAGCCCCCGCATAATCTTGTAGCGGGCGACCGCGTCGCCGATGATGTAGTTGCGGCCGTGACCCACGTGAAGCGCGGCCGAGGGATAGGGAAACATCATCAGGCAGTAATACTTGTTCTCGTCCCGGGAAAGGTCGACCTTGAAGAGGCCGCTCTCCTCCCAGTAGTTCTGCCAGCGCTCTTCGATCTTTTTGTGGTCGTAATCCTTCATAGCCCCAGAGTTTAACCCGAACTATCCGCGAAAATCGAGTCTTTATCAAGCCCGCGCCCATTATTCATCTCAGGAAAGCATAAGCCCGTCAGGCCAAGTTGATAAGATGATAAGTTTATAAGTTGATAAGGTTTGAGGGCCCCAGGCTCGAAGTTTAAACACTCAGACCGGTCGGACCGGTCCGACGAGTCGGACTGTTTAATTTTTTAGAGTATGGGTAAGAGTACGTGCAAGAGTATGGGTAAGAGTAGGTGTAAGAGTACGGGTAAGAGTACGGGATGTATCGGAGCTTGAATGGAGGCGGTTGCTTCGACATTCGTAGTTACATCAAGCTTTTTAGTCTTTTAGTCTGTTAAAACTTTCTTTGCGGCCTTGGCGGCTTTGCGTGAGACGAAAATAAGGCTGTAGGGGTTTAGACTGTTAGACTATTAGGTAACAACTGACGAACCGGGCTGAAAGAAATAGGCTAAAACAGCGGGCCTTTACCGGTTCACTGATCATCGAAGCGTAGCGAAGATCCCGACAGTTTTAAGTCGGGACCGATCACGGATCACTGGTCTTTTGAGGGTGCGGAGCAGCGCTATGCCCTATGCGCTTTACGCTTCGCGTCCTTTCTTGCCGGGCCGCGGGAGCGGACCTTTCCTTTCGCCAGACTCCTCAGCACCTTGAGGTTTCTCGAGTCGGCGTCCGGGGTCTCCTTCGGCGTCTCGATGATGAAGGGCAGGGACCGGAGCGAACGGTGGCGGACGATCCGCCGCAGCCCCGACAGGCCGATCTTCCCCCGCCCCAGGTGGTGGTGCCGGTCGAGACCCGAGGCGAGACCGAAACGGGAATCGTTGAAATGGACCAGTTTGAGCTTTTCGAGCCCGATAAACTCGCCGATCTCCGCGAGCGCGCGGTCCAGTCCCGCCGCGGAGGCGACGTCGTAACCGGCCACGAAGGCGTGGCAGGTATCCAGGCAAAGGTAGAGCCGGTCGGCGACGCCGCTCTTCTCCATAACCTCGCCGATCACCGGGAACGAGTGGCCGAGGCTGCTCCCGGCGGTGGCCGTGTTCTCCAGCAGGACGCGGGGGCCGCCGGGCGGGCGGTCTTTGAGCAGTTCGCCCAGGGACCGGGCCATCTTCTTAATTCCAGCCGACATCCCCTCGCCCCGGTGATAACCCATATGGGTGACGAAGAGCCCGGCGCCCAGAAGACGGGCGCGTTCCAGGTCTTCGGCGAAAGCCCGAAGTGATTTCCGGAAGGTTTCCTGATCGACGGCGGCCAGGTTGATCAGGTAGGGGGTGTGGACCACCACCGGGTCCAGCCCGCGTCGGCCGCAGAGAAGCCGGAACTCTTCCGCCTCGGCCGGATTGATGATCTTGCGCCGCCAGCCCCGCGGGTTGCCGCTGAAGATCTGGAGGGTGTCGCAGCCGAGTCTTACGGCCTCCTCCACCGTCCGGGCCAGACCGTGGGAGATGCTCAGATGCGCCCCCGCCCTCATCCTCCCCGCTTCTCTTCCAGCACCTGGGCGGAATAGGCGTAAACCTCGACGTCGGGATCGCGCCAGGCGTCGGGAGGAAGACCGGCCTTGTGAGCGGCGCAGGAGGAAAGAAACTGCTCCAGCTCCATATTGTGGTCCACCGCCACCTGGGGAAGGTAGGTTCCGGACCGGTATCCCTTCCGGATGTAGATCCCGTCCTTCCCCAACTTTATCTCCTTGAGAGGGTCGGTTACCCGCCGCAGCGGCGAGAGGACCGAGATGTCGATCTCGATCTCCGAAAGCTCTTCCGGAGCGACCGGCTGGAAACGGGTGTCCTCCAGCGCCGCGCAGCGCGCCATCTCCCGGACCACCCGGTAAAGCGGCAGATCGGAAGTGAACCGGCCGACGCAGCCGCGCAGCCGTCCGTTCTTCATCAGCGTCACGAAAGCGCCCTGAAGACCCTGGAGTTCCGGATCGGCCACCGGTTCGTCGGGGAGTCTCCCGTTCCGGACAACCGAATCCAGAGCTTCCCGCGCGATCGCGAGCAAGCGTTTCCCGGCCGTTTCCGACAAGCCGCCGGCGGCTCTTTCATCGTCTTTCATAGCCGTTCTCACTCAAACCGAAGCTTCATATTGCGTAACACTTAATCATACCACATTACCCGGTTTTCAACCCATACTCAGGACCCAGCCCCGGCAAAGCACGCCTCCACTCCCAATCATTCGTGAAAAGCGTTTTCCGCAACCTGTTGAACCATACGCCGTATGCTGTCAGGCTTAAGCTTTCTCGGGAGTGATTGCTCTTCACCCGGTGATCAAAACAGCCCGGATTATGAATAATCCGGGCTGTTGACAGCGAAAGGTTTTTATTATAACTTGCCTTTTCCGAACGGGGATGTAGCTCAGCTGGGAGAGCACATGGCTGGCAGCCATGGGGTCAGGGGTTCGAATCCCCTCATCTCCATAAAAACCCGAACTTTTCAGTTCGGGTTTTTTTGTTGGAGAGTTGCCAGGCCCACTTCAGGGGCGGGGTTCTGCGTCACCCCGAATACTTCGGGGGTGCCGCATCCGGCACGGAGGCGACGGAGAATCCCCTCATCTCCATACGTAAGCCGGGGCGAAAGCCCCGGCTTTTGTATTTACTCAGCGTTTGGCGGACGCGCGCCGGTGGAGCAGCTTACCGGGTCCGAAGACAACAACCGGCAAGCGGGCGAGGCCGGGAAGAGCGACCGGAGAAAGAGAACCAGCGCCGGAAGCAGCGCAACCTGGGTGGTAAAGGCGTATAACAAATGCTGGCCGGCGGCGAGCAGCGCCAGGGAGACGATAAAGGGCAGGTGAAGGCGGCCGAAGGCGACTCCCCGGATAACGCGCGACAGGGCCGATACCGCCGCGACGGCGGCCAGGAAACATAAAAACAGACCGTATTCGAAAAGCAGGTCAAGATAGGTGTTGTGGACGTGGGCCAGGTAGAAGAGGGAAATGCGATCACTCTCCCGGTGAAAACGCGCCCAGGAACCCGCGCCGGCGCCGCGCCAGAGCGGGCCGGCGAGCGCCTGCCGCCAGGCCAGATACCAGGCGTGGGCGCGGGCGGGATCAACGCTCCGGATATGATCATACAGCCGGCCCGACGGAGCGTCTTCCCATTCGGGAACTTTCGGCCCGGCGCCGCCGACCAGGCTGCGCGCCAGGCGCGGACTGACAAGAGCCGTGTAATTATAAGCCTGGCGGTAGAGAGCGAGGCGGGCCGGAGACTGCTCGTCGCCCAGGTCAAGCGAGGAGAGCCAGGCCAGATTCACGAACATAAGAAGAGCGAATAAGATGCGGGGGCCCGCCCCTCCCCGAATGCCCCGGCGAAACCGGCGGCGGATCGCCGGGCGAAACCGGCGGAAACAGGAAAATACCGCGATCAAAAAAACACTGGCGAGAACCGCCAAAAAAAAGGCGCGCTGTTCGATCCAGAGGGCGGGAATCAGCAGCGGCGCGCAGGCGAAAAGCCACTTGCGATACCTGGCCGACGGAAGCGTCAGGCTCCAGGCGATGCCGAGGGCGAAGAGAAACGAGAAATAATGCCGGTTATAGCCGGCGCCGTGAGCGACCGAAAGACCGAAGGAACCGAAGTTGGTGGTCCCGAGAAAAAGATGAGGTTTCTGCCAGGGGAGAAGAGAAGCGGTATAGACCGGGACCACCGCCAGGACCCCCGCGCAGACAAAAGCCAGGGCGATCCGGGGTGAGGAGAAATATCCCCGGCCCCGCCACAGCGCCAGCGCCAGCAGGGCGATCAGCATCCGGTCGAAAGCTTGACGGTAAGAAAAGACCGCCCAGACGGCTTCCGGCCGCAGGAACTGCCGCAGAACTTCAATCCGATCAAAGAGGCGAAGCTCCTCCAAACGAACGGCGTGGTCGGCCGGAAGCGAGAAGAAACCTACCAGGAGCGCGACCCCGATCACCAGGGCCAGATCCCGCCGCGAGAGCTTCTCGCTGAAAAGAACCCGGCCCAGGAAGACCGCCGCGGCCAGCACCTGAACCCAGGCCCAGGGACGGTGAATCTCGCATTGAAAAGCGGGAAGGGTAAGAATCAGCAGGGGGAGACACCAGATCTTTCGAATCATCAGCATCCCGCCCAGAAGCCATAACACGGCCGCCGCCTGCAGGGCCGGCGCCGGAAAAGGCAACAGCCATTGCCCGACGATCTGAAAGAAAAGCCATCCGAGCAGAATCGCCCGGTCCAGGCGTCTCCGGCCGACCTCCGACCGCAAAAATCGATTCCTCGCTTTCATCGGTTTGCCATTCGTCCGGATTGTCCGGGGACCCGCCGCTGCCTCTCAGCTCCTCGGGACGAATCCGGACGCTCGCGCATCGGGTTTCTTAACCGTTAGCCCTTCCGCTGTAAAGAAAATCCGCTTGCCCGCGTTCCGGGGGCGTGTTTTAATTGGCTTGTGAAGAGATCATTCCCCAATGGAAACTCCGGGAAGATATTAAGGCTGTTCCTTTTCTCGGCGCTGGTCTTTTCCGCCTTTTCCCTGTCCGGCCGCCGGACCGGCGCCGGCGCCGCCCCCGACTCCCCCCTGGTTTACGTCATCCCGGTGGAAGGCGAAGTGGAGAAGGGGCTCTCCTGGGTGGTCCGGAGAGGCGTAAGGGAAGCCGAGGAGGCGCGGGCCGAAGCCATTATAATCGTCATCAACACCGACGGGGGACGGGCCGACGCCACCCGGGAGATAATGGGTCACCTCCTGCGCTCGCGGGTGCCGGTTTACAGCTACATCGAGTCGCGCGCCTTCTCGGCGGGCGCTTTCATCGCCGTGGCCACCCGGGAGATCTATATGGCCTCGGCCAGTATGATCGGCGCTGCCACCCCGATCGCGGTGGTTCCGGGCGCCGGGCCGGCGGCGACCGACACCGCGATGGAAGAGAAGATGACCTCGGCCTTCCGCGCCCTGATCGCCTCGGCGGCGGAGCAGAACGGCCATCCGGTGGAGGTGGTCGAGGCGATGGTGGACCGGGACGTGGAGATCGTGGACGTCATTCAGAAGGGCAAGCTCCTCACCCTGACCAACGCCCGGGCGGAAAGCGAACAGATCGGTCTCTCCCAGGGCACGCTCGACAGCCTGGAGGAGGTGACCGTGGCATTGGGTTTCGAGAACGCCCACCTGGTATTCATCGAGAGCACCTGGGCCGAGGTCGCGGCCCGTTTCCTGACGACATCCCTGATAACCAGCCTGCTCCTGATGGGCGGGCTGGGCGGCATCTACTTCGAGATCCGCTCGCCCGGGTTCGGCGTGCCGGGAGCGATCGGGATCACCTGCCTGGTCCTCTTCTTCTTCGGCCATTACATCGCGGGATTGGCCGGATACGAGGAGATCGTCATCTTCATCATCGGGGTGGTCCTGCTGGCGATCGAGATCTTCGTAACCCCGGGCTTCGGCCTGATGGGCGCGGCAGGCGTTCTCTGCCTGATCGGCTCCTTCATCTCGGCGATGGGACGCGGCCCCTTCTTCAGCGGGGAGACGATCTTCAGCCCCGCCTATTTCGGCGCCCTGGCCAACCTGGGAATGGCCCTGGTGGGGCTGGTGGTGGTCATCGCCCTCTCCTACCGGCTCGGCTTTTCCGCCGGGTCGCCCCTTTTCGGGCGGATGGTTCTCACCACCGACCAGTCCTCACGCGACGGCTACGAGGTCTCCGACGCGGAACCGTCGTCACTGCTCAACAAAAAAGGCCGGACCTTAACCCGCCTCTTTCCTTCCGGAAAAGCGCGGATCGACGGCGAGGTCGTGGACGTGGTCTCCCGCGGCGAGTTCATCGAGGCGGGAAGCGAGGTGGAGGTGATCAGGGTCGAGGGTTGGCGGGTGGTGGTGAGACAAATTAAAGACGCAGAGCGCAAAGAGCATAGCGCATAGCGTTAAAACCCGGATAACAAATGATCCGGGTGATCGGCAACCGGTTATCAGTAAAGGAATAAATGGCGATAATCATCATCCTGCTGGGGTTGGGGGTTTTGATGGCGGCCGCCGAAATCTTCGTGCCCGGCGGGGTGCTGGGGACGCTGGGGGCGATCGCGATCGTGATCTCGATCGTGCTGGCTTTCTCCCGGCAGGGAACGGCATTCGGTATGGCCTGGCTGCTGGCCGCGATCGCGCTCACGCTGTTGAGCATCTTCGCCGCCGCCCGCTACGTCCCCGGCTCGCCCCTGGGAAAGAAGATCCTCCTGGAAACCGATCAGGCCGGCATCAGTTCCAGCCAGGAGGGATTAAGCGACCTGCTGGGAAAGACCGGGACCGCCCTGACCGACCTTCGCCCGGCGGGCGCCGCGGAGATCGAATCGGAGAAGGTGGACGTGGTTACCTCGGGAGAACATATCGGCCGGGGCAAGAAGGTGGAGGTTTACAAGGTGGACGGCAACCGGGTGGTGGTCAGGGAGGTTGCGGACGACAACCAGTCCCGATGAGCGACTATAAAAAGGAAGCAGTAAGCAGTATGCAGTCAGCGGTAAAAGAATGGAAGATGGGTATTGGGTCAGGAAGACGGTCTGGAAGTTGGTCGTCGGGAGTTGGGTTTGAGTTCCAATACTACCCATACTCTTCTTCGTACTCTTGCACATACTCTTACACATACTCTAATCTGAAATCTGCAATCCGGTTTCACTTATCAGCTTATCAACTTAAATAAAGGCCCGAGACGGGCCGCAAACACAAGGAGGGGATATGGAAAGTTTGATTCCTCTGATATGGGCAATCGTAGTAGTTCTCATCCTGGTCTTCCTGGGTATCTTTTTTTACTTTTTCAAGGTATGGGTGCGGGCGATGGCCGCGGGAGCCAGGGTCTCGATCTTAAACCTGATCGGGATGAAGCTGAGGGGGATTCCCCCCGCCGTGATCGTCGACGCCAGGATTATGGCCACCAAGGCCGGGCTGATAGTGAGCGCCGACGACCTGGAGGCCCATTTCCTGGCCGGCGGAAGCGTCGCCCGGGTCATCCGGGCGCTGATCGCGGCCGACAAGGCCAATATCCCGCTCACTTTCCAGAAGGCCTGCGCGATCAACCTGGCCGGGCGCGACATCGAGGACGCGGTCCGCACCAGTGTCAACCCCCGCGTGATCGACTGCCCCGATCCCAAGAAGGGCAAGAACACCGTGGACGCGGTGGCGATGGATGGGATCCAGGTGATGGCCAAGGCCCGGGTGACCATCCGGGCCAACATCGACCGGCTGGTGGGAGGCGCCACCGACGAGACGATCATCGCCCGGGTCGGCGAGGGTATCGTCACCTCGATCGGATCGGCCGAGTCCTACAAGAAGGTGCTGGAAAACCCCGACCTGATCTCCAAGCGCGTTCTGGAGCGGGGGCTCGACGCCGGCACCGCCTTCGAGATCCTTTCCATCGACATCGCCGACGTGGACGTGGGCAAGAACGTGGGCGCGGAACTCCAGAAACACCAGGCCCGCGCCGACCTGGAGATTGCCAAGGCCAAGGCCGAGGAACGCCGGGCGATGGCGGTTGCCCGCGAGCAGGAGATGAAGGCCAAGGTCCAGGAGATGCAGGCCAAGGTGGTCGAAGCCGAAGCCGAAGTGCCCAAGGCGATGGCCGAGGCTTTCCGCAGCGGCAATATGGGAATTATGGACTACTACCGCTTCCGGAACATCAAGGCCGACACCGATATGCGGGATTCGATCTCCACGATGGGCGATAAGGGCAAAAAACCCGGAGATCAGGAGTAAAAATGGAAGGCTGGATCTGGGTACTGTTGATTCTGTTTCTGTTGTTCCGCTTCGTACTGATGGCGAAAAAGGAGGATCCGGGCAAAAAGGAGGAGCGGGGAGAGGGGAGGGAAAAACCCTCCCCTCCCCCGCCCCGCGGGGACCGGGAAGAGACCCCGCCCTGGGAGCGGCCCTGGGCCAGGGAAGAGCGCAGCAATACCCCGGAGATGGATAACCTGCTGCAGATCCTCTCCGGCGCTCCCCCCTCCCGCGCGTCCCGGAAACCCCGGCCGCCCCGAAAAATCGAAAAGCCTCCGCCTCCACCGCCTCCGGAACCGCTGGAAACGCTGATAACCGAACCCCTGCCGCCCGTCCGGCCGGAGGAGGAGACGAAGCCGCCGTTTGACGATTTTGATCTCCCGCCCCTGCCCCGGGCCATCGTCTGGTCCGAGGTGCTGGGGACCCCGAAAGGCCTTCAATTCGATTGAGGGTGAACAGAAAAACCTCCAGCAACGTCCGGTCCGCCGGCGGAAGGAAAAGTCTCGATTGGGAGAAACGGTGCCGGCGGATCGAGAACGAGCTCACCTACCGCCTTGATTTCGAGAGGCTTATTATCTCGATCTCCAACCGTTTCATCGCTCTTCAACCGGCTGAAGTTGACGCCGGAATCCAACGGGCGCTGAAGGAACTGGGCGAATTCGTAAAAGTCGACCGGACCTATCTCTTCCTGTTCTCGGACGACTTCTTCGATTATAGCAACACCCACGAATGGTGCGCGCCGGGGATCCAACCGGAGAAGGATAATCTCCAGGGGCTGAAAACCGACGATATTAAGTGGTGGGTCAGCCAGCTTCGCCGGGGGGCGGCGATCCACGTTCCCCGGATCGGGCGGATGCCTCCGGAAGCCGAAAACGAGCGCCGGATCCTGGAAGCGCAGAATATCAAGTCACTCCTGGTCGTCCCGCTCCTGCTGGGAGGGGAACTGCTGGGCTTCGCCGGCTTCGATTCGGTGCGGCGGGAGAAGAAATGGCAGGAGGAACATATCGCCCTGCTGCGAATCTCGGCCGACATCCTGGTCAACGCCCTGGAGAGAAGAAAGGCGGAGATATCGAACCGGGTCTTCCGCTACCGCCTTCAGCGGGCCCGGAAACTTGAGATCGCCGGCCGGCTGGCCGGGGGGCTGGCCCACGACTTCAACAACCTCCTGCTGGGAATAGTCGGCTTGAGCGACCTGATCATCGACCGGCTGAAACCGAGCAGCGCGATCCGGTCCGACATCCTGGAGATCAAGAAAGCCGGCGAAAGGGCGACCGCCCTGGCCAACCAACTGCTGACCTTCAGCCGGATGCGGGTGGTCCAGCCCCGCCCGTTAAATCTCAATTTCCGGATCCAGGAGATGGAGAATTTCCTGCGGCGGTTGGCGGGCGATCAGGTGACGTTGAAGTTCAAGCTGGCGCCGCGTCTGCATACCGTCCGAATCGACCCGGTCGGGGTGGAACAGATCGTGCTGAACCTGGTTCTCAACGCCCGCGACGCGATGAGCGGCGGCGGGGTAATGACCATAACGACCTCGAACGTGGTTTTCGAACCCGATAATCACGCCGGCGGAGCGGCCCGGACCGGCCGCTTCGTATCGCTCTCGGTCAGCGATACCGGCGGCGGCATTCGGAAAGAGGCGCAGATGCACCTCTTCGATCCCTTCTTTACCACCAAGGAAACCGGGCTGGGACTGGGACTGACCTCGGTGGCAAGCATCGTCGAAGAGCATAACGGCTGGGTGGATTTTTCCACCGAGGCGGGGCGCGGGACGATCTTCCGGGTATTCCTGCCGGCTCTTCCGGCTCCGACCCTCTCCCGGGAAGAAAAGAGCCGGCGAACCGAAGATATCAAGGGAAACGGAGAGAGAATCCTGGTCGTCGACGACAACAAAACCGCCCGTTTCCTCGCCCGGCGGATTTTGAGAAGAAACGGCTACCGGGTAAACACCGCCAACGGGGCCGCCGCCGCCGACCGGATATTCCGGAAAAAGAGCAAGGATTTCGACCTGGTCTTCTGCGATGTCGTGATGCCGGGAACCAACGGCCTGGAACTGGCCGAGAAGTGGAAACGGAAAAGGCCGGGGTTGAAGGTCCTGTTCACCAGCGGTTACGTCGATAAAAGCGGCAATCTCGAAAAGATCAGATCCGAAAAGCTTCCATTCCTGCCCAAGCCCTACAACGCCGCGTCCCTTCTGACGGCGGTCAGGGAGTCCCTCGATGCCAAAAAAGAGAAACCCCGTAACAAAAAGCGGAAAAAATAAACCGGCGGGCCGGGGCGGAAAGAAAAGAGTCGCCGGACGGAACGCGAACTCATCCCTGGAGCAGCTGCTCTCGATATTCGACGGTATCGACCAGCCGGTTTACGTCGCCGATCCCGAGACGTACATCCTGCTCTTCGTCAACCGCAAGGTCAGGGATCGGTTCGGACAGGTACTGGGGAAGAAATGCCACCAGGCCTTACAGGGGCTCGATTCCCCCTGCCCTTTCTGCACCAACGACCGGATCTTCGGCGACTATCTGGGAAAAACCTACAGCTGGGATCATTTCAACCCGGTCGCCGGGCGCTGGTACCACTGCCTGGACCGGGCCATCCGCTGGCCGGACGGCCGGATGGTCCGCTATGAGATGGCCATCGACATCCACGAGCGGAAACTTTTCGAAAAAAAGGTCCAGAAGCTTCAGCAAAAACTCAAGAAAAGCGAGCAGAAGTTCCGGGAGCTGGTGGAGAAACAGTCGGAAGGGGTCTGCCTGGTGGACCTGGAGGAGAAGATACTCTTCGCCAACCCGGCCGGCGAGAAAATCTTCGGGGTGAAACGCGGCGGGCTGGCCGGAAGGAACCTCCGGGAATTCCTCGACGACGAGAGCTATCGGACGGTCCGGGAGCAGACTGGGCTCAGGAAAAGCGGCCGGAGCAGCCAGTACGAGATAACCATTGGCCGTCCCGACGGCGAGAAACGCCGGCTGCTGGTCAGCTCGACCCCCCGGCACGGGCGAAACGGAAAGGTCGTCGCCAGCTTCGGCATCTTCACCGACATCACCGAGCGCAAGCGGCTGGAGGAGGAACTGGCCGTCTCCCGGAAACTGGAGTCGATCGGAATGCTGGCGGGGGGCATCGCCCACGACTTCAACAATATTCTCACGGCGGTATTGGGGAATATCTCTCTGGCCCGGAAACGGACGGCTCCTGACCAACAAGTCGTCGGATTCCTGTCTGAAGCGGAGAAAGCCTGCCTGCGCGCTCAGAGACTGACCCATAAGCTCCTGATCTTTTCGGCGGGCGGCGAGCCGACCCGGAAAGCCTTTGATCCCAAAGAAATCCTGAAAGGAATAGTTGCCGAGGAGTTAACCGCGCCCGGAATCAAAAGCCGGCTGTTCCTGACCGAGGCGTCTCCAAAAATCCTCTGCGACCCCTTCCAGTTCGAACAGGTCATCCGCAACCTGCTCCAGAACGCCGTGCAGGCGATGCCCAACGGCGGCAAGGTGGAGGTCAAAATGGAGGCGTCCGAACTGACCCCGAAGCAGGCCCCGGTAAAAAAAAGCGGCAGTTACATCCGGATCACGATCGAAGACGAGGGAGATGGGATTCCGAAGAATATCAGGGACCGGGTATTCGACCCCTTCTACACCACGCGGAAAGGAGGAACCGGACTGGGATTGACGATCGTCTATTCGATCGTTCAGAAACACGGCGGAGCGATCGAGATCCGCCCCCGGAAACCGAAAGGGACCGGTTTCTCCGTTTACCTCCCCGCGGCCGGGGAGAAGGGCGAAATCGGCGGCGCCCGCCCCGTACCCCCCGACGAGACGGGAAGAGTCCTGGTGGTCGACGACCAGAAAATGATCCGCGAGGTCGCCGCGGATATGATCTCCTCCCTCGGTTGGGAAGTGGAATCGGCCTCCGACAGCGGGAGCGCGATCGAGCTTTTCCGGCGGGGAAAAAAGCGGGGACGGCCTTTCAGCGTGTTGCTGCTGGACCTGACCATACCGGGGAATCACGGCGGACTATACATCCTGGAAAAAATCAGGGAGATCGATCCCGGAGTCAAGGCGATCGTGACCAGCGGCTATTCCAACAACCCGGTAATGGGCGACTGGCGGAAGGCGGGATTTGCCGCCGCCCTGAGCAAGCCTTACCGGATTGAGGAGTTGCAGACAGCGCTCCGGGAAGCAATCGCGGGAAAAAATATCGGAGCCAAGGCCAAATCCGGCTAACCGCCGGGCGGCTTAAGCCCGTTTCCGGTTTCCAGATACTCGGCGATGAACCCCGGCGTCCGGTCGGGAACCGAGAATTCCTCTTCCAGCCGTCTCAAGGCGCCTTCAGCTTCCCGGCTCAAGCCCCGGCCGCGGGCGGCGGCGCGCGCAGGCTGCACCCCCAGGAGAACCGTCCGGGCGGCCGTCGCTCGCTCCCAGAAACCCAGCAAGAGGGATAGCGAACAGCCGTGAGTGGAGGCGGAGACGGCCGCCACCGCTTCTCCGTCGAGAAGGCGCCGGCCCCCGGCGGGAATCCCCATCTCCACCGCGTCCACGGCCACCACCAGAGCCGGATTCAGGGCGGCCAGCCAGCCGGAGATATTCTCCGGCGTCACTCCCGCCACCACCGTCCCCTTCCATCCCCGGGCGGCCAGGCGGCGGACAAACTCCACCCCCAGGCCGTCATCGCCCCTCTCGGGGTTACCGATACCGACGACCGCGATCTCGCGCGCGGAACTTTTGCTGACGGTTTCGCTCACGGCTACGCTTTAACGGCCGCTGACGGATACGTGAGCGTGAGCGGAAACGGGTAATGACACAGTTTTTCCCTTATCAACTCTATCAACTTATAAACTTATCAACTTTTTCAGCCTTTCCCGGATCAAGGCTCATCCGCCAGAGCCGCCTCCCGCTTGTGAACCGGGCAGAGAATTTTGAGCCTTCCCGTCCGGAGAAGGCCGGCCGGTTCCCCTTTTCGGAAAGGCGCCGCCCGATGGCCGGCGGCGAGAAAAAGGGAAGGGTTGGAGAAGGAAAGCGAGCCCAACCGCTCGTATATCCAGCGCAGGTGCTCCCGGGTCCCCACCGGCCGCCCGCAGATCTCACAGGGAACTATCTCTTTGTCCACCTTCTCCACCGACCGGTCGCGGTCCACGCAGGCCATATCGTATTCGGTGCTGTGGGCGCAGCCGGTGGTGGTGGTGCAGAGAACGTGACACTGTCCGCAATAAATGCACATTCCGTAGCGCCGCACCAGCGTCCGCGCGGGAGGGTCGGATTCAAGGTCGTCGTAAATCTCGATCGCGCCGGTCGGGCAAACCCGGGCGCAGGCTCCGCAACCGACGCAGACCTTGTCGTCCCATTTCATCCGCCCCCGGGAAGAAGGCGGCGGGATTGAAGGCCGGCGGGGAAAATCAATCGTGTAGGGCCCCTTCCAGAGCGCCCGGATCGCCCGGCCCAGTTCACGGAGTTTGGGATACTTCATCGCTCTCCTCAGCGGTGGTTTCGAATGGAATTTCCGGATCCTGATACATCGCCGCCCGGGCCGCCCGGGTCAAGACCCGCCGGGGACCGGGCAGATATAGAGCCCCGCCGACGACGCAGACCCCGGCCAGAACGGCCATCGCCAGCCGCATCGCCGCGGGGATTCTTCGCGGCTCTCCGTCGCGGGAACGGGCTCCCCCGAAGGCGTAGCGCTGAACCTTGGCGAAGGAGGCCAGTGTCAGTATCGCCCCCGCGACGGCGACCACCGCCAGGGTTGGATAACCGGCCCGGAGGCAGGCGATCACGATCAGCAGCTTCGACCAGAAACCGTTGAAGGGGGGCAGCCCGGCGATCGAGAAGGAGGCCACGGAAGAGACGGCGTAAAGCTCTCCCAGCTCGTTCCGGAGCCCTCCCATCTCCCGGAGCTTGCGCGTGCCCGCGGCCCGTTCCAGGGCGCCGGCGACGAAGAAGAGCAGGGTCTTGAAGACGGCGTGATTGGCGAGATGAAAGAGGGCGGCGACCATTCCCAGAGGGGTCCCCAGGCCGATCGCCATCGCGATGTAGCCCATCTGGCTGATCGTATGATAGGCCAGAAGCCGCTTGAGATCCCACTGCCCCAGGGCCAGCAGAACCCCGACCAGGATCGAAGCGGCTCCGGCCGCGAGCAGGAAGTGGGCGACCGCCGGGGAGAACTGAAACCCGCTGAAAAAAACTCTCAAGAGAGCGTAGATCCCGATGACCTTGATCAGCATCCCCGAGCAGAGGGCGGAGACCGGAGCGGGGGCGGCGGGATGGGCGTCGGGGAGCCAGGCGTGAAACGG
>PUNC01000134.1 GCA_003551625.1 PVC group bacterium | reverse complement strand
GTGTCGATAGTAAATCTCAAGCGCCTGGGGCATAAACCTGTTCATATCGCGGATCCGCTTGCCGGTGGCGGGGTGAGTCGAGAGGAAATCGAAGGAGGCGTCGCCGCTAAGCTCCTCCATTCTTCCCCAGAAGTCGACCGCCGCGCGGGGATCGTAGCCCGCCATCGCCATCAGAACCAGACCGATGCGGTCGGCCTCGTACTCGTGCCGGCGGCTGTAGGGAAGCATCACCCCGACGACCCCGCCCAGGCCGAATGCCATCTGGGCGAGCATCTGGGTCGTCTCCTTCTCATTCCTGAGAGCTTCGCTCAGCGTCACCATACCCAGCTCGAGCATAATCAACTGGCTCAACCGCTCGTTGCCGTGATTGGCCAGAGCGTGAGCGACCTCGTGGCCCATCACCACCGCCATCCCGGCCTCATCCTTGGTAAGCGGCAGGATGCCGGTGTAGAAGGCGATCTTTCCCCCCGGCATACACCAGGCGTTGACGGTCTCATCGTCATCGATCAGGTTGAACTCCCAGCTGAAATTGTTCAGGCGCCTTTCCTGCCCCCATTCCCGGAGCAGGTCCTCGCCGGCGGCCGCGATCCGCCGCCCGACCCGGTTGAGCTTCTCGACCGCCTCCCGGTCGTCGGAAAGCTTAACCCCGTCAAGCACCTCCCGGTAGGAGTCGAAGCTCATCGCCGTCAGTTCCGCCTCGGGGAGAAGCGAAAGCTGGCGACGCCCGGTGAAAGGCACGGTGGCGCAGGAAGCAAGGAAGAAGGCGGCGAAAACCAACCCCGGCAGCACCCTTAACCTTGCAAGCTGTTTGCTCATTGCCTTCCTCCTTAACCGGTTAGACCCCGATCAACCCGGGTTATTCACCAATAAGATTTACCTTCGAAAATTTTATTCAGAGAATCGCCCGGCCAGGCGGGAGAGATAGACGAGGTGATCCTTTTCTTCCTTGATCAGAAGCCCGACGATCTCGCGGCCCGGACCGGAGAGGAAGGGAGCCAGCTCCTGGAAAAAGAGAATGGCGTCCTTCTCGAAGCCGATCCCCTTTTGGAGCGCCCGCCGCGGGTCTTTGAGGTCCCGGGACCATTCGGCCGGATCGTACCCGGAATAGAGCCGGTCGGAGACCAGGGCGCGCATATAGTCTCCCATCTCACCGGGATAAGACTCCGGCGCCGGGTGGTCCTCGACCATCCCGCGGATCTCGGAGAAACGGCGGATGTGCTCCTCCTCCCAGGCGCTCAACTTTCGGAAGAGGGACTTCAGCTCGTCCGTTTCGGCCGCTTCAGCGGCGGCGGCGTAAAAATCCCGGCGCTTTTTCTCCTTTTCGATGCCTATTTCGACCAGTTCGGCGGGATTGAAGATATTTTCCATCGTTTCCTCCAAATTCTCTCGCTAAGACGCTGGGCAAGTATGAGAGTTGATAAGTTTATAAGGACAAAATCGAAATCGCTATCGGGATCGAAATCGAAATCGTTTAACCATAAAATTGAAATGCACTATTTACTGGGAAAGGCCCAGTACCACACCCCCTATTTAAAACTAAGAATCACGCTAATGGACACAGATACGGACCGGGTTGTTGCTCCGCGGCCTGGCAAAGCAGATTTCAGATTAGAGATTATGGTTTCCGGTTATGCTCCGCACCCTCGGACCCACTTTTTCACAGACGATCGAATGTGATTGAATGGGATAAAATGGTCCGCACCCCCTCCCCCCTTGTTCTCTCGCCCGCCCTCCATTACTCCGTTCAGGAGAGGCGGGCAAGCAGAGATGCTGGGGTAAGAGAAAGTTGATAAGTTTAAAGGAACTGACTCAGTTCAAGCTACTATATGTCCCATACTCTTACCCATACTCTTACACGCACTCTTACACATACTCTAAAAATTAAAAAGTCCGACTCGTCGGACAGGTCAGACCGATCGGACGGTTTGACCTTTGAACTTTTTGAATTTACAGCGGCTTGATCGAGGCCACTTCGCAATCCGCCGCCTTCGCCAGGCGGGGGACGATATAGTTTATGAAGTCGGGGTAATTGGTCGGATGCAGCGAGAGTCCGGCCAGAGGCGATTCTTTCAGCGTGGCGGGCATAAACTCCGCCACCGTCTCATCGCCGCAGTGGCGCGGGCCGACCAGCGAGAAGACCGCCCGGGAACAGTCGATCACCCGGGCGGGGTCGTCGACGCGGGCCAGGACCGAGATCTGCCGCTCCCGGGGGAAGCGCAACTCGTGCTCGCTGTAGATCAGGTAGTTGGGCTTAAGATCCTTGAAGGCCGCCGCCGCCAGGGGGATGGTCGGCTCGGTCTCGCCGGCACGCCGGTCGATCGACGGGGACATAGTCGCCACGACGCGCAGAGGAGTACCGGAACCGGAAGGCTTGAGTTCGATCAGGAAGCTGTTTTTCCGCATCCGCTTAAAAACCGGCGCGAAGTCCCCCTCCACCCCGTCGAAGAGCAGGGGGCGAACTTTTTTGACCCGGTAATCGCCGGGCGCCTCGACAAAGGCGCCCGTCATATTGGCCAACTGAACAAGGTGGGGGTTGAGCATACGGCGGAGCCTCTTTTTAACCTTCTTGTTCTTCTTGATGTCGGCCAGGGCCAGCAGGTCGTCCCCGTCGTCCTCCGGCCAGCCCATCGTCCGGGCCAGGGAGACCGGGTCGATCCGCTTCTTATCGTCCCCGGCGTTGAGGATGACCACCCGGTAGAGCATCCCCTGGGCGAAGACCAGGTAGTCGAACTCGTGATGGCGCTTGAGGTAATTGACCACCTGGAGGAAGCTCGGCTTGGCCTCGCCGGCGCGGCGGTTGACCTGGGGAGCGCGGGTGAAGAGAACCCGGACCCGGTCGGAAGCGTCCCCCTCCTTCTCCAGCTCGATCTCGAAAGTGGTCTCCCGGAGGTGTTTGAGAGCTTTTTCCTCGGGTTCGGTGAAACTTTCCACCTTGACCTCGGAGACCCGCCCGATCTCGATATCGGCGTAGCCGGCGACCTTCCCCGCCAGGTAATTGAGAAACTGCAGGAAATTGGTGTCCCGGACTTTTTCCAGCCGCCGGACCGGAAAGGCGGGGTTGGAGATCGGTTTGCAGGTGGCGGCCCCGGAATGACCGCCGTCGGCCGGGGTACCGATAAACTGGCAGAGAGTGCTTAGGTTTAGCGTCTCCTCTTTCTCGTTGGGCTTGCGGGTGGTCATCAGCTGGGAGCCGTAAATGTAGAAAAAGTAATCGGTGCGGTATTTCCGGCGGCCCAGTAGATAGTGAAGAGCCGAGGCCACGTTGATCTGCACCTCGCCTTTCTTCGCGTCGCAGAAAGGCGACATCGCGGCCATAATGGTCAGCTCGCCGCCGGGCTTTTTAAAGACCATTCTGCCCAGCGCCTGTTCGGTCCGGGGGTAGACTTTCTCCAGCCCCTCCTCATACTTTCTCACGACCTCGTCCCAGCCGTTCCGGCGCATTATCTCCCTCATCCCGTCGAAGTCCTTGACCGCGGCCAGGCCGTCGGCGATCTCGATCTTGGGATGCTTGGAACCGATCAACTTCGAGATCTCGATTCCCAGCGGATCCATATCGAAGTGAAGATCCTGGTGGCGGGCGATCCGGGCGAGTTCGGCCAGGCCGGGGTTATCCCAGGGCTTGCCCTGGACTCTCTCCTCGTAGATGATCTGCGAGCCGCACTTCTGCTTCTCAAGGGGAAGTTCTTTTCCCCGGGGCAGGGCCACGATGTGGACCCGCCCGATCAACCCCTCGTCCTTGAGCCGGTTGAGCAGGTCCAGCACTTCCGGGGTGTAGGGATGATGGTCGTCGACGCTCTCGATTCGGATGTCGTTTTCCTTGAGCTGCCGCAACTGCCTCTCCATCAGCTCCAGCGTCACCCGCATTCCCCGGCCGGGACCGGCGGTGGGGCCGTCCTCTTTCTCCTCGAACGACTCCTCGACGAGCTCCTCGCCGACCTCGTCGTAGAGCGCCTCAAAGACCTCGTCCGGCGACGACATCTCCGATGGGATCAGCATCACCTGGAGATCGTCGTAGGTGGCCGAAAACTGGAACTTCTCGTCGGGAGAGGCCGGCGAATATCTCACCGCCGCCACGCCGGACCGATCGGTCTCGACCTCGATGGTCTTGTCGGAAGTCGGCTCGCCGCCGGGCGGCGTCATCTTCCCCTCCCCCTGCACGCGCCCGATCACGACCTCGATCCCGGATACGGCCTTCCCGGTGGCGTCTTCCACCAGGAGCAGGCGAAGATCGTAATCCCCGCCGCTCTCCCGGGCGGCGGGAAGGTATTCCTCGATATTGTCGAACAGACCCAGAAGGCGGTCGCAGGCGGCGATGACGCCTTTTACCGATTCCCCCATACTCTCATCAAGAGAACCGCTGACCGGTTCGGCCAGGGCCTTGATCACGCGGAAGTAACGCCGGAGTTCATCCAGGACCGCCCGCAGCGCCAGCGAATACACCCTTTTGTGTCTCTTCTCCCAGGGCAGATCCCGCAGCTGCTTGAGTCCCCTGACCGCGTAAGCCGCGGTCTCCACCGTCAGGATCAACAGCTCGTCGGTATAGTTGACCCTCCCCCGGGTGGACATATCCTCCCGGATCGCCCGGTCGAAGGCCAGGATGTCATCCCGGGAATCAAGCAGATCGATCATCTTTTCCTTGCTGTCGTCGTCAAGATGATTGAGCAGGGCCCTTTTGAGGGCCTGGAGCTTGCCCGCGGTCAGATGGCTCACCATCCCCTTGAGATAGCCCGCCAGGGCGGGAGAGGGGGGGTCGCCGGAAGCCGAGACCCCCGCCTCCAGTTCCGCGGTGAGACGGATGATCTCGAGCAGATCGAGCGCGGCCAGAAGCGCGGCCTTTTCCTGGTGCTCGAGGACCTTGGGGACCTGCTTGTAGGTGGCGTTGAAGATCTCCTTGAGTTCCGGACCGACCCGGTCGGCGTGCTGGATCATCCAGCGCAGAAGCTCATCGGCGCGAGCCGTATACCGGTTGATCAGTTCCACGGAGTCCGGTTCCTCGATCACGATCAGCTTCAGGCGGGTGGCCAGGGCGTCGATGGGAAAATCGGGGAGGTAGACGTCGCAGCCGGGATGGGCCAACAGGCGTCCGAACCCCTCGGAGTAATTGAGGAAGTCGAATTCAAAATCACGGCCGTAAACCGCCTCCCCCCCGCTCTCTTCCCGGAGAGCGTTCTCGGCCCAGACCCGATAAAAAGCGTTGGAACTGACGGTGTCAAGATCCCCCCCGCCTTCGCGGCCGATGCCCCGGCTGATCCCCTTACCGTGGATGATGAATATCTTCTTCCTCATTCTGACCCCCCTGAATTTGTTTTCGGATTGGACCGCCGGGTGGGATTTTAAACGGGGAGGAAGGGGGCTGTCAAGAAAGACGGAAAGGCATACCCCGCCTCGCCCTATTGAACGAACGCAAAGCGCATAGCGAAAGGCTCGTGATCCGTCCCGATGAACAACTATCGGGATCTCCGCTCCGCTGCGATAAACAGTATGCAGTTAGCAGAGTAAAAAGCTAAAAGGCTAACAGCCTAAACGGCTATTTAAACTACGAATCACGCTAATGGACACAGATACGGACCGGTTTGTTGCTCCGCGGCCTGGCAAAGCAGATTTCAGATTAGAGATTATGGTTTCCGGTTATGCTCCGCACCCTCAAAAGGCCGGTAATCCGTGATCGGTGATCAGTTATCCGGTTAAAGGCCCAGTCCCACGGCCCCTTTTGTTCTCTCGCCAAAAAGCTGAAAATTGGAGTTTTTCCTAATAGCCTACAGCCTAAGCCCCTACAGTCTAATTTCCGTCTCACACAAACCTGTCCTGAGCGAAGTCGAAGGAGGCACGAAGACACAAAATTCCTCTCGCTTTTTACCAGTCGGACCGGTCGGACAGGTCAGACCGGTCGGAGGGTAAAAATCGAGATTCTTCACTTCGTTCAGAATGACCCGTTGGGTCAGATTCTTCCCCTTCGCTTCGCTCAGGGTCAGAATGACAACGAAGAAAATGCTGCGTTCAGGTTTCCGCCTTCGCTGAAGCTACGGCGGACAGGCCCGCATTTGATAAAGCTACGGCGGACAGGCCCGCAATCGCTAAGGCTACGGCGGACAGGTCCGCATTCGCTAAAGCTACGGCGGACAGGCTCGCAATCGCTAAGGATATGGCGGGGGGGAAATCAAAGAAAGCCCCCCTCACCCTACCCTCTCCCCCCAGAAAATGGGGGGAGAGGGGATTGTTTTTCAGAGATTGCGCAGCCTGTCACGAG
>PUNC01000002.1 GCA_003551625.1 PVC group bacterium | reverse complement strand
TCTACCACCAAATAACTGGTACTACCCTTGTTGAAGACGGAGTTCAAGTCTGGGATTGTCAAGGGTGTGGTCACATCGATAGAACACTCGAGCGTGTTCAAGAAGCGGGCCGGGCCCAAACATTCGTCATTCTCGATGCAGACGCAAAGGGTCGAGAACTCACTGGTAGGGCGTTAGAAAATACTTTAGAATCGATGTATGAAGTCGATGGTCCGAACCCAGAACTCGTTTGGGTTGGTGATAAGGAACTGGAAGATGCGTGGAGAAAAGTCGATTTAGCACGACTCGCCGAAGAATATTGGCCGCGTGCAGATGGAGATGAGTGGAACGCAAATCATTTTCAAGCGGTCGACGAAGCTGACAAACCGAGTGACGAAATTGTAAAAATAATAAGGCGTGGTTGTGCCCAGAACCTCCAGCATTGCCCCCAAGTAACTAAAGAGAACATAGGGCTAAGGATGGGGCGTTTAGAAGAAGCCGAACACCCGCCAGATATTATTAAAATTCTAGAATGCGTGCATGAGTGCTGTAATCAAGAACAGGAGGTGGAAGTTCCGCTATGACCCTCAATCCACTCCACTTCGCCGAAGAGGTCAATAAACAGTACCTCCGCTACCAGCTCACCTCTGCCCGCCTAGCCGACGACGACCTCGGCGAGCAGTTCGAGGATAAAATCTGGGGCAGTAACTCACCTCTCTTCAAGGGCCCGTTCGTCTCCTTGAGCCGTGCTTACAAGGAAGGCTCGAGCGTCGACTCCCTCGTCGACGAAGGTCTCCTCCACAACCGGATGCGAACGATCGTCCCGTACCCGAACCTCTACCAGCACCAGGAGGAGGCCCTGCGGGCGATCAAAGACGGCAAGGACACGCTCGTCACGACCGGTACGGGGTCGGGGAAGACGGAGTCGTTCCTCTACCCGATCATCGACCGGTGTCTGCACCTCGAGGAAGACCCCGACGCGCCCGACGGCGTCACGGCGGTCATCGTCTACCCGATGAACGCGCTCGCGGCCGACCAGCTCGAGCGGCTGCGCGAACTCCTCATCGGCACCGGCGTCAGCTTCGGGCGCTACGTCGGCCCGACGCCCGAGGACGAGTCCAGGATCGACTCGTTCGAACCGCGACCGCTTCCCGAGGGGACGTCCCGCGAGGGGTTTCGAGAGCTTCGCGAGGAGGTCGAACACGACGAGAACGTCCTCCACCTGCCAGACGAGGAGCGCTACACCCGCGAGCAGATCCGACAGGATCCGCCGCGCATCCTGCTGGTCAACAAGGCGATCCTCGAGTTCCAGCTCACTCGAGGCAGGGACCTCGATCTGTTCCTCGACGCGCCGCTCGAGTACGTCGTCATGGACGAGGCCCACACGAACACGGGGGCGCAGGGAGCCGAAGTCGCGCTGTTGCTCCGCCGGCTGAAGGAACTCGCCGACCCGCCCAAGGGTTTCATCTCGAACATCGCGACCAGCGCGACCATCGTCGATCCGGAGCACGACGACGAGGGTCAGCGGTTCATGTCGCGGCTCTTCGGCGTCGACGAGGACAACGTCGCCATCGTCCGCGAGTCCCACGAGCGCCTCGACTGGCCCGAGGATCGCAAGCCGACCACCCAGCCCCCGAACGCCGAGGATCTCTTCGAGCGAGCGCTCGAGGTGGTCGCGATGGACGAAGGACCGGAACGCGACGCGGAGATCGAGGCCGTCTACCACGAACTGACCGGCCACATTCTCCCGGACGGGGACTCGATCAACGAGCGACTGTTCGACGGGCTGCTCGAGAACGACTTCGCCTACCAGCTCGATCGGTTCGGCGAGGAAGTGCGTGACCTCGAGGAGCTCGTCGACGCGGTCTGGGAGGCCTCCGAAAACCGGTCGGTGAGTAAACCTGGCACTCGTGAGGAAGTCCTCACCTATCTCGTCCTCGGGGCGGCCGCCCAGAAGGACGAGGACACGCCACTGTTCAGGCCGATGCTTCATCACTTCGTGAAGGGACTCGAGGGTGCGGTTGCCGTCCTCGATAAGGGAGACGACAGTCGGCCGGCGAAGCCGACCCTGTTCCTCAACGCGGACGACGCGGAGGACGCGTACGGCGATCGCCGGGACAAGACGGCGTTCTTCCCGGTGAAGGTCTGTCCTCAGTGCGGACAGCACCACTACGAGCAGTACCTGGAGGACGTCACGAGCGCACCGGAGGAGGAACTCAGAGGTGGCTACCAGACGAACAACGGGACGTTCTTCGTCCCCGATCGGGAGAAAACCGGCTCGCGCATCCTCTTTACCGATACCATCGTCCACAGCGAGGAGGACGGCTGGGAGCAGACCGAGACGTCCAAACACAGCAAGGGTGCAGTGTGCTACGCCTGCGGGTGCATCCACACGGGTGCCCCCTCTGAGTGTGGCGCGTGCGAGCGTCCGGGGACGCTGCTCCCGATTCTGATCCTCGAGAGCGTCGACAAGGTGAAGAGCTGTCCGGTCTGCCAGTACAACCAGGGCTTCGGCGCGTCGATCTACGACGACCCGTTCCGCGCGCTCAGGGAGGTGACGGTCGCGAACGTCTACGTCCTCGCCCAGGACATGCTGAACCAGGCCGAGGACGAGGGGAAGCGGCTCATCACCTTCACCGACAACCGCCAGGAGGCCGCGTTCCAGGCCGGCTGGATGCAAGATCGGGCACGTCGATACCGGTTTCGGCGGCTCCTGTACGACCACCTCGAGGAGGAACCAGAGCCGGGCGAGGAACCGCCCCAGATCAGCCTCACGGCTGTCGTCGACGACCTGGTCGAGACGCTCGACGAGGACCGCGACCGCGCGAGGGTGATCGCCCCCGAGGTTTTCGAGGAGCACGTCGACAGCTCCTACGACACGAAGTTCACCGATGCCCTCCAGCGGTACATCACGATCCAGGTGCTCCGCGAGGTGACCGAGTCGTACAACGCTCGCGCGAGCCTCGAGTCCTGGGGGAAACTCAAGGTCCACTACGCCGGTGTCGAGGAAACCAACCCCCAACTCCAGCGACTCGCCGAGGAATACGGCCTGTCCACCGACGATCTCGTCTCGTGGCTCCGGAACCTCCTCGACACCGCCCGCAAGCGAAAGATGCTGCTCCACCAGCAGGAGCCGATCTTCTCGTATACGTGGGACTGGCGAACGGACCTCGTGAAGAATCGCTACCTTCCGCCGATCGACTTCTATCCGTACGGCATGCGGCTTCGACGGTCCGAGAACCAGGAGTCGAACAACAATGTCAAGGTCTGGATCGGAAAAGCCCGGACCGGAATCATCGACTGGGCATCACGCCTGGATCTCCCGGAGGAGGATATGCACCCCTTCCTCGAAGACGTCTGGGAGCTGCTCGTTCACGACCTCGAACTGCTCCAGCGCCTGGACTCGCTTCGGTACGGCGGCTCCGGAGACCCGATCAAGGGAACGCAGAACGTCTATCAGGTCGACGCTCACAAGATCGGCATCACGAAACAGGATGAACGGTATCGTTGTGAGTTCTGCGGACGCATCCACGCCCGGGAGACGCCGGGGAGCGTCTGTACCCGCTGGCTGTGTGACGAGGGACGTCTCGAACCGATGCCAGACGAGGAACCGCGCGACTACGATCTGGTCGCCCTGGAGGAGGCGGATACGTTCGTGATGGCCGCCGAGCACACGGCCCAGGTCCCCAACAAACAGCGTGATCAGATCGAACGGGCGTTCAAGGAGGGTGAAGGAGTGAACTGCCTCGTCGCGACGCCGACGCTCGAACTCGGCGTCGACATCGGCGCGTTGGACATGGTGCTGCTCCGAAACGTCCCGCCCCGTCCCGCAAACTACTGGCAGCGAGCCGGTCGTGCCGGTCGCCGAAACCGAATGGCGATCATCTACACCTACGTCAGGTCGAACCCGCACGACCTCCACTTCTTCAACAACCCCACCGCAATGCTGGGCGGCTCGGTGAGGCCTCCGAGTTTCAACCTTCGGAACCCGGTGATGATCCAGAAGCACGTCCACGCGGCCGTGCTCACCCAGCTTCATGCGGAGTTCCTCGAGAGCGAGGAGGACTGGATCCAGCAGGTGATTCCACAGCGCATCGGCGAGGTCGTCTTCGAGGACGGAAAACCGCGTTCGGATCTCGAGTCGGTCGTGAAGCCGCTTCGAGACGCGCTCGAGGAACCCGCTCGAAAGCAACGGCTGCTCGACGTGGTCGAATCGACGTTCGCAACTAACTGGCCGGATGACCCGAAAGACGTCTCACGGGAGACGCTCGAGCGGTACATCGAGCGAATGCCGGACGAACTCCTCGAGACGTACCAAAGCGTTCTCGATCGCTTGCAGTGGGCCTGGACCCAAAATAGCCGGCTCGCACAGAAGGAAGCCAACGGCGAAATGCTCTCGGAGGAGGAGAAGCGCTTCAAGAACCGCTGTCAGAGCACGATCAACACGCTTCGTCCCAACTATACGTCGGACGATGACGACGCCGATAAGGCGTTCCGGACGTACACCCTCTCCGTCCTCTCCCGAGAAGGGTTCTTGCCGGGGTACGCCACGTCTCGAGGAAGCGTCGTGGCCTCGGCCGAACGCGCCTACACCCGCGGCTGGAATTCCTTCGAGTTCGACGTCAATCGGCCGAAGTCGATCGCCATCCACGAGCACGTTCCGGGGAACCGGATCTACGCTAACGGCGGCAAGTACCAGCTTCGATGGTACAAGTTCCCGGCCACGGACGAGGTACGCGATCCTCGAGAGTGGTACGTGAATCCGGAACGGTTCAAGGTTCAGAACAAGATGGAGGCGGAGGTCGGTTACAACGATCCCCAGGCGACCGAAGTCACTTCACTTCCGCTCGTCGATTCCCAACTCCAGTTCATCAGCCACGTTGAGGACATGGAGAACACCCGCTTCCGGATGCCCAGTGCCATCGCGGGCGATCTCAGAAGCCGCCACGACGGTGGAACGCGGTACGAATTCGGCGACCAGGTTGTCGAGCATAGAGAAAATCAGTTCGTCACGCTGTTGAACTTCGGACCGAATCGCGAGGAGGACGACCAGCTCGGATTCCCCATCTGCGTCGTCTGCGGTGCCGTTCGAAGCCCGTACGAGAGCGATGACGCGATCGAACGGTTCGTCGAGCATCACGAGGATACCTGCGGAGAAGTGCCCGAATACCACGCACTCCACGTTCACAGCGACGTCGACGGGTTGCTCTTCAGGAATCTCGAGTCCGAAGCCGTTGCGGTCAGCCTCGGTGAGTCCCTCACCCTACTCGGAAGCCACCTGTTCGATATGGAACGGGACGATCTTCGATGGCTGCCGTTACCCGTTGGCGAAGAGGAGTGGGAACTCTTCCTGTACGACTCGATGCCCGGCGGAAGCGGTTTACTCGAACAGTTCATCGAGGAGTGGAGTTCCGTGTCGCAAGCGGCGAAAAACATCCTCGGTGGTTGCCCGAGCGGGTGTTTGACGAGCTGTTACGATTGCCTCCGAACGTACTACAATCAGTTCTATCACGATATGCTGGATCGACACGTCGCCCTGGAATTCCTCGAGACCATCGGCGACCAACCTACTAGCTCAAACGTCATCGAACCGATCGATCAAGTACCCGACATCGGGGCGGCGGAGGAGGACACGAACATTTACGAGAAACAGCTCGAGAACATCGTCACCGAAGAGTGGGGTTTCAGCGGCTTCACGAGACAGGTCAAGGTCGATCTCCCGTCCATCGGCTCGTACACGAAACCCGATCTCGCTCACGAAAATGCGAAGATCGCGATCTACCTCGACGGACCCCATCACGACGAACCCGAGCAACAGGCGAGAGACCGCGTTCTCAGGCAGGCACTTCGATCGCGGGACTGGACTGTTATCGAGATCCTCATCCAAGACTTCGATAACGACCAGATGATGGAGATGTACAAGCACCAAATCTCGCAGTTACTGCAAGTCTGACTGATGGATCGGTTTCGTCTCGCTTGTAGATAGAGGCGGTTTCACTCCGCGTTGAAGCCACGTGTTATCCGGTTACCACGGCAGTTGGATCCCTCTTAGATATACCCGATTGCTATTCGGACTTTGCGGCCTTTGTCCAGCTCGACGAACGAAACGCAGGCGGGCACCGGCATATTTATGATACAGATTTAGTAATATGTCTGTTGAGTAACCGATGAACGGTGACACACGCAGGATCCTTTTTACTGGTGACATCCACCTCGGGCGCCATCCGAGTCGGATTCCGGAAGCACTCGACGGGCCGCAGTTTTCACCCCGAGCCGTCTGGATGGAGACGGTTCGCGAGGCCGTCG
>PUNC01000160.1 GCA_003551625.1 PVC group bacterium | reverse complement strand
TTATGGCATCATGAGATGCGGTTAACCACACATTATATGCACTTCCCGGAGCTAATGGTGCGCAAGCAATACGCTCCATATTATTTGGCGTATTCCAAGTACCATCTCCTCTTCGATACAAATTAGTATCAACTTTACTATGTGATGTCGTTTTTGATAAGAAATCAATTTTAGCATTTGCGCCAGAAAGTTCTACTTTTCCATCAGAACGGAGTTTTAATCCCATACCAAATGAAAGAATAGGTTCCTGGACTTCAAATGAACGACCATATACATAATCATTTGCTATCAAACCTTTAGCCATTTGTTATCACCTTCTATTATTTATAAGTATTTTGTGTAATCTTCAGAGAACCCCATTTCTTCAGCATATTTCTTTAAATCTACTGGTTTATCCTGAGGCTCTATCTCTTTTTCTAAAGGTTGCTGTACCGATGCACTCTTTACGTGATTTTCAACAAATTCGTTAAGAATTTTTAATCGTAATTCTCCATCAACTTCACTTGCGAGCTTACTAGGATCTTTATATCCCAATTCTTTAAGTGTATTTTCTACTTTTTTAACTTCGATTCCAATTACGGAATTATATTTTTCCGAAATTTGAGTTTTTTCTGCCTGCAATGCTTCAATTTGCGATTTATATTCATCACGCTCTTTTGTAAGCTTGGCTATTTTAGATTCATTAGATTTCATATGCGCCTTTAAATGCTCTTTCGCAAATTCTGTCGCCACATCTACTTTTGAATCCTTGGAATCTACAGTTTTTATAATGTTATCCACTTCAGTTACAGCTTCCTTACCACCATCTTCTTCACTCATATATATCCATCTCCCTTCAATTTTTGTATCAGACATTTTTGGATTAGCCGCTAATGCCGCTCCATAAATATCAATACGTTCTGGTTTATCTTCACTTCCACCATTTGTAAATATTTCGGGACTAATTCCATATTCTCCTGAAAGAATCATTTTTTGAGCTTTCTCATCAAAAGCCAATCCCGAAAATTTGACCACATCTTCATCTTCATCATAGTTTAAAGTATTAATTATACCAATAGGCACTGGTGCATCTTCACTATTTCCGTCTGGATGTCTATCATAAAGAAAAATAGAAGAATCTGCATATTTAATACTTTCCTGAAGAATCTGTTTGGTTAACACTAAATCACGCCCTTCACTGTCTTTAACCTTTGATGGATAAGCTATTATCCCATCTATAAAAAAAGCATTTAACTTCTTCTTCATTACCATATATATATACCCTCCTACTATATAAACCTTTCGGTCATTTTTGTGTTCTTGCGGCAGAACTTACATCACCAATTTTTTTACGATTTTCACCAATTCGAGTATGTTGTGCATCTGATTGTGGCGTATCGGGATAATTTGCGTCCGAACCTTCCGAAACTCGTTTTGCATGTTCTGCCATAATTGTCTGCTGTTCTAATATATGAGCGCGTTGCTCATCTGTCAAAGGTTCATACCCCGGAATATGCGTCCTTATTTCATCATCAGTAAATACACCAAGACTTGCCATCATTGATGCTTCACGGTATAGATTAATTCTTTGCGTATCAATATATAATTCAAGATGATATTCAAGTTTATCAACGGGATATGCCGGATTTATCTTTTTTAATCTATTTCTAAGTAACTCCAAAATTACAGGTTTTAATTTCTGCGAGATATGTATAACTTTTGAAGATACATAATTTGAAACAATTAATTCTGTAGCATAACTACCACTACTTGCTCCACTAATCATTGTTGCTGGAATATTAAGACCTGCCATAATTGATGCATCTAATTGATCCAATAAAATATTCCCCGCAGTGGGAGTAACATTACGATTACGAGTTTCAACCATTTCAACCTCTACATTATTTGTTGTAACGTAAGAGGCATCAGGCGTTAAATTCTGTAATTGATTAGTATACCTATTTATATGCTCATTAATATCTTTAACTGCCTCATCCCGGCGTTCTTTTACACTTGCACCTTGATAATTCATCAAATTAAACATTTCAGCATTAATTTTGTGATGTTCTCGCGGCACATTTCTCCATCTCAATAATACATCAATAATTGTAATCTGTCGTTTCCACCATACTGACAAAACTGTCCGATGTAATGGAGATATAGAATAAATATTAAATGTCTTGCGTCCCACACAATCTGTCACAAATTGCGGCGTATTTTTATATTTTATATGTACAACCTGATCTTTATCATATACCACAGGCTTAAACTTGGTTTCATAATCTAACGTTTCATTAAATGCCAAATAATTAGGTTTAGTAATAACCTTATCTACCCGCTCATTTAATTCAGATTTTTTCTCAATCCAAGCGCAATGTTTATTCGGCAAAATTATATAAGATAAATCTTCTTTAAGAATAAAGATATTACCCTGAATTAATAGCAGTTCTGCCAACGATTCTATAAAATCATATATTTCAAGTTCTTTTTCCAAATCTTCCGCATCTTCAAGCATTTTTTCTTCTAACGATCCCTCTTTAACTTCCGCATCAACCACCTCTAATTTTGCAAACGATTGCCGCACTAATGCGGATAATCGGTCAATAGCAGATCCAACAGCAGGCTCCCAAACATATAATTGATCATAAACATCTTCATCATTCATATCCTCAAATTTTGTCATATCAATTACAAATTTTGCTAATCTACTTGAAATGGATTTTGCCGATGCCGAATATTCATCATTAAATTGGTTTCGTCCAAATTTAGACATTAAACCCCCAAACATTCTTCTCAACATTATACAAACCCTCCTATTCCAACAAATGGAACTTGAATATCCCCAAATCCACATAACTCCCTGAGATAATAAACCACATTTGCCACACAATCTGACATATCTTTTGAACCTCCCGGGGGATGGTCTACCCGATATAATCTAGATAATTTTTTTATTTCCAAATTTTCTAATTCAAATTTTAGATATTCATTAAAAGTAATATCCAAAAATCCCGATTCCATACCTTCTCTTACTCTATCATAATCATCTTTTGTGACGATATGCTGTATTACTTCCATACCCAAATTTTTCTCCGCATATTCTAAAATTTCAGGAAACATATAAATATCAAACAATAATACATAAGATTTGGTCTTTTTAATAATATGAACTAATTTATGTTTTATTTCTGATGCTGATAATACCGATCCACTATCAGGAACAAAACTTGTCACCCCATCTATAACAACTTTATCATTTCCATAATCATAATATCCAACAGCAACTCCAAAACTATCAGATTTTATAGCGGGATCTATCGCCATAATATGAGGATGGTTTTGTTGTGGAACATTTTGTATATCAGCCAAAATATTCGGTATTTTTTTATCTAAAGTAACACCTAACGGAAATTGTAAAGAACTCGCCGCAGAAGGATCACAACCAAAATCACGCCAAAATGTGTCCATATTATGTTTGTATGGCTCAGCTAACTCTTCAAATATAAAATGCGGATTAAATTCCCATGTAGGAATAATATATGATAAAGTTTTCTTACGAATCAGATTACCATCCCTATCAGTTTCCATCGCGCGCCTCGCTAATGTTAAAATTATACCATTAGTTGTGATAGGAGATGATGTTGCAAAAGAAAATCCATATTCTTTAAAAGTAATTGTAGATTTATTCATCCGATTATAATAGTTCCAAGCTCCTGTAGTGCCTTCATTTTGCTCAAATAAATCTAATTCATCATATATTATCGTTTTATGTGATCTTCCCACTGATGTACTTACATTTGATGATAATACGCGAAATAATACATTTCTATCATTACATACTATTCGATCTGCACGATATTCCACATCCCAATTATCATTAATAAAATCACAAAATTTAAGATTAGTTTTAATATTATAAAAAATACCATCATTAGCCTGTTTTTCCGATGCCGCCGCACAACCTAACGATACTAACTGATTTTTTGCCAACCCATAATAACGGGCAGGATCAGTTTTTGTAATACAATCAAAAAATTCATATGCTCCAATTAATCCAAATAATAACGTTTTGCCCGAATTATGTACTAAAACACCATTTGCAAGATACATATTTAAATTAGGCATCTTAAAATCGACCATAGGAATTATTCCATTTTCTTCAACAGATTTGATTTTTAGCCAATATGTATCTTTTATTTTGCGACATTTGCGAGATTTAACCCATTCCACACATCTTTTTAACTCAGCATTTTTACGATTCGAGATGAACCCGATTTTTTCATAATATTCTTTAATAAAATTTCCGGTTATTGAGATAACATAGATGTTATTTTCACGCCTTTTACCGCCAGTTCCATAATCACGTGACTTTTGCGTTGAAATTGACGATAAAATTCCGTCCATAAGCAATAATTGCTGGATTTGCAATGCTAAATTTTCGGATACTGTATATGCCCGCACTACCGCTTTTTTACCGGATTTTTCTAGACATACAGTGCCATCCCCCTCAAAATATGCTGATAAAAATGCTCTACGATAATAAGGGAGAGATTGGAAAATGACATGAGGAACTTCTTTTGTATAAGCATTTACATTGCCAATTCCTAATGAATGAATAAATCGTCCAATACCAGAATGATTAACTGATAATGTGATATCATTTTCAGTTATACAATCTTTAATATTAAATGTGTTATATATTAATGATTTAAACAATTCACGAATATCTTCATCACCATTTGTGAAATCACATCTAGTTTCAACATTGCATGTCCCTTCCGCAATTAAAAATCCCAAAATTTTTGCTAAATCTACTGTCATTAATTTTGGATATGTGCATGCTTTATTTCCGTTATATATGATATCAGTTTGCGGCAACCTATCATCGCCACCATATATAGGAATTAAATCTAATCTTAACTTATCTTCTGTTGTTAAATTTTGTGCTTCTTTAAATCCGTCCTGAGTCCATACCCGATGCTCTTTTGAACACCGTAATGTAATCCCGTATTGAGTCCGAATTTTTACAGAATCTTTGTCATAATTGTCAAATCTTTGAACGGGACGATGCCATTCACACCCATCCCAAAGATAATCTGTAGATAACACATTTTTAGCCTTTTTTACGCCACTTCTCGTCAGGATAAGGCTATCTTCCCAAATCGACCTCATTCCGGCGCATAAAATCAATTCATTATAATCGGGCAACCCACCCTCATATTTGAATCTATAAAAATTGCGTATAATTTCTTCCTGTTTAGGAAAAATCTCATCAACTTCCAAAATATCAGTCATAAAATATATAGGATCTTTTTGCGCCTGTAACATCATTTTTGTGAATTTTATTTTACTCGTCATCTAACACTTCCAATAATAATTCTTTACACCCATCACATCCATCAGTAACTATAATTTCTATCAATTGTTCATAACGGGTTTTCCATTTGGCATCATCTGCATACCCCGTTTCTTCACGATACTGTTCCAGCTTTAAAATTAGTTCCATAGCCGCTCTATATTCTCGCGTTAAAGATGTTAATTGTCTAATACGATAATCAGACATATCATCCATATCTCTTATAACTCTAGATACCCATTCTTCAAGACCAACCATAAGAGATATACTTCTAGAATACCACTCTTCAAAATTATTCGTATCTGTACGAATAGTTGAAAGTGTTTGTAAACTATAATGATTTTCAATATGATTCTTCACCGTTTCTTCATCAGTATCATATTTTTGAGCTAACTCCCACACACTAACTTTACCGATACTTAAATCGTTTCGTAATGATTCAGCAAGAACTCCCAATCTACACAACTTACATTCAACCATAGTTATATATATTATAATTAATAGTATATAAAGGTTTCGGTCAATAATAATTAAATATTTGATTAAATAATGATAAATTTTAAAAACACCCAAATCATAAAAAATAAGTAAAGATATAAGAAACGTAATACTAATATGATAGTATAATGTGCCGCAAAAATGACATATTTTGGGTACACGATAATTAACAAATATGATAATTTCGGTGCATATGATATACTTAAAAATTTTGTTGTATTATATACTAAAATACAACTTCCAAAAATTTTGCCAAAAATGGGGGTGGTCGGTCTTCACCAGAATCAATTCTAAGGTGAGTTCTTTATAAAGAAACAGCACTTTCCGCAACACATCTCAACTTTCCCATAGTAAGATATGGGTGCGAATTTTTAGGTCAAAATTTAAACATTTTATTGCCCGCATTTTGCTCCGATTTTTTTTGCATAATTTTTCGGGCTTTAAAGACAGAAC
>PUNC01000215.1 GCA_003551625.1 PVC group bacterium | reverse complement strand
TAGCCCAACTGGAAGGACTACCGGCTTGACGTATAGCCACATCCCCAGGATCAGCATGAGGTGCAAAATCTCTGTCAATAGGTTCATCTGAAACGCTATCAGTAAACCTAAAGACTCTTCCAACCCTTCCTTTCCCGTTTCCTGAGCCTGAGGTTATATCGCCCTGAATATCTACATTATTTACTAAAGTAACATTTTCCTCAAAAGTCACCTTTCCTTGATAGTCGATATAAAAAGACCTCTCGGATTCACTTTGGCCATATAAAAAATCTACTCTTGATAATAACGAAGATCCTCCGGGGTCAACATAATGATGTATTCTAAATTCTGTTTCTAAGTCTTCTGTATTTTCATTTGATCCTAAATCAGGAGGTGATCCAGTTACCTGAGTGTCATAATGGACCCGTTTAAAATCTATGTAATTTCCCGTTGTACTTGAAGTTATATTCATTGCTGAGTCAACCACATCCCATGTAAGGAAGTCAAATCTTGAAAATGTTTTAAATCCGTTAGACATGTTTATTAATAGATTAGAATCAATATTATTAACAATACGACCTCCATTTAAAAGTTGTAATTCTGCTCCACCCTCCTTCGGGTCAATTATAATGGATTCTACTGTATTATCATTTCCATCCTTTTCCCAAAATGTCATTTTTCCATCTGATTGTAATTCAAATGTGTTTTGGGGGTTGAAGTATTCTTGATTACTGTCAATTTGCTCTCTAAAAACCGTAATTAGTGGAGATATATCAGACTGGGGTTGTAAAATATCGAAAGTTCTACGTGCTATATCACCAGTTACTCCGCTAACAGTACTCCATCGGGATCTCATTCTTGTTTCACCCATAGTGAATCCTGACAAATGAGTAAAATTGGAATGAACTCGAAAACTATTATTTGAATTCCTTATCAAAGCACCCGTAACATTAGTATTCCCCATTTCAAGAAGAAGATCATCAGATTCATCTCTTATTTGTAATGTACCATCAAGTGTCATATCCCCGCCTGTCAAGTCACCCTTAAACTCAACATTATCTCCTATTATAAAATCACCATCACTATTATATCTTATACCCTTCGGGTCTTGTGCAGTACCTGTATTACCTACATTAAACCATGTTTGGCCCTCATATTCTAACCATGCATTCGGAATATTAGCGGGACTCGAAGTAACTGAGTTATCAAAAGTAACACCTTTAAACCCATTAGTAAAAACGGGTTGAACATCAACGCCAATAACAAAATTTCCAAAAGATATATTACCTTCAAAGTTACCACTTGAACCTGATATATCCCCTTTAAATCTTGCATTACCGTCAACAACATAAAAAGCTTCGGAGATAATATTACCATTATCTAGATCAATTTGAGTCCCATTTTGGGCAAACCCGTCTCCGTCTGTTCCGTCCCAACCGTCAGACTCGATCTTACCGACCACTGCGGTTCCCTGAATTTCAACTCCTGTTCCTATTTCAACTTTGCCCGAGCCAGGGTAATAAATAGCATCCGTTGAGCCCCCAAATAAAAATTGACCGTTGCCGTCCCAATAATCGTCTCCAACCTCTATTCTACCTTCTCCACTAGATATTATAAAAATACTGCCAGAGTGAATGTCATTAGCTGTTATTGTCCAATTTCCAATATCGCCTTCATTAGCGCTTATTTTACCAGTGATATCCGCATCCTGAGCAGTGAATAAGCCCCCAGTAGTCAAAGAGGTATTTTCCCCTTGCCAAGAAATATCTGTGCCATCAAACTGAAAATAGCGGCTAGTGCTACCTGTTCGGAACTTAGGGTCACCATCATCATAGCCCAGCCAAAAA
This sequence comes from PVC group bacterium, assembly GCA_003551625.1. GTDB lineage: Bacteria > Auribacterota > Erginobacteria > Erginobacterales > PUNC01 > PUNC01. The sequence goes on along the minus strand of PUNC01000215.1, from coordinate 4,460 downwards.
CCGGTGCCCGAGGAGAAGGTGGTTCCAGCCGACCTTATAACTCCCTCCGGCTCACCTTCTCCGATAGTAAGGGTGCGAGTAATAGCAGCATCTTGAGTTAACAACAATCCCGTAGCAATAGAATCAAACTGAGACATCAGCCCCCAGTATGCCGCATTTGGGGGGGACTCCCCGCTAAAATCATCCTGGAGAGCATAATAATAATCAGACCCAGACCGAACAACATCTACTCTTACATCATCAGCAAAATAAGTAGCACTGGAATCATATTCTCCTCGGAAAACAAGGCCTGGCCCGGGATCGCCCTGAGGTCCTTCAGGTCCTTCGGGACCCTGATCTCCCTGGTCCCCCTTATCTCCTTTGTCTCCGGATATTCTGGTAGGACCAGCCCAATTAGACTCAAGGTTATCATCGGCATCTATTGTAGCTTTAATCATCCATAGATAATCTCCTTCTCCCACTGAGGGAGGAGCATCTGACCACCCCGAGGGCGTGCGATCTGAGTCATTTAGCGAGGGAGGATTAGTGGGACTTTGATTTACCTGGAACCTGTATTCCACAAAAGAGCCATCTTCCCCAGGATCTCCAGGGTCGCCTTTCTCTCCATCTTCTCCCACAATTTTAACAGAAGAGCTCCAGGTCTGGCCGTCATCATTTGAAGTTTGAATCCAATCTCTGCCCTCCTGGAATTCATTAAACCAAGGTCCATTTTCGGTCTCACCGTATCTCACTAATAAAAAGGGAGCAGGCTCACCGTCTTCTCCGTCTTCTCCAATAAACTTAGCAGGATCAGACCAGGTGTTACCTCCATCAGTAGAAAACCGAACCCATTTATGATCAGCATTTGGGTCATAGGTAGTACTCCAGTCACTAGAGCCATCCGAGGAGTACTCAAATATTACCTCGGGAGCAGGGTCTCCATCCTGGCCATCTTCACCCGCAGGGCCTTGTATCTGACCAACATCCTGCCAACTAGATCCATCCCAAACCCATAGGTGACCGGTGTCCTCAGTAATCCAAGCATCCCCATCATCTCCAGTAGCTGGAAGCTGACTTGAGTCACTGACAGTCCCTTGTATGCTAATACTAGAGCCATCTTCTCCGTCTTCTCCCTTTTCAAGGAAGAGATTCCAATAGCTTTCCCAAGAGCCCCCCGAGGTCGGTCTTGTGCTTGAGCTAGAGGTATGCTCTTGAGTAGCATAATATTGATTACCGTCAGTCCCTTTGATAACATCCCCTTCAAAATAAAGAATATCATCTGTCCACTCCCCTCGGAAATTGGGGTCTATAATATCAACTCCAGGGGTTCTTTGTCGAATAGCCCCCACTAAAAGGATATTAGTACCATCATACTCAAGATAGCTATTGCTCTTGCTAAGGTCCCCTGCTAATAAATATTTAGTAAGAAAAAGGTTCTCACCATAGAACCCAAAGCCCTGAGCATTGGTTATTCCATCAAGGTTACCTGTTCGAGTCTTCGTCTCCCAATTATTTCGATCCCATGGGTTGGTATCCCAAATAGCTGCTTGGCTATAGGGACTACCCAGAGGATCGAGGACCGTCTCGTACAAGAAACCTTTGGGAGAACTAGCCGAGCCAAAGCTAATTGCCTCACTTCCCTGATTAGCAGTTTTGCCCTCTAGGCTTACATCTGATAAGTGCCGTATAGTTAAAGTAAAAGATTGAGTGCCATCCTGGTTATCAGTAATAGGAGACGTTATCTCCCCCCAAGCCTCTCCCACAAGCAGGCCCTCGGATTGCTCAACAATATTAAGTAGGATATAATCATCCTGCTCAAATACCTCAAGGCCAGGGTGTCCATCTATTTCTCTAACCGTAAGAGTAGCGCTGCTATCCACAGCAGGGATTGTAAATGGCTCATCAAGAGTAGCAAAGGACTTACTCAATGACCTTGAGCCTCTGAATGCTTGAGCCACATTAGCTGTAAAAGAGTCGATAATTAAGCTATCGGCCGTGATTGATCTAAAATCCCAATGGCCATCGCTATTACCCTGCCATCCCGTAGAACCAGAAACCGCATTTGGTGAAGAAAGGTTAGAAGAGAAAACAACATCACTATTAAAGGTCTTATTACCGTATATCGTTTGAGAGCCCGGATTAAGGGTTCCTCGTTGATTAGAGCCATGAGATGCTATTGACGGAGTCCAGGTTCTATTGTTACCCAAGTTCTGAGCATTATTAGCCCAAGTAATTACAGAGTCCGAATCAGGGTCAAAAGTCAGAGTTCTACCCGATAAATCTAGAGAGTGTGTATGCGAGTCCGAAGTAGTCCCATTTGACGTTGAAACAGTAATAGTGGAAGGGTTCCCCAGAGTAAGAGTAACATTTGAAGTTAAATCTCCGCCCCCAGTTAATCCATTCCCCGCTGAAATAGTGCGATCAGCCCTTACGGCATGACCACTACTACTTGCTTGAGTTCCCAGAGTAATAGTGCCTCCAAAAGTGCTATCTTGAGAAAAATTAGCTTGTCCTCCGCTAATTGAGCTATTACCTACATTAATAGGTCCAAAGCCCGAGCTAATACTTCCTGAGTCTAATTCACCCACTTCGGTAATTTCTGCTTGAGTGAAATGAATTGAATCATCACTTTCATGATTATCGAAATCAGTGACTACTTGATTCCAGTCATCTACAAGTGATCCCGTGAGTTGAGAGGCATTAATCGATTTATTAGTCAGGGTCTGGTTTCCATCAACCGTTACTACCTCACTAAGGTCACCGTCAACTCCAACCTCCCATTTAGAGGTTAATCCACTGTTAAATTGGATAAGAGCATTATCTCCCGACCGTTCAATCTCAATACCACCAAAAGTAGCATCGTTCCCATTTTTATTAAGCAAGATTCGATTGCTCTCGGATTCAACGGTCTCTACTTCAAAAATAACTTGGGACCCCAGGACATTAAGGTTATTCTCAATGGTAAGACTGCCTTGAAGTACAATATTACCGGTAAGCTGCATTAAGGCATTACCAGAATCGGAGATCAACTGGAGAGTAAAAGTACCATCGTCATTCTCGAAGAGCTGGGTACTAGTGCCGGGGGTAATTCTTATGTCATTACTCATGTCAGATCCACTCTGTATTTTTTAAGGGGATGTTTATCTAATTCAATAGAAGCAAGCTGGGGGTCGGTCTCATAGGGATCAGTTTTAATCAAACTTGGGTAGCTTACTGCAACGGCTTGAGAGCAAACCTTTCCCGCCCTAATGGGGTTATCTAGCCAGCTAAACCAAAGAGTAAAAGCAAAAGCTACAAGTCTACCTACCCCATAAGGTTTCTTTTTCTCATATAAACTTTTACATTTTGCCCTTGCAAACCGAATGGTGCTGGGGTCATCTACCTGATATATGATATTGTACTTTCGAAAGTTAAAATGGTCTTTAGCAAAAAACGGATAGGTCTGATGCCAGTAGTAACTCTCCTTATCTTTAGTATCATACCAGACCGTCCCACAATGGGAAAATGCATTCCTCATAGTAACTCCATAGTGCATATACCTCAAGCTAAGAGCTCGGCGTATCAAATAATCGGGATGAAACCAGGAGTCCCTGTTCACATGAGTAAAGAGGATAAAAACTGATTCGGGGTTATCCTCTATGATATCCATCATCTGAGAGGGACTTAAATTGATTACGTTTCTCTGCATATTAAGGCGGTTAAGAGTATACTTGCAAGGGTTCAATATCCTTGCGAGTTCCGATGATTATATATGAAGCATGAAAGTTCAATCCATTCAACTCAAAAACATCAACTTGATTCCTATCTGGGTTTATCTCGTAAGCGAGATTAGAATGGCCTAAGCGACAAGTAAGATTGACAACTAATGATTCCAGATCAACAAGCCATCGCCATTCTCTGGGGAGTTCAATAATAGCATGCTTTGAACCCCGAACATGGCCACTAAAGAATACCGCATTCTGATTACCTTCTAATGAGGAGTAGGTAATGGTAGATCCCGGGTTATCTTTATCTGGGATTCTAAAGTGCTTATTAGTAGCAAAAAGGTCTCCGCTTATTGTTACATCATCTCCGAACTCCGCCCCATTTGTTGTAATGACTTTAGCGAAAGTAACCTCGTCGTCCTCATCAATACCAAGGGTGTCTCGAGTTACGGTAGGAGCAGTTCCTCCTCCAGCAGCTCCTCCCCCGCCCCCAGAAAGCATATTAATAATAATGCCCGGAGCCACGGTCATATAGATACCGTCCTCCCTGATAACAGTCCGGGGGTTGTATTGGGCAAAGTTCATGTTTCTAATGTCTACAGTATGGTCCCCGTCCGTAGCAAAGCGGATATAGAGTCGAACATCCTCATAAGGAGTAACATCCCCTGTGAGGGAAACCGGCTGATCTTCTTCGGTAGTTGTACTAGCCACAGTTTCCCAAAAGCTAGTACCAGAAGGTCGGCCCTGAACTCTCAATTCTAATATGTGCTCAGGATC
>PUNC01000237.1 GCA_003551625.1 PVC group bacterium | reverse complement strand
TGGTCGGCTCGGTCGTGGTGGTGGTCGTGGTCGTGGTTGGCTCGGTAGTGGTCGTGGTAGTGGTGGTGGCCGTGGTCGTAGTGGTCGTTTCGGCGGTGGTGGTGGTCGTGGAGGTGGTGGTGGTCTGCTCGACCTTCACGTCGTCGAAGGCGATCTCGCCGGGGCCCCGCTGGTAGGTGAACCTGACGCTGGTCACGTCCACGCTCAAGAGGTACGGGCCCATTACGGCGCCTTCTTCGGTGGGGATATCCCCGTAAAGCTCGATCACGGTTTGCAGGCCGTCAACGCCGTAATATTCCTCGACCAGGAAGATGGTGGAAGGGTCGGTCCCCTGGCCCCGTATCCAGAAAGAGAGGTCGCCCCCGCCGGAGAACTCCGCGGTCTCGACATAATCCCCCTCCTCGCTGAACATCAAAGCCGGGGAGGATTGGCCGAACCAGCCCTCTTCGGTAAAAATATCCCCCTCGCCGATTCCCTCGAAAGTCCAGCCGGCGGGAATCGTCCATTCGGGATCGATGAAGTCGTCGAAGCCTTCCTCAACGGCAAGGACAGCGGCGGAGATTGTCAAGGAAAGAATTTCGGCGAATCGGGAACGATCGCCGGCCTCTCTACTCCCCCCAACCGACGGTCACGTGGCCGGTCTTCCATCGCGGTTGGCCGGGAAGATACATCGCCCGCTCGACCACCACCGGAATGTCGGATTCCACCGTGGTCGCGACCTGCTTCTGCTGGCCCACCACGTCATTGGCCTTGACCGTAAAACGCCGTCCCGGTTCGACCGATCTGTTCAGGGGTTGGTCGATGATCCCCTCCCCGCCCCGGAAGATGAAGGTCACATTGGCGGTCTCTTCTTTGCTGGGATTGGCCACCAGGACATACATATCGAAGATGTGGGTGGCGCCTTCGGGAAGCTGCCAGACGGTTTTCGGTTTCGATACTCCAACCGTGCCGTGTCCGCCGGTCCAGCCCGGCGCGTCGCCCTGGGGCCAATACATCGCCCGCTCGGCCACTACCGGGATATTTGAAGTTATTCTTGTCGATACCTGATCGGCAACGCCCACGATGTTGTTGGCCTTGACCGTGTAACGACTCAAGGGGGGGATCTCGGTTTCCTGGTTCCAGACTCCCTCGCCCTGATCGGTGAAAGTGAAGCTGACAGACGCGGCCGTATTCTCGTTGGGGTTGGCCACCAGGACAAATTGGTCGAAAATGTGTGTCGCTCCTTCGGGGAGATACCACTCTTCGGCAAACTCCGTCACGCCGATCGTGGCGTGGCCGTCTTTCCACTTGCCACCCTTCGGCCAATACATCGTCCGGTCCACGGCCACCGGAACCGTACTCTCCACCCGCGTGGAGAGCTGGCTCCGCCCTCCGGCTCCCTTCACATCGCCGGCCTTGACCGTCCAGACCCTCCGGCCGGGCAAATTCATAGCTTCGCTCGCGACCTTGCCGGTCTGGTTGAAGAAGGTTACGGTCACCTCGGCCGGCAAAGTTCCGGGGTTTAAAATATGAACATACTGGTCGAAGATATGCGTGGCGCCTTCAGCCAGGAACCACTCCGTCCCGGCCCGGTTCAAGCCGATCGTGTTGTGACTGCCGGTCCAGCCGGAATTGTCCCCGCCTCCGGGAAAATACATCGCCCGCTCGACAATGACGGGAACGTTGTTGGTCGAGCGGACGATAGTTCCCACGTTTTCGCGTCCCGGTCCCACGGAAGGCGAGGCTCTCATATTCGCCGTAAAGCGCGTTCCGGCGGCCACCGTCTGCGGCGCCCAACCGATTTCCTCGTCTTCCCCGACATACGCGATCTCGACCCCGGCGTCTTCCTCCCCCGGATTGGCGATCAGGATGTAGGTGTCGAAAGCGAGTTCCCCCACCTTCGTCCCGCCCGCCGGAAGATACCAGATTCCGCCGTTGACCGGGTCCGGTGTGGGTTCCGGCGTGGGCGGAAAGGCGGGGGTGGCTGTCGCCATTGGAGTTGCCGGAGGGGTGGGCAAGACGGCGGTCGTGGTGGCGGTTGTCGTCGTGGTGGTTGTGGTTGTAGTGGCAAGCGTCGTGGTCGCGGCGGTGGAGGTGGATGGTTTGGTGGAGACCGTGGTGGTGGTCTTGGTCGTAGTGGTACTCGTGGTTGTCGTGGTGGTGGTCGGCGAGGGAAGCGGTTCAAACTCGAACTTGGAGATAAAGGCCACCGGGATCCACACTCCCGATGGGGCCCTCCAGGGCCCGGGGTCGTCCTGGAAGGCGTCAAGGAGGGGGAAGTTGTTGGAGCGGGTGGAACCGGCCACCACCACCCGGCCGAGGCGATCGACGGCCAGACCGCCCGCGTCATCGTGGTTCCTGCCGCCCCAGTAGGTGGAAAAGATGAGTTCGGAGCCGTCGTGAGCAAGGAGGCAGAGAAAGGTATCGCGGAATTGACCCTCCGAGGATGGTTTTTCCGCCTGGTGGGGATGGGCCAGTGGGAAGTCTGACGAGCGAGTCTCCCCGGCCACGAAGATCCCCCGGTCGCCGAGCCCGATTCCCCTGATATCTTCGCTCCAGTTTCCGGCCAGGTAGGTGGAGAAGACCAGGTCCCCGTCTTCGCCCGAGAGCCTGGCCACAAAGCCATCCTCGTGGCCCCCGGTGCCTTTCCGGGACGGGAAAAGCGCGTTCCGGGTGGGAAAGTCGGCGGAAACGGTCCAGCCGCCCACGTAGATGTCGCCCCCGTCATCGACCGCTATCGCCCGGCCGCTGTCGCGCCCGCCGCCGCCCAGGAAGGTGGAGTAGAGCAGCGAGGAGCCGTCCGGGGAGAGGCGGGAGACGAAGGCGCTTGCCCCTCCCCTTCTTGATTCCTGGAAGGGATTCTCGGTGGGAAAATTGCCGGAAGCGGTTTGGCCGACCAGGTAGGCGGAACCGTCGCCGCCCAGCGCCAGGCCGTGGAGTTCTTCCTCGGCGCTCCCGCCCAGGTAGGTGGAATAGGCGATGGAGAGGGTTTCCGTAGCCTCATCGAAGGTGAACTTGGTGACGAAAACGTCGGGATTCTCCCCCGTGCCGGCCCGGGACGGTTGATAGGCGGATTCGACGGGGAAGTCGGTCGAATTCGTCCAGCCGGCGATATAGATGTTTCCCTCTTCGTCCACCGCCGCCGCCCAGGCCTCCTCGGCGCCGCCGCCTCCCAGGTAGGTGGAGAAGTCAAGGCTCTTCCCGTCGGGGGAAAACCGGGTGACGAAGGCGGATTTAGCCCCCCGCAGGCTTTCGCCGCCCGCCAGGGCGTTCCGGGTGGGAAAGTGGGGGGATTCGGTATAGCCGGCGACTATCGCCCGCCCCTCGCCGTCGACCGCCACCGCGCTTCCCCAGCTTTGCACTTTATCCCCTTCTCCGCCCAGGTAGGTGGAGTAAACAAGGTCCTGTCCGTCGGCCGAGATTTTACTGAGAAAGCGGTCAAAATTGGTGCTCTGGGCCTTTTTTTCGCCCTGGTAGGGGTCGGCGGTGGGAAAGTCTTCGGAGCGGGTCCGCCCGACGACGTAGATATCCCCGGACGAATCGGTCGCGACCGCTTCCGCGTAGTCCCACATCGTTCCGCCCAGGAAGGTGGAGAAACGGAGTTCGGGCTGCTGGGGATAGAGGCGTTCGGGGGCGACGCCGACGGCCGGAAGAATGAAGGCCAGGGAAAGCAGCAGTTTTCTCGATGTTTTCAGGGATCGCTCCAGGTTTGATCGAAGCGGCTTTTATTCCCGTCCGAAGATTGATCCGAGAGATTGCTTGGTTGCTCATTACCCCGGATTCTTCGGGGTAAACACTTCTCGCGCCGGCCCGCCACGGGTAAATTTAACCGCGCCATCCGGAAGAAACCAACATATTATACCTTAAGTTTCCTCATCCCGCACAATTCGGAACCGGAAAGGCCGTCAGGCTTGCTTAACCGCCTCGGCGTAAACGCTGTCCGACTCCCTCTCCCGCGGGTCGAGAGGCCCGGGATCGGGGATGCCGGTTTCGCCGGGCGGCATTACCCTCGCTTCGGTGAAGCCCGAGGAGGCCAGGAGGCGGAGGAGCGAGGGGCCGTCATACATCCAGCGGTGATGGCGCGGTCCGGCCGCCAGTCTCCCGAGAAGGCCGGCAATACCCCTCCGTTCCGGGACGGCAAGCCCGGTGGCGGTGACGAAGGCGTCGGCGTCGCCTTCTTCGAGGTATTTTCTTGCCTGCCGGGAGAGGTCCGGAACCGCCAGCCTGATTATCCCCCCCGGCCTTAAGACCCTTCCCGCCTCCCGCAGGAAGGAGCGGGCCCCGGCCGGGGTAAGGTGTTCGAGCATATGCGAGCTGTAAATCACCTCCGCCGCGCCGTCGCCCAGCGGAATTTTTTTTGACGCGTCGCAGTATTCGATCCGGTTGGCCCGGGCGAAACGGATGAAAGCGTATTGCGATTCGTTGATCAGGCCGGTTCTTCGCAAGAGTTCGGGCAGGAGGGGAACGCGGGCGAGGCGGAGGCCGGGCGAGTTGTCGAAGTTGCGCCAGCCTTCGGTCGGCGTCATCCCGCAGCCGATATTGATCCGTAGATTCGTCATTCAGCCATCCGGTTTGGAGCCTACCGCGGTGGAAAACGTTGTCGGAATATTAGCAGAAAAGAAAACGCGGAAGGAGGAAAAACATAGTAAAACGGGCCCGGCAATGGCCCGTAATCCGTGATCGGTTAAAGGCCCAGTCCCTCACCCCCCCCTTATTCTCGCGCGAAGACGCAGAGACGCTGTGGTTGAATTTGCTCCGCACCCTCGCCCCCTGTTGGATCACACAAAGGCACGAAGGCACAAAGAAATGAAGTGTTTCGGTAAAGGCCCAGTCCCTCACCCCCCTATTGGGGAACACGAATTACACGAATGCGCTAATGGCACGAATGAAATATGTGAACCCGTACTCTTAAACATACTCTTACACGTACTCCTACACATACTCTAAAACGCTTCCTGAAGTATAAGGGGGCAGGGTGAAGCGGATTTGGAGTGCGGCGCCGTGGCGCCGCTTTAAATCGGATTATCCATAATCCGGACAAAAAGACAGCCCGGATTATTCGAATCCGGGCTGTTCTGGCTGTGGGGAGGTTCCGGCGGGCCGGGCGTCAATCCCCGAAATCGGCCTACAGTGGGATGCGGTCGTTTTTCAGGGCGGCCAGGTAGGTCAGTATCACGGCGACCGCGTGCTTGCAGGGACCCCAGTAGTAGGGGCAGTCGCATTGCGAGATCCATTTCGCCCCGGAATTGAAACTGACCTCCGTGTTGTAGCTCTGCGTGCCCCGCACCCGGGCGCGCAGCGTGCCGTCGGCGGCAACCCGAAGATCATCCACCGCCTTGAGGTAACGCCTGCCCTGGCTGACCACCCGTTCTCCGGCCCATTCCCGCAATTCGGTTCCGGCCGGTTCCGCGAATTTAATGGCTTTGGCCGCTGTTTTCATCAATCCATAATTTTGCCCGGCGTTAACCGGCGGGCTGTAATCCCGAAGCCGGAATCGGCAATCTATTTACGGCACCTGCGACTCATTGCCGCGGTTGGAAAAGATCCGGGCGCGGTCGGCGGCGGTGACGATGCCGTCCAGAACCGTATCGGGAGACAGGTAGCCTTCCAGGCCGCGGTTGGTAAAGGCGTTGGCGCGGTCTCCCGCGGTGATCACGCCGCTTTTCTCGACATCTCCCGCTATCATCCCGAACACCCCGGGGTTCAGATTTCTCAGCGGTTCGCTGCCCCAGGCCGCGTGCTGACCGGCGGAGAAGTCGTAGGTGGAGTAACCGAACGGCTCCAGGTAATGGGCCGAAGAACTCATCACGGCCAGGTGGTTGCGATGGCGGATGACGATGAAGTACGCGCCGGCGCCGCCTTCCGGCCAGGGCATCAAGACGGTCCCCTGACCCTCGTCGTCCATCAGGTAACCGTCGGAATCGACGAAAGCCGAGCGGCTGGAGACGGCCGGCCCGGACGGGGTTTCGCGCAGTTCGATATGGATCCAGTCCACGACCCGCGGCGGAATTTTTTCCACGGTCCGCCCGTCGCCGTTGGGCGAGGTGGGGGGAATGTATCCCTCCTCCAGCAGCCGGGTCCTCATCTTGCCCGAACTCGGCTGGTAGGCGCCTTCCAGGAAGACCCGGGCGTCGAGTATCAGGCCTTCCGGCGGAACGGTCGTGGTCGTGGCTGTGGTGGTGGTAACGGTAGTCGTGGTCGCGGGAGCGATGGTGGTGGTCGTGGGGGCGGCGGAGGTGGTCGTGGTTGTGGGCGGCGCGGTCGTGGTGGTGGTGGCGGTAGTGGTGGTGGTTGTTGTCGGCGGGTTGGCTTCGATATCCACC
>PUNC01000230.1 GCA_003551625.1 PVC group bacterium | reverse complement strand
GAACAAAATGTAAATACAGTATAGTACAATTGCTAAAGCAATTACTTCCACGAAAAACATAAGTTCTCCTATATTATCCAAAATCGTTCGAGTGGAATATTATCCGAAACAAACGTCCATAAACCTGCGATTATTAATGTTATAACCGCAAACACGACAAATAATATAAGCGCATCTTTATACATGTGCGTTCTCCTTTAATTATAGTGGCAGGGGAAGGAGTTGAACCTTCAAGGAAGATGGAGGATTGGCTATGGAGAACCTTTGGTTTTAATCTTCCCACCGAGTACCCTGCCATATGTTCAATTATTGTTTGAATTTTACTTCCATAATTATTCGTTTCATTTTTTCTCGATTATCTTTGTCGTGCATTAATTCTTCCATTAAATCTTGTACTATTTTTTCCATTACTATCTCCTTTTCTTTTGTTGTTTCACTCGATTAAGTACTTGTATCGTAAATATTTTCCATTTATCCAATTTAATAACTATATGATTGATAGTCCAATTACCGTATGAAACAATATTATCTGTTCCTTCATTTGCTGGAGTTATATTCATTATACTTTCCTTTAAGTTATTAGTTGCAGAAACAACAAAAGGGAGAAGTATTAATTCCCCCTTTTAAATTTCTACACTAAATCAATATGTTTAGCTAAAAACTTCAGAACTTCAGTATACCCATGTTCATCAATCAAATGCAGAACCAACAGTTCAGCGTTTGGATCTTCTGCTGCTGTAACAAGCCGATTCGCATCCAAACATAATTCAATAGCCCCTTCATTGTTAGTGTCCCCAAAAGCTTCAAGGGCATCTGGTCCTATGTAATCCCAAGTTTTACGAATAGGACGTTCTAGCCGATTAATAATGTCCTGATCTAAGTTCATTACTTGTCCTCCTATTTTAAATCGCTATCAGTCACATCCATACACCAATTATCAAAATCATTAATGATTGATTCATATTTTCTATCTGGAAATTCGTCTTCCAGTTTATGAACCTCATCCTGTCCAAAATTCTCCCACAGTCCTTTTTCTTTTGCTTTTTTAAGGAGTTGTCGTTTCTTTTTCATGATCTCCTTATGAATGTTTTTCTTTGGTTTCCATATCGGACATTCTTCCCCAAGACATGCTGTATCATTTTCCATACACTTCCATCCAGGTTCATCTCCAGGAAGATACGAACCCCAAGCACTTGCCGGATATCCATCGTCTTTTGGTATCGGATATCCAGGCGACCAAATCTTGTTGTTGCATTTTATGCCCATAATTACTCCATATTATCGAGTTGCTTTTTCAATTTATGAATACTGTCAATAATTCCTCTTTCATATTCAAATGCAAGCATGGTAGTGATTGCATGAAGTTGTTGTTGTTCTATGCAGCAAGACATAACAAGTTGATCAAAATACTCTCCATCATCATCTTCATGATAGAAATAATAAATTACACAGTCAGGGAATTTAACTTCTGTTACTGTGTATGGTCTGTTTTGTACAACTGTTTTTTCCATAGTTTTTCTCCTTTAATTAGAATTTGTTTTGCTATTGCTCCTCTATGCCCATAATAATCTATTATCCACATAAGCATAGATCCTAAACATTCTTTATAATGTATTTTGTATAGCTGATAAGAGAAGTTTTGATATTTTTGTTCATGAATATCATGAATATCGGAGTTACTCCATTTGAAAAGAACGTCTTTTGCAATTTCTTTATCTAAGAAAAAGCAAAAACCATCATTATCTGGGTAAAATGACATATATTTTGTTTTAAAATGTATCCATTCATTTATTAGATAAGGTTCAACTCTACGATGCGTTGTCATGGAATATAAGCCTCTTGGGTAAACAGCAAATATTTTCCAACCTTCCCCTTCTTCTGGTTCTTTTTGATATGAAGGATTAGTATAATCAATTGTACTACACATAAAACCTCCTATTAAATGTATCCAAATTCTTCTAATTTAATCCAAGCCTGTTTACCTGTTTCAGATGAACCTAAGATGAAACAAGGACAGTTTTCTAAATTCCAACCAAAGAAGTGACTACAAATGACACAATTACCATTTAAATGTCTGGGCAGATATCTTACAATATCATGTGTCGTAATATATAGATATTCTATGGGACAATTGTGACAAGTTCTTTTATCATTTAAAACTGAAATGATAGCTTCAGCGAATTCCTTTTTGTATGGAAATTCATTTACTATTTGGTAAGGAAATGCATTAAGTGTCTTTTTCATATTTATAATGTTCCTTTTATTGAATATTTTCCAACAATTCTAAGATTTCACGTGACATTGCCATATGTTCTATTATCATTCCAAATATGAGTATTAAGATAACCATATAAAATATATTCATTATAATACTCCTTATTATAGAACTTCCCATTTACCAGTCACGGGGTCAATGTACTGCATTTCAGCACAACCAACATTAGCTTTTGCCCAATCAAGAGGAGCAAAAGCTCTTTCATCAACATCCATAAGCTGGTCATAGCTTATGTATCCGATGTAGTTTAAGTTTTTATCTCCATCATAAAGACGAAACTCAATAGGTTTGTGAACTACAAATACATTTCCCGGTCCTTCACCCATGCCTACATCGTTATTATGAGCAGAATTGATTAAATCCCTTGCGATTACCCATGCCATTGTTCTAACTCCTCTATAAGATTATCTAGCTCTGTAATTGCTTTTTTTCCTAAGATACGACAAGGACAATGAGGACTATATCCTCTTCCTATTTTAGGACTAATGTGCCTGGACATTCTATGACAATCATAGCATTCCCAAAGCTTATCATATTGTAAATTATGCGATATATACCAGGGACAACAACTAAGTCCTAAGGAACATTCACCATTAAGATTTGATTGAAGTTTTCTTAATACAGGAAGAAAATGTAAAAGTAGTTTTTTATTTTTATTCATAATCCCTCCTTTAGATATATCCGAGTTCTTCAAGACGAATTCAAGACCATTTGACTACTAAATTAACAGAACCGAATCTGTCACAGGGACAATATATAGATTCGTGCTTATATATTGTTTCAAATTCCCAGATATAATCTCCAAAAAATTCTTTACACCAATATGGAAATGTATCGGAGTCACAATCAAATTCAAATGCATTCATTGGACAGTGGGCTTCTACTTGTGAAAAAGAATTATTTTCAAGAAAATTAATTAAATGATGGGCAAAAGTATCCATGTCGTGCTTGTGCATAGTCACCTTCCTTGTTGTGTGTTCATATATTGTGAGAATAGTAGAAGGGAGAATATATTCTCCCTTCTCAATTACCACAATTATTGATAGAACTGTTCTTTCATTTCTTGAATTGCATACAATTTCCATCCGTTATAGTGATTTTCTGTACAATATCCTGAAGAATTGCACATTACACAATTCCGGGTAAATTTAATTTCCTGGTTTTTTAAGAATTCAATTTCTCGATATCCAATACCTTCACAAACAGGACATTGAATAAGTGGAACATGTTTTACTTCTGTATCCAGAAGTACTTCATCAAAGGAAGACGTTTTGAGCATCATCAATGAGTAAATCCAATAACATTAACTGTCCGATACATCTGCATGTTTCCTCTTACCTAGATTCAGGATTAAAAATAATTATACCATCTTCTTTTATCAGAAATTCATTTGCATATAAGAATTTATACATTTCTAGGTTTTCCATCTTTCCTTTAAGTATATGCGCTTTACGTTTTCCAAACAAAAATGCTTCACAATATAATTTTTCAGGAGTTGATCTAAATTCTTCAGGGTATTTTTTTATGAACATAATTGCAGGTCCAGTAGAAATATGATATTTTGCTGCATGTATCCCATCCAGAATCCCTTCTTTAAAGAATCTCATCCATTTCTCATCAAATCTCATGCAATGCTCCTTTTAGATCGGCATACTCAATTTTCTGTATACGAATTTCCTAAGATTTGATTCTAAATATTTTGGGACAGAATCACTTATATTGAAAAAGTCAAATAAAGCTTGTTCATTATCATTAATTTTATCAGATTGCAACATTTTTAATTTATAAAGCAAAAAACGCTTTATTTCATTGTTTAAAGTACATAAATGATTATCAAAAACAGAATTATACAATAATGTAGGAACATAATAAGGTTCTCGAACATGGGAAAGGATATGTTGTGAAGATTCATGTAAAAAGAAATTACAATACCAGCAATGACCAGCATTTGGACGTGGAATTTCATCATTCATTAATTTTTCAATAAATGTTTTAGAATACTTACTTACATCGTTTCTTAATTCTATTAATTGTTTCTTTGTTGGTGCTTCTGATGCATTTAATGATTTAAAATCCCCTTTAACATATTTCAACCGCATTCTGTCATAAAATATAAATTCTTTACCTGTTTTACTATTATACAGAATCCAAACTCCACGATCACTTTCAATACTCCAATCAGGATAATCGAACATTTCAAATGCTTTATTTATCCTACTTTTTGTTTTTTTGGTTTGATATCCTCCACTATTTAAAGTTATTGTATCTCCATCTTTAATAAATATATCCGTTTTATGTAAACGAATAATCTCACAATCCTTTCCTGCTGTATAATAGACAGTATTTTTATCTATCCTTTTTTGAACTTCAGGTATGAATGGAACATCCTGAAGTTGTTTTAGTTTTCTTTTCATCTCAGTCTCCTTTTCAATTAATGAATTGTTTGGAAGAAGCTATTTCTAGCCTCTTCCTAATATCCATTAATAGTTAATTACTTTCCAAATAGAAAATTGTGTCGTAAATGCTGTTTGCCCATCAATAGCTACAATGAATTTATCATATGGATTTTTCATTAGCAGTTTTTTGACAATTAATTCGGGATTGTCTTTTTGTCCTGGAAGAAATCCACTTGCTAAGTTCCCTTTAACAAGTGTTATTTTTTCGTTTTGGATTAAAAGATTCTTTGCCCAAGTAGGCAATGCTCTTCTTGGATTGTCGCTAAATTCGTCTAGGACGAATCTTATAAGATTCTGATTATTTTCTATGCATTCCCGACAGGTACACTCTCCATGCGAAACTATGTAGTTTCCTGCTGCTATCTCACAAGCATGACTACATCTGCAAATAAAGTATGACCCATCATATCCAGGTATTAATTTGGATTCTGTTACAAGTTGATCTTCCAGAAATTTACTTAACTTTTCTATTTCTGGATTTTCCCAATCAGCAAGCACAACAAGCACATCATCCAGAATTGCTCTGTCATAATATTGGAGTTGTGTTATGGTGTATTCTATCCCTTTTCTTTCCAAGTATTTCTTAATTTGTTCAAGCATAGTGTGCATGCCTTCCTTTATTGATTGTTATGTAATATATGCATTTGTTACTCTAGGAAGTTTTCCTTGATATTTTCCACCCCACTGTCTGACATGTCCATGATCTAAATCCCAAACCAAACAACCAATGAATAATTTGGGATTTTCAATAATTTTATTTATTGGAACAGTTATTTTTCTATGCCAATGATGAGTGCTTCCGCCCAAGAGAATCCAATCATTAGAAAATTCCCCATAATGGGGATCATCTTTGAATACATCTCTTCTGATTCCACCTTTTTCATTGACTGAAAACCATTCTCCTCTGCATTCAAAACGTAAAATAATTTCGGTATTCATAAAATAACTCCATGTTATTACTTATTTTTGAAATAATCTACTCCACGAAGCAAAAAATGATAAGGTTTTATTTCTGGAGCTTGCTCACTTTCGAGTATTTCCTCTTCAAGCAGTACTTCCACAATTTCTGTAATGGCATCAGAATTGACCTTAACAATAAAATATGTCTTGTGAATTAACGTCCTTGCTGCTTGTTTCTGCATACAAACCATTTTTGCAAGTGAAAGTCCTGAACGACTATTATATGCTGCAAAAGCAACAGCCAAGCCGTCCCACAGACCTAATCGTATATTATTGAAATATTCATCCTCAACATATTTCTGTACCAAGGATATAAGGGTTTCATTCACGAATTTTGGAGATTCTTTGTTCCAGGCCACCCTAAACCTGCGATTTAATTCCTCATACTTTTCTCTGTGTTCATTTTTCATAATTCTCTCCTTTAAATATCCCATCCAAATCGTTGAACAGCTAGAACTCTTCTACCTACTCTACGCACGTGTCCTTCGCCTGTATATGGCATTCCTGTCCCTCTGTATCTTCTGATGAACCCAATTCTCTCAATCAGTTCATCATCGTCTTCAGGGGCTTTGTCCGCACAAAACAACATCCATGCATATCCACTTCCTTCTTCTTCAGAAGTGTATTTTGTCCCGTAATTTTCTACGGGGATTCCATCAATAACTGTTTTTGGCATAATTACT
>PUNC01000219.1 GCA_003551625.1 PVC group bacterium | reverse complement strand
GTTGCCCGGCCGGCATATCAGCCGGCGTCTCGTTGATACGAAGCGGTTATTTATACCAACCCATTCTCGTTTGAAACCGAATTTTCAACAACCGTTTGTTTAAATTTAGCGTCCGAGGGTGCGGAGCAACAACCCGGTTCGCATCTGTGTAAATCCGCGTGATTCGTAGTTTAAATAAGGGTGTGAGGGTGCGGAGCAGATTTAATCCCCAGCGTCTCCGCGCCTCTGCTTGCCCGCCTCTCCTGCACGAAGTAATGGAGGGCGGGCGTGAGACGGAAATCAGACTGTAGGGGCTTAGGCTGTAGGCATTTCAACAATTGAGTTTTTACTCTGCTAACTGCACACTGCTAACTGATTACTTTCTTTACGGAGGGGGACTGGGCCTTTACCGGATTACGGATCACTGATCGCGGATTACCGATCTTTCGAGGCCGCGGAGCAACAACCCGGTCCGCATCTGTGTTAATCCGCGTGATTCGTAGTTTAAATAAGGGTGTGAGGGTGCGGAGCAAATTTAAACCCCAGCGTCTCCGCGCCTCTGCTTGCCCGCCTCTCCTGCACGAAGTAATGGAGGGCGGGCGTGAGAACCAAGGGGCCGAGGGTGCGGAGCATTACAGTAATCAAAAATCTGGAATCTGTAATCTGCCGTCTTATAAACTTATCAACTTTCATACTTACCCGGCGCCGAGACGATACCTTCAGCCCCTCGCCGCCCCCCTACCCGATCCCCTCGCTGACCCTGATGATCGCCAGGGAATAGACCAGGACCAGCGCGTTGTGAATGGCGTGGATCATAATCGGGACCATCAGCTCCCGGGTCTTCTCGTAGCTCCAGGCCAGCAGCACTCCCAGCGCGAAGATGGGAATCAGCCCGGCCGGCTCCAGGTGCACCAGGGAGAAAAGCAGGGCGCTGACCAGCATCGCGCCCGGCAGCTTGATCCATTTTTTCAGGGCCGGATAGAAGACCCCGCGAAAATAGATCTCTTCCACCAGGGGGGCCAGGAAGACCGCTATCACCCCCAGCCAGAATAGGGCGAATCCCCTCTCCTCCAGCAGGCGGCTGACCAACGGCTGCGGGGAGGGCTCCACTCCAAGAACACGGTTGAGATGGTGTGAACCCACCAGGATCAGGATCAGGACCGGGAAGAAGGCGGCGTAACTTTTAAGCGCCCGCTTAAAACCCCACAGGAAGCGGTCGGCGTTCAAATTCAGCCGGGAGATCGAATGGCCGCTCCGCCGGAAGAAAAGAAGAACCAGCGCCAGCACGACCGCGTTCTGGAACAGGGCGATCCTGATGAGCAGGAAAACCTTTCTCTGCGGGTAGTCCGCCGGAAACACCCCGGCCAGGAAAGCTTCGAAACTCTGAAAAAGTATCAGGGCGAAAAGAGTGTAAACCGCGATCTTAATCGGCGGAAACAGGCCCCAGGGAACCGAAACCCCGGCGAAAGCGGGGGCGGAGACGCCGCGGGAGATACGGTTTGCGTTCAGAAAAATCCCGGAGATCAGGATCGCGGCAAACAGGGCCATAACCCCGGTCAGTAGCAGGCGGGCGCCGGCGGGGATATCGCCCGCGCTCCACGCCTCCATCAGTTCCTCCTGGGTGGGGACCCCGTCCCCGCGGGCGGCCGGATCTTCGACGGGCGCCCGGGGGACGAAAATTAAAAACCCGACCACGAAGAGAAGCGCGAAGATAAAAAGCTTCTCCCGGCGAAAAAAATTATCTCCCTGTGGCGAACTCATCTTTATAAACTCCGGCCTAATCGGCCGCCACCCCCGGCCAGCCGGAAGAAACGCTGAAGATAAGTTCATCGTCGCGTTCGATGATGAGCAATATCTCGATATCCTCCAGCCGCTCGATCAGATCCAGGCCCGCCTCCTCCCCCAGGACGAAAACCGCGGTGGCCAGGGCGTCGGCCGGCGCGCATTGAAGAGCGATGACGGTAACCGCCTCGACGCGGCTGTCGGCGGGGCGGCCGGTGCGGGGGTCGATGATATGCGAGTAGCGGCGCAGGTCGTGAATGAAATAGTTATGGTAGGAGCCGGACGTCGCCGCCGCCGTGTCCACCAGCTCCAGAACCTCGAGATGGCTTCCCGGGGCGCCGGGATCCTCCACTCCGATCCTCCAGGGCCCTCCGCCCGGGCGGTTTCCCAGACAGTAGAGGTCACCACCGGCGTTTACCAGGGCGTCGGTTACCCCGCGGTCCTTGAGAAAATCGACCAGGCGATCCACGATGTAACCCTTGGCGACGCCCCCCAGATCGAGCTCCATTCCCGGGCGGTGGAGGCGGACGGATTCACGCTCCCGGCAGACTTCCACCGAACGCCAATCCACCAGTTCACGGGCCGCCTCGATCTCGGCCTCCTCCGGCACCACGCCCTCCCGGAGGGGGAAGAAACCCCACAGCTCCATCAGCGGCCCCACGGTGACGTCAAACGCCCCGCCGCTCAATTCCGCGAACCGGCGGGACAGTTTCAACACCTCGATCATCTCCGGCCCGACTTTCACCCATTCCCCGGCGTCGGCGCGGTTGATCCGGTTGAGTTCGCTTTCCGGCTGATAGCGGCTGAATACAGCTTCCAGGCGGGCGGCCTCCGCCCACAGCGGTTCCAGGATGAGCTCCCCGGCGGCCGGGGGAGGAGCGGCCAGTTCAACCGACACCACCGTCCCCAGCATCGTCCGGGTCTCTTTTAGGGAGGGGGCCGGACGGGTCCCCGCCGAAAAAGCGGGAAGCGCCGCCAGCGTTCCCGAAAGAATGAGGAGGATAAATCGAAGCATGAATACGGTGCAACCCGGATTAATCCTTATCCGGGCAGCCGTCCAAACGATTGCGCTGGAACAAGCTTGATTTTGAGTTTAAATGCTCTGCTTCCGGTGTTCAAATCCAACCCGGATTATTTATAATCCGGGTTAAAGCCAGGAGAACCAGTTGAGGTCAAACAGTTCCGAGACCGTGATCAAGGCCAGGGAGATTACGTAAAGAACCAGAAGAATGATCGCGATTTCAACCTTGTGCCGGGAAAAGAACGGGAACTTCGTTTTAAATACGCACCAGGCGAAACCGGCTGTCCAGAGAATGATCATTGCCGCCAGGATAACCTGCTGGGCGGCGCTCATCGGAGGAAAGATCCGGGAGATCCCCCACAAAACTGCCATCACCGCCGCGAGCAGAACTAAGAATACCTCGCCGTGCCCTCGCAGATAATCGATCATTCCTCCGCCTCCTTCGGGATCAGCGTCCAGCCGGTTTGCATTATCAACCCGGGGCCGGAGTAACCGGGAAGATCGGGGTCCGCTTCCCAGTAAAAATAACCCCGCAGCGCCCGTCCTTTTTCTATATCAAATAGGTGGCGGGAGTTAAACCTAAAACCATCGCCGGCGCCTTCCTGCTCGATCACCGCCGGGCGGCCGCCGGCGTAGGAAGTATATCCGGCGAAGGTCGCCGTAACCGACACGCCGTGCGGCCGGGCCGACCGCCAACTCTCCCCGGGCTCGACGCTCGTCTCGGGAAAGAACAGCCCGAACGGAACCGAAGAGAGCGGGAAAGAACCCTTCTCCTCCGGGTCGGGCTGGGAATAATCCCCCCGCTCGTCGAGAAGGAAACCGGCTTCCAGTCTTCCCCGCAGATCTTCCTCCAGCGCCCGCCCCGCCTCCCCCCCCAGCGGCAGACGCCGGCCATCCCACCAGGCGGCCGCGGCGTCGCGATCGACGAAGAGCGCCAGCTTCTGCCCGCGCAGGGTCCGCAGGACCGTAAAACAAAAGTTGTCCAGCTCGGAGACGGCCTCCCAGCCCCGGTCGGGGCCGCGGCCGACAATCCTGGTTGTGCCCTTGCCCGAACCGAAGATCCTTACCGGGGCGTCTTCGACGCGCTCAAACGCGAGAAAGAGAAAGCGCCACCCGGTATCCTCCCCTTCTTCGAAGCGATGGCGAAAAAGAACTCTTTCCGGAGCCGGAACATCCGGAGTCGGAACATCCGGAGCCGGAACATCCGGAGCCGGAACATCCGGAGTCGGAGTATGGGGAGGGCGGTCTCGCTCCTCCTTCCGTTCGGACGGCCGGCAGGAAAAAACGGCCGGAACCGCGGTCGCGGCCAGCAGCGCCGCGAGGAGGAGAAGGGTTGAAGATTGAGATGAACCGCCGCGCGGCTTCATCCGCCCAAAACCTTCACTGGTCGGAAGGGGCGCGGCGAACCGGCAGCCGCTGGATCCTCTCGAGCTCTTCCGTGATCACGTTCACCAAATCTTCTTCCTGGGCCAGGTGCCTGAGCGCGGTGAGGATGATTTCCTTGTAAAACCAGTCGATTTCGGGGTCGGCGACCATCTCGGTCAGCGCGTAAACCGACTCCGGGACCGGAGTGTGGGCCAGGTCCCAGAGAGCGGCCTGCCGGACAAAGTCGGTCTGCCGCTCGTCGTAGAAGATCCGGGACAGGAGGGGCACCACCCGGGCGTCCCCGATATAACCCAGCATCTGCATCGCTTCCAGCCGCACCTCTTCATCGCCCTCCTGGACATACCCAGCGATAAAGTTGAGAAAACGGTCGAACTCGACGTCGAGGCGGCAAAGCGCCATGGCCGCCGCCAGCCTGACATCGGTCCGGTCGCTCTCTTCCCAGGTTTTCTTGAGGACCTCGGCCGAGCCGGGATCCCGGACGCGGCTGAGGATGAATATCAACCGAACGGCGGCTTCGCCCTCGGCTTCGTCCAGGCGGGAGCGGAGCCGGGGGGCCGCTTCCAGCCCTCTTTCGAGCAGCGATTGATGCGCCCGGCGGGCCGCCTCCTCGTCCTCCCCCAGCAGCGCCTCTATCTCCGCTTCGACTTCCTTTTCGGCGGCGGTTTCGCCCGGTTCGGAGGAGAACGCCAAAACGGGGGTTAAGAATAAGACCGCCACGCAGATCGCCGTCAGCTTGCTCTTCATCTATTCTCCATCGGTTCGCGATCGCCGCTTTCAAGCCCCCATCGCTTCAGCTCGGTCAGGGCGGGATAGCTGGTCATATCGAACTGCAGGGGAGTGATCGAGACATACCCGCTATCCAGGGTCCGGCTGTCGCAGTCTTCGCCGTCCCGGGAGATCAGCAGTTCTCCCCCCAGCCAGTAATATGTCTTGCCCCGCAGATCCTCGCGCTTCTCCAGCACCTCCTCGTAGCCCGCCTGACCCTGGCGGGTAAGCTTGACCCCCCGGATCTCCGATTCCGGGATAGGCGGCACGTTGAGGTTGAGGACGACGCCGGGCGGGAAGGGATGGGAGAGGGCTTTCTCCGCCAGCCAGGTCGCGTAGCGGGCGGCGGCGGTGTAGTCGGGGTTGACGAAAGTTCCCAGGGAAACGGCGATCGCCTTGATTCCCATAATCGCGGCCTCGGTGGCCGCCGAGACCGTGCCGGAATAGATCACGTTCACCCCGGTATTGGGGCCGAGGTTGATCCCCGAGACCACCAGGTCGGGTGGGCGGTCGAGAATGGCTTTCACGGCCACCTTCACCGAATCGGCCGGGGTGCCGCTTACGGCGTGCCCGAACAATTCCCCGTTGCGATAGACCTTCTCCACCCGCAGCGGATCGGTAAGGGTGATGGCGTGGCCGGTGGCGCTTCGCTCGCTGTCGGGCGCGACGATCTCCACCCGGCCGATATTTTTCATCGCCTCCGCCAGGGCGTTCAGCCCGCGGGCGGTGATGCCGTCGTCGTTGGTTATCAGAATCAGCGGCTCGCTCAAAGACTCTCTCCTATTTTTCCAGAATCAGGGTCACCGGGCCGTCGTTGACCAGGCTTACCTCCATCCTCTCCCCGAAGACCCCTTCTCCGACGGAAAGGCCGGCCGCGGAAAGGCAGTCGCGGAAGAAGCTTACCAGGTCCCGGGCCTTCTCCGGCGGGGCGGCGGAGGTGAAGCTCGGCCGGCGCCCCTTGCCGCAATCGCCGTAAAGGGTGAACTGGGAAACCAGCAGGACTTCCCCCCCCGCCTGCTTCAGGTCGAGGTTCATCTTTCCCGCTTCATCGTCGAAGATCCTGAGCTTCGACAGCTTTTCGGCCAGGGCCAGCGCCTCTTCCTCGCCGTCGGAGGCCCCCACGCCCAGCAACACCAGCATCCCCCGGCCGATCCGGGAAACCTCCCGGCCGCCCACGGAAACCGCGGCTTCGGCGACTCTTTGCACGACGCATTTCATCAGGTATCCTTATACCGCAACGGCGGTCAAAAGGCAAACCGGGAAGACGGTAAGGTAGTAATCGGTGAGCAGTTAGCAGATTAAATGAACAACCCCTTCAGGGAACTCTACCCCCCGGCCTGCCGGATCTGCCCCCGCGGCTGCGGGGCGGCGCGGGCGGAAGGGCCGACGGGCTACTGCCGGCTCGACGACGGCCTCCGGATCGCCGCGATCTGCCGCCATCGCGGAGAGGAGCCG
>PUNC01000199.1 GCA_003551625.1 PVC group bacterium | reverse complement strand
CTCCCCCCGTTTCCGGGGGGAGAGGGCAGGGTGAGGTGGGCGCCGCTCCTGAACGAAGCAATGGAGGGCGTGGGTGAGGGGGGACGTTTCCCTCTAATCAACTTATAATCTTATCAACTCTCCCCCTTGTTTCTCTTCTTGAACCCCCCGCTTCATAGCTGGTAGATTAACCGCGATGAAGCCTATCGCCACAATCGCGTTGCTCGCCCTGGTTGTCCTGGTCCTCTGGTTTATGCTGCGGAGGTTTGAGCACGCCCAGCTGTATTTCCCCTCCTCCGAGTTGGAAGCGACTCCCGACGTCATCGGGTTGCCCTACGAGGACGTTTACCTGTCCACTTCCGACGGGGTCCGGATCCACGGCTGGTGGGTGCCGTCGGAAGACGGCGCTCCGGCGCTCATCTTCTGCCACGGCAACGCCGGAAATATCTCCCACCGCCTGGAGCTGATCAACATCCTCCACCGTTTGGGCCTGAACGTCTTTATCTTTGATTACCGGGGTTTCGGCCGCAGCGAAGGCCGCCCCAACGAAGAGGGAACCTACCTGGACGCGGAGGCCGCCTGGCGCCATCTGCGCGAGGATCGGGGGATAGAGCCGGAGAAGATCGTCATCTTCGGGCGTTCGCTGGGAGGAGCGGTGGCGATCGAGCTGGCGAAAAGGAGGGAGGCGGGCGCCCTGATCGCGGAATCGACCTTCACTTCGACGGTCGATATGGGAAGGATTGTCTTCCCCTTCCTCCCGGTCAGGCTGATGGTGACCAACGAGTATGACTCGATCTCCAAGGTCGGCGGTCTTGCCCTTCCCAAGCTGTTCATCCACAGCCAGGATGACGAACTGGTCCCCTTTGAGATGGGCAAGCAGCTTTACCGGGAAGCCGCCGAACCGAAAGAATTCGCCGTCATCAGCGGCAGCCATAACGACGGCTACCTGGTCAGCGAACCCGACTACTCAAAAGCCATCGCCGATTTCTTGAAGACTTATTTGGAGTAACGTCTTTCCACCCTTATTTCCCTGCGCTTGGCCTCCCCGATATTTTCGTAGCGCAGGGCTTCAGCCCTGCAATCCTAGCTAAAAAAAACCCTCTCCCCCCGCTTTCGGGGGGAGAGGGCAGGCCTGCCCGCCTCTCCTGAACGAAGTAACCCGCCCGCCTCGCCTGAGCGAGAGCGATGGCGGGCAGGTGGAGGGCGTGGTGAGGGGGGCTATTTATCTTTTAAGTATTTTTTTCGTGCCTTTGTGCCTCCTTCGACTTCGCTCAGGACAGGTTCGTGTGAGCCCAAAGAGGGCGAGGCCGCGGAGCAACCCATCATGTTGATCCTGTTAGTATGCCTGCCCCGATAGTTTTTCATCGGGGTCAAAATTGGGGGATAGGCCGCGGAGCAATTCTAATCCAGTCGATCCTGTTAGGATGCCTGCCCCGATGGTCTTTCATCGGGGTCAGAAAAAGGGGGGATAGGGTGCGGAGCAACAAACCGGTCCGCATCTGTGTTCATCTGCGTGATTCGTAGTTAAATCAAGCTTTTTAGCCTTTTAGTCTGTCAGGTGGTTGTTTCTGCAATCTTGAATTTTATCTCGAGATGGCGCCGTAGGAGCCATTTTTCGGGGCTGAAATCCGGAATCAGCCTTACTTAAACAGTTTCCGAAGTGTCCTCCCGGTCGCCCGCCCCGCCGTCCTCCGGCCGATCCTTCTCCCCACCTTTCCCTTCTGAACGGCGTTTATATCTCCGAGAAGACGGGCCAGCTTGTAAAGAAGACCTCTCGTGCTCATCTGTTCGTCCTCCCTTTTATCTGGTTGTGGTTGCAGCCTGCTGTTACTCTAAAGGTTTCCCCCGGTCCCTTCAAGGCCGACATCTTCCCCGGAGAAATCCGTTTTGCCGTACCGCCCCCCGCTTTCCTGGTGTAAGATCCTTTTGTTTGGCCGGAGTGGGTGTTTGCGGGCGGAAGTTTTAAGCAGCAAATTGTTGTGATAAGGAGGTTAGTCGTGGAAAGGCAACTGGTGACAAAATTGATTCTGTCCGGCGTGGTCGCCGCGATTTTTATCGCGGTTTACAGTTTTCTGAAATTCTACGCCAGGAAGACGATGCTAAGAAACAGCCTGGCGCAGAGCAGGTATATCTTGGTCAAGAAGATCCTTTCGGCCATCCTCGCCTTGGTGGGGGCGTTGCTGATCGTTCATATCTGGGGAATCGAGATAAGGAACATCTGGGTCTCCATTGCCGGCCTGGCCGCGATGATTGCCATCGCTTTCTTCGCCATCTGGAGCCTGATCGGAAACATCCTGGCGGGACTGCTGCTTTATTTCAGCTCGCCCTTCAAGCTGAACGATATGATTGAGATCCAGCCCGACAACATCAGGGGCCGGGTAATAGCGATAAACACGTTCTTCACCCTCCTCCGGGATTCGGGCGGTGATTATATCAATATCCCCAACTCGCTCTTCTTTCAGAAATACATCAAAGTCGCCGACCGGGGAAAACCCCGCCCCTCTCAATAGGGAGAGTACTGCCGCGCCTTGGCTTGAGCCAAAAGAAGGATAGGCCCTGCCCGCCGCTCCTGAACGAAAGAGAATCTTTAAAAAACCCTCTCCCCCCGCTTGCGGGGGGAGAGGGCAGGGTGAGGGGGGGTATTTTTCGCGAATTTTGTGTAATTCGTGGATAAATTTAGTCGTTTAGCCTTTTGATTTTTTCTTCGTGCCTTCGTGTCTTTGTGTGAGACGGAAAACAGGCTGTAGGGGATTAGACTGTTAGGCTATTAGGTAAAGACTGATGAACCTGGCTGAAAGAAAGGGGCCGAGGCCGCGGAGTTGCTAACTGCTTACTGTTTACTGCTTACTTATTTACGAGAGAACTGGGCCTTTTACTGATCACGGATAACCGATCACGGATTACTGTTTTCGTTCTTCCCCATGCTCCATGCTCTTTGCGCTATGCGTCTTTTCTAACGGGGCCGAGGCCCTGGGCCTATAACCGGATCATCGTAGCGAAGCGGAGATCCCGACAGTCTTAAGTCGGGACTGATCACGGATTACTCGCTTGTTCAGGCTGTGGAGCGACGCCATGCCCTATGCGTTTTTCTAAAGGGCGTGGAACCTTTCCCGAATCCGGGACTTCCGGGGGCGTCCTACTTCGTGAAGGTGTAAGTTTCGAGGCTTTCCGGCGCCAGAACTTCAACATCGGGGAAGTGGGTGCTGTAGTATTCGGTCAGGGTTTCAGCGACGGGGGCGTCGGAGTGGACGATCAGAATCGCCGACAGGCCTTCTATATCCGCTAAAAAGGTATGGATCTGCTCAACGTCTCCGTGTCCTCCCATTCCGTGAAATCGTCGGATAGCCGCCTGGACGGGGTAAATCTCGCCGTCGATATTGATCGTCGGCGTCCCCGGCTGAATGGAATCGATGGCGGAACGGCTGATCGCCCGCCGGCCCACGCCTGTATCCAGGAGCACCATGGAGACGTTCTCATTGACTACCGTTCCGGTTATGCTCGTCCCGTTTTTCAAGACCAGCTCCACCAGTGAATCCGACAGCTCCGTCAGCTCTCTTCCCAGGGTCCCCTCCGCCTGGTAACTGACGAAGACAAACGCTGTTCTGGGGTCGGAAACCCATTTCTCGACCATTCTTTTTGCCAAACCGGCATCCGCCATACCCGGGGAGACGATCGCCACCTCGCCGTAAGCCACCTCGTCATCGCCGGGGTAGGGGACCTGGTAGATGTCGTCGAAGGGCCCCTGCTCGCGGTAGGTTTCGCTCACATACGCGGCGAATCTATCTTCGCGCAGGGTCTGGGCGTAAATCCCGCTGATCTCGTTGGCGGAAGGACTGAATACCTTGATGGCGGTATTTTCGGGCAGCAGACCGTCCCGTCTGGCGACCGAAAGCTCGTGCAGCACCTGTTGGGTCCGGTCCAGCACAAAAGCGGGGATGATCACCCTTTTCCCGGCTCCGATCGATTCGGCCACGAATTGTCTCAGGTGCTGGCGTTCCTCGACCTTATGAGTGTCTCCGGGCGCGTGGATACCCTCGACGATTACCCAATCGGCCTGGCTCACTTTTTCCTGCGGGGGAAGAAAGGGCGACAGGCCGCTTCCGAAATCTCCGGTGTAAAGTATGCTTCCTCCCCCTTCGGTGTCCCGGAGGAGGATCATGGCCGAACCCGGCATATGCGGAGTGTGGTAAAACTCGGCCGTTATTTCTTCGGCAACCTTGAACGGTTCCCGGAGCTCTTTCGGCTCGACCAGTCTCAATACCGATTCAACATCCATCCTGGCGCAGATCGGGCAGTAGTAAAGGGAGCGGTTTTCCAGTTCGTCGCGGGAAGCGCTGATGAAGAACGGCGAGAAGATCGTTTCGCCGGAGGAGCAGTTGTTATGAGAATGGGCGCGGGCGGACCTGCCCTCGCGCCGTGCGCGCCGCATTGAATTTGATGAGTAGTAGAAACGTTCTATGCCGAAGTCGCCGTGTCGGGCGCTCATTCGCAGCATTATCGGCAGGAATTCCGCGGTCAGGGTGGTGGCGTAGATCTTGTTCTCATAGCCGAGCTTGACCAGTTTGAGAAGGCGGCCGATGTGATCGGCGTGGGCGTGGCTGATAATCACCGCGTTCACGCCCGATATAACTTCCGGGGTGATGGGCGGGATATCTTTTCCGTCGCCGCCCTGAAAGGAACCGGCGTCGAGGATGAACTTTTCCCCGTTGAGCGTTACCACGTGGAGAGAGCCGGTGACGGCGAGGTTAGCCCCGTAACCGGTGTAAGTGAACTCGGCCCCGGCGGCGGTCAGAACCGGCAGGACGAGGAGGATTAAACAAGCAAGAAGAATTGAGAAAGGCGGTTTAATGCGCGGACTCATTACATTCTCTCTTTGGCCTTCCGGCCTAAATCTTCCAGCAAGTCAGGCCGGCCTTTAACGAGGATAACAGCATCAGCCCGCCAATGCTATGGATAATTGTTATTCTTAACACCGGATTCCTGGCTCATATATTTAACCAGTAAATGCTTTGGAAGGTTTAATCCCCGTTTCTATTTCCTCCCTTTTCGTAGCGCAGGGCTTCAGCCCTGCAATCCTATCTAAAAAAACCCTCTCCCCCCGCTTGCGGGGGGAGAGGGCAGGCCTGCCCGCCTCTCCTGAACGAAGTAATGGAGGGTGGGTGTGAGTCAAAAGGGGCCGAGGCCCTGGGCCTTTTACCGATCACGGATCACTGTTTTCGTTTATCGCTATGCCCCATGCACCATGCTCTCTGCGCTATGCGTCCTTTCTCACGGGGGGAAGGCGTGGTTACTTCGACATTCGACATCCGACATTGGAAATTGGACATTCGCCTTTCCCAACCGCCTACCTCCCCGAAATGTCCTTGTAAAGCAGCAGCGCCGTGGCGGCGGCGGCCAGCGCGTCGCGCTGGAGCGGCTCCAGTTCGCGGTCGAGATAAACGGCGCCCTCGTTGATCACCTCCACCGCGGCCACCGCGCGATGCTCACGATAGATGATGTAGCCGGACGGGTCGGAGAGCGGCATCGGAGTTCCGGCCAGCTGGTAGGTGCCTTCGACCCGGTAGATGGTCTGCCCGTCGGAAAACTCCCCGTTCATAATGGTGTCGCCCAGACCTTCGGCCATCGCCAGCGTCCAGAAATTCTCCTGCTTCTCGTCGGCGAAACGTACCAGGTAGCTCCTTTCCGAGGTAAGCTCCCAGGTCCAGCTGCCCCGGCCGACCTTGCCCGTAATGTCCTCTTTCCGGACCCCGGTGATCGCGTGCCCCTGCCAGAGTACGCCTTCCGGTGTGCGCAGCTGGTATTCGGACTCCTGGCGGGCCGCTTTGCCCTCGGCGAAGGCCAGGTCCCAGTCAACCCGGCGGATCCAGCCGCGCCTGACCCGCTCGACCTGGTAGTCGCCGAAGGAGAACCTCTCGCCCCGCAAGAACCCCTGCCGTCCGACGCAGGCCAGAACGTCGGCCCGCTCTTCCAGGAAGCCGGGGACCGCCATCCTCGCGGTCTGGCAGGCGTTCAAAAACAGGATAGATGCTACCGCCGCCACCCAATGCTGCAGCTTAATTTTTCCCATTAACCCCTCCCATTGGTTAAATAAAGAGGTTCGTTTCCGAGTTGTGTGAGTAAATAGAACCATTTTGGGTCATTGCGAGGAGCTGGCAGATCCTTCGACTGTCATTGCTGCCCCGACATTTGTCGTAGCGAAGCAATCTTTGGCAGTCTCGGGACAGGCTGCGCAATCTCCCGGATTAATCCGGGATAAATTTGCGGGCCTGGTTTCGTCATTTGCTCGCAACGCAATTTTATCGCTTTCCCGCCTCCGCCGGATATAAGAATCAAGGGGGTCGCTCATCCAATCGTCGCTGTGTTCTTCTTTTACCCCTGCCTATCGCTGCCGGATTATGATAGTAATTGTATG